>NZ_JBFUKR010000009.1:0-224493 GCF_056400745.1 Rhizobacter sp. P5_A1
GCGCCAGAAGCTCGCGCGCGACGGCCCAGTGCGCGGCGCGGGCGCTCGGCGGCAACGCCGCGGCAGCGCGCACCAGTTCGTGCGCGGTCGCGACCAGCGCGGCGACCGCCTGCTCGAAACCACGCGCGTCGCGCCGCGCCCAGGTCGCGCCCCAGGCCTGCGAGCGCAGCAGCGCGGCCGCGTTCAACGCATCGAGCGTCGGATCGAAGCTGACCTGCCCGAGCTGCGCCGGCGCGGGCGGGCCGAGACTCGCCGCGAGTGTCTTGGTCGTCTCGATGCGCGGCATCCAGCCAGCGGCGCGGGCGAACGCGCGCCGCGCCGGCGCGAGCAATTGCGCGAACGGCACGAGCACGACCGCGTCGCGCAGCACGATGCGCTGCGCATCGGTCCACGCGCTCACGGTGTCCGCGATCACGCCCCACCGATCCCGGGCGTAGACGTCGTTTTCAAGAGCCAGCCGCACTATCGTTGCCATAGGAATCAAGACGGCCGCAGGCGGCGCCGCGCACCGCGAAAGTTGGGGCTTTGTGTCAGAATCATTGTGCCTTGCCACCCATTTCGAGCGGTGCAGACAGAAAGACCAACCATGAGCAGTGAACTGATCAAACACACTTCGGACGCCTCGTTCGAGACCGATGTGCTGAAGTCTTCGAAGCCGGTGCTCGTCGACTATTGGGCCGAATGGTGCGGCCCGTGCAAGATGATCGCGCCGATCCTCGACGAGGTCTCGAAGGACTACGACGGCCGCCTGCAGATCGCGAAGATGAACGTCGACGAGAACCGCGACGTGCCGGCGAAGTTCGGCATCCGCGGCATCCCGACGCTGATGCTCTTCAAGGATGGCCAGCTCGCCGCGACCAAGGTCGGCGCCCTGTCGAAAGCCCAATTGACCGCGTTCCTCGACGGTCATCTATAATCTCGTCAAACGCTGCGGGAATCGGTGCTTTACCGAAGCGACCGATTCCCGCCGCAAGAGATTCGCCACCACGCCCTGAGGTCCGCTGAACCAGCGGCCTCGACGCCCGAACCGGCGCCACGTGGATTCGGCAGCAACACCACTCCAGTTTTCTCGCAGTTCCGTTCGCGCTGTTCCGTTCGATCAGCAGCGCCCAAGAGCACCCCAAGCGGCTGCCCTCGGGTCGACCGAACGCCCGGTGATGCCCGATCAGGGCCATCGCCAATCACTCCCAGGGTGTCCACCCATGCATTTGTCCGAACTCAAGTTGATCCACGTCTCGGAGCTCATCACGATGGGCGAAGCGCTGGAGATCGAAAACGTCGCCCGCATGCGCAAGCAGGAGCTGATGTTCGCGATCATGAAGAAGCGCGCCAAGGCCGGCGAGCAGGTGTTCGGCGACGGCGTGCTCGAAGTGCTGCCCGACGGCTTCGGCTTCCTGCGCTCGCCCGACGCGAGCTACATGGCGTCGACCGACGACATCTACCTCAGCCCGAGCCAGATCCGCCGCTTCAACCTGCACACCGGCGACGCGATCGAGGGCGAGGTGCGGGTTCCGAAGGACGGCGAACGTTACTTCGCGCTGGTCAAGGTCGACCGCGTCAACGGCGTCGCCCCCGAGGAGAGCAAGCACAAGATCATGTTCGAGAACTTGACGCCGCTGTTCCCGAAGGAGCAGTTCAAGCTCGAGCGCGACATCAAGTCGGACGAGAACGTCACGAGTCGCATCATCGACCTGATCGCGCCGATCGGCAAAGGCCAGCGCGCACTGCTGGTCGCCCAGCCGAAGACCGGCAAGACCGTGATGATGCAGCAGATGGCGCACGCGCTGGTGGCAAACCATCCCGACGTGCACCTGATCGTTCTGCTGGTCGACGAGCGGCCCGAAGAAGTGACCGAGATGGTCCGCACCGTGCGCGGCGAGGTCATCAGCTCGACCTTCGACGAGCCGGCGGCGCGCCACGTGCAGGTCGCCGAGATGGTGATCGAGCGCGCGAAGCGCCTGGTCGAGATGAAGAAGGATGTCGTGATCCTGCTCGACTCGATCACGCGCCTGGCCCGCGCCTACAACAATGTGCTGCCCTCGAGCGGCAAGGTGCTCACCGGCGGCATGGATTCGAACGCGCTGCAGCGCCCGAAGCGCTTCTTCGGCGCGGCGCGCAACGTGGAAGAAGGCGGCTCGCTGACCATCATCGGCACCGCGCTGGTCGACACCGGCTCGCGCATGGACGAGGTGATCTACGAGGAGTTCAAGGGCACCGGCAACTGCGAGATCCACCTCGACCGGCGCATGGCCGAGAAGCGCGTCTACCCGTCGATCCTCTTGAACAAGAGCGGCACGCGGCGCGAGGAACTGCTGCTGCAGCCCGAGATCCTGCAAAAGACCTGGATCCTGCGCAAGCTGCTGTACCCGATGGACGAGATCGAGGCGATGGAGTTCATCCTCGACAAGATGAAGTCGACGAAGAACAACCACGACTTCTTCGACATGATGCGCCGCGGCGGCTAGCCGCAGCGTGCAGGCTATAATCGCGGGTTTTCCGCTTTGGAAAGTGCGCCGAACGGTTCGGCGTGGCTCCCGCAAACTCAAGCCGAGGTCTCCCATGAAAGAAGGCATTCACCCCACGTACCGCGAAGTCTGCTTCGTGGACCTGTCCAATGGTTTCAAGTTCGTGACGCGCTCGTGCGCGCAGGCCAAGGAAACCATCAAGATGGAAGACGGCCGCGAACTGCCGCTGTTCAAGCTCGAGAGCACGAGCGAATCGCACCCGTTCTACACCGGCACGCAAAAGAGCGTCGACTCGCTCGGCGGCCGCGTCGAGAAGTTCCGCAACAAGTTTGCGCACCTGGGCGCGAAGAAGTGATCGCGTCACGTCGACGCTCTGTCGACCGCAAAAAGGCAGCCTCGGCTGCCTTTTTTGTTGCCCGCTTACCGAGCGCTCGACTTGCTGCATCATTCGCGCCTGACCGCGTACGACCGAATTGAATTCACCCAATCCCGCCCTCGTGACCCAGCGCGCCGCGCAGCGGCTGCCGCGCATGGCCCTGATGCTGTTCTGCGCCGCGTACGTGCTCCCCGGCGTCTTCGGGCGCGACCCGTGGAAGAGCGCCGACATCACGGCTTTTGGCTACATGGCGAGCATCGCGCAGGGCCGAAGCCCATGGTTCGCGCCGACCGTCGGCGGCTTGCCGGCCGACGCGGCGCTGCTGCCGTACTGGCTCGGCGCCTCGTTCATCAAGCTGCTCTCGCCGTGGCTCGACCCTGCCCTTGCCGCCCGCATCCCGTTCGCGCTGCTACTCGTCGTCGTGCTGGTGCTGACCTGGTACAGCTGCTACCACCTCGCGCGCACCGAAGCCGCGCAGCCGCTGCCGTTCGCGTTCGGCGGTGAAGCCGACCCGATCGACTACGCGCGTGCGATCGCCGACGGCGCGCTGCTCGCGCTGATCGCGTCGCTGGGGCTGCTGCAGCTCGGCCACGAGACGACGCCCGAACTGGTTCAATTGGCGAGCGTCGCGTTGTTCGTCTATGCGCTGGCGGCGAGCCCGTTCCGCGAGTCGCAAGCGAGGCTTGCGGTGCTCGGCGCCCTGCCCGCGCTGGCGGCCAGCGGCGCACCGGCGATCGCGCTGGCGCTCGGCCTGGTCGGCGCGCTGATCTGCCGCGCCTCGGGCTACGAGCCGGCGCGACGCTTCGTGCCCTGGATCGCCGCGAGCGCGGCGCTGTCGGCCGCCACAGCGACGGCGCTCGGCGCGTGGGGCTGGCGCGTGAGCGGCGGCTCGCTGTCGCCGTCCGGTCTGTGGGATCTGCTGCGCCTGCTCGCGTGGTTCACCTGGCCGGCCTGGCCGCTTGCGGTCTGGACCCTCTGGCGCTGGCGCGGCCACCTGTCGGATCGCCACATCGCGATCCCGCTCGGCTGCGCGGGCGTGAGCCTGCTCGTCTGCGTCGCGATGGGCGGCTCCGAGCGAGCGTTGATGCTCGGCCTGCCGCCGCTTGCGGTGCTGGCCGCGTTCGCGCTGCCGACCCTGCAGCGCAGCACCGCGGCGGCGATCGACTGGTTCTCGGTCTGCTTCTTCACGATCGGCGCCGCGGCGATCTGGGTCTACTACACGGCGATCCAGACCGGTGTCCCGCCGAAGGCCGCGGCCAGCATCGCGCGTCTCGCACCGGGCTACGTGCCGAGCTTCTCGGTCTTCACGCTCGGACTCGCGGCGCTCGGCACGCTCGCCTGGCTCTGGCTCGTGAAGTGGCGCACCGGCCGCACCCGGCACCCGCTGTGGAAGAGCCTGGTGCTGCCGGCCAGCGGCGTCGCGCTGTGCTGGCTGCTGGTGATGACCTTGCTGCTGCCGCCGCTCGACCAGGCGCGCAGCTACCGTTCGCTGGTGCAGCGCATCGCGCGGGTCGTGCCCACCGGCGCCTGCATCGCCGCACCTGACATGCCGCGCGCGCAGGTCGTCGCGCTCGAGTATCTCGGCAGCTACCAGGTCGATGCAGTGACGCCGGCGGCCGCCGCGCGCTGCGAGTATCTGCTGCAGGTCCAGCCGCGTCAGAGCGCCCGATCGCCCGGCGCCGGCTGGAAGCTGCTCGGGCGCGAACGCCGCAACACCAACGAAGAAGAGATCACTGCGGTGTATCGGCGAACGCGCTCCGTGCTTCGCCAACCCCCGTGACACAGCGCACGCGCGCCGCCGGGAAGACGAGCCTGAAGGTCGAGCCGCGCCCGAGTTCGCTTTCGATCGCTAGCTCGCCGCCATGCCGCTGCGCGACGTGCTTGACGATCGCCAACCCGAGACCGGTGCCGCCGGTGTCGCGCGAGCGGCTGCCGTCGACGCGGTAGAAGCGCTCGGTCAGGCGCGGCAGGTGTTCGCGCGCGATGCCCAGTCCGTTGTCGATCACGGCGATCTCGCCGGCGCCGTCGGCGAGCAGGCGCCAGCTCAGCTCGATGCGCCCGCCCTCGGGCGTGTAGCGCACCGCGTTGTTGACCAGGTTCGTGATGGCGCTCAGCAGTTCGTTCTGCGCCCCGGCGATCTGCGCCTCGACGCCGGACGGGAACACCAGCGCGTGCCGGCGCGCCGACAACACGCGCGCGTCGGCCTCGACCTGCGCCAGCAGCGGCGCCAGCGCGATCCAGCGATCGGTGTGCGGGCGCGGGCTGCCCTCGAGCTGCGACAGCGTCAGCAGGTCGCTGACCAGCGTGCCCATGCGATCGGCCTGCTGCGTCATCAGCGTCAGCACGCGTTTGCGTTCGACCTCGGTCAGCGGCAGGTTCGTCATCGTCTCGATGAAGCCGGCGAGCACGGTCAGCGGCGTGCGGATCTCGTGCGAGACGTTCGCGACGAAATCGCGCCGCATGCCGTCGGAGCGCTCGCGCTCGGTGATGTCCTGCGACAGCACCAGGCGCTGGCCGTCGCCGTACGCGCGCACGAGCACCGAGAGCGTGCGGTGCCCGCGCGGGTCGGGAATCTGGATCGCGTCGGTGAATCGGCCCGCCTGCAGGTAGCCGACGAAGACCGGCGCGCGCACCAGGTTCGTCACGCGCTGGCGCCGATCGCGTTGCGGGTCGAGCCCGAAGTGATCGGCGGCGAGCGAATTGCACCACTCGATCTGGTCGCCTTCGTCGAGCAGCATCACGCCGTTCGGCGAGGCCTCGATCGCCGACAGGAACTGCGTCAGCCGGTCGCGCTCGGTCTCGGCGGCGCGCTCGCGCAGCCGGATCGAACGCTCGATGCGGTAGCCCAGTTCGCCCCACAGCCCAGCGTCGCGCGGCGCCTGGCCCTCCTGCGAGCCACGCAGCCAGTTGATCAGGCGATAGCCATGCAGGGTGTCGCGCACCGCGATCACGCCAAGCGCAAACGCGAAGCCGAGCAGCGCACCGAAGAGCGGCACGCTGTGGCCCGGGATGATGTCCCCGACGACCCCGCCGAGCGCCATCGCGATCAGCGCGGCGGCGATCCGCGGCAGCAGCCAGGTCATCGGAGCGACACCCGCGGCCGGCTCACGCCGAAAGCGCCTGCGCCTGCGATGTCGACGCGGCGCCGCCCTGCTGCGTCAAGCGATAGCCCGCACCGCGCACGGTCTCGATCATCTGGGCGCAGCGCACCGGCGTCAGCGCTTCGCGCAGGCGCTTCACGTGCACGTCGACCGTGCGCTCTTCGATGAAGACGTGGTCGCCCCATACGCGGTCGAGCAGCTGCGCACGGCTGTGCACGCGCTCGGGGTGCGTCATGAAGAAATGCAGCAGCCGGAACTCGGTCGCGCCGACCTTCACGTCGCGCGTCTCGCCGTCGAGCTCGCGGCTGACGCGGCGCGTCGCCGGATCGATCTTCAGCGGCCCGACCTCGACCACCGTATCCAGCGCCTCGGGTGCCTTGCGGCGCAGCACCGCACGGATGCGCGCCATCAGCTCGTTGGTCGAGAACGGCTTGGTCAGGTAGTCGTCGGCACCGGCGTCGAGCCCCTGGATCTTGTCGGCCTCGTCGGCGCGCGCGGTCAGCATGATGATCGGCATCTCGCGCGTGCGCGCCTCGCCGCGCCAACGCTTGGCCAGCGCCAGGCCCGACTGGCCCGGCAGCATCCAGTCGAGGATGATCAGGTCGGGCAGCGCACCATCGACCGCCGCCTGGGCCTGCTCGGCGTTGGCCGCGATCGTGACCTCGAAGCCCGCGTGGCGCAGGTTGATCGAGATCAGTTCGGCAATCGCGGATTCGTCTTCGACGACCAGGATGTGGCTCATCTGGAAGTCTCCGTCAACGGACCAGCGACTCGACGTCGCCGATCGCGTTGTGCCGCACGTCGGTGCCCTTGACGATGTAGATGATCTGCTCGGCCAGGTTCTTCGCGTGGTCGCCGACGCGCTCGATTGCCTTCGCGACGAACACGAGGTCGATGCTCGACGAGATCGTGCGCGGGTCTTCCATCATGAAGGTGATCAGCTTGCGCATCAGGCCCTCGAACTCCTGGTCGATCAGGTCGTCGGCCTTCAGCACCTCGACCGCCTTGTCGACATCGAGCCGCGCGAACGCGTCGAGCGCCTTGCGCAGCTGCGCCACCGCCAGCTCGGATTCGTAGCCGAGGTCTTTCACCGGCAGGCGCAGCCGGCTCGAGACGCCCGAGTTCAGCAGCCGCTGCACGGTGCGTGCGATGCGCGCCGCCTCGTCGCCGACACGCTCGAGGTTCGCGATCGTCTTCGAGATCGCGATCAGCAGCCGCAGGTCGCGCGCGGTCGGCTGGCGCCGCGCGATGATGCTCGACAGGTCGCGGTCGATCTCGATCTCGGTCTGGTTCACGCGCTCTTCGGTCATCAGCACGTCGGACGCGATCTCGGCGCTGAAGTTCGTCAGCGCGTAGACCGAGCGCGCGACCTGCGACTCGACCATGCCGCCCATCTCGAGCACGCGGGTCGAGATGCCGCTGAGTTCGGCGTCGAACTGCGTGGAAAGGTGTTTGTCGGTCATTGATAGCTCCTTGCGGCGTTCAGCCGAATCGCCCGGTGATGTAGTCCTCGGTGTCCTTCTTCTTCGGCTTCATGAACACCTCGTTGGTCGGCCCGAACTCGATCAGGTCGCCGAGGTACATGTAGGCCGTGTAGTCGGACGAACGCGCCGCCTGCTGCATGTTGTGCGTGACGATCACGACCGTGTAGTCGGTCTTCAGCTCGTGGATCAGCTCCTCGATCTTGCCGGTCGAGATCGGGTCGAGCGCCGAGCACGGTTCGTCGAGCAACAGCACCTCGGGCTTGATCGCGATGCCGCGCGCGATGCACAGCCGCTGCTGCTGTCCGCCCGAAAGCCCCGAGCCACTCTGGTTCAACTTGTCCTTGACCTCGTTCCACAGCGCCGCCTTCTTCAGCGCCCACTCGACGCGCTCGTCCATCTCGATGCGCGGCAGGGTCTCGAACAGCTTCACGCCGAATGCAATGTTGTCGTAGATCGACATCGGGAACGGCGTCGGCTTCTGGAACACCATGCCGACCTTCGCGCGAATCAGCGAGACGTCGTCTTTCGAGGTCAGGATGTTCTCGCCGTCGAGCAGGATCTCGCCTTCGGCGCGCTGCTCGGGGTAGAGCTCGAACATGCGGTTGAAGGTGCGCAGCAGCGTCGACTTGCCGCAGCCGGACGGGCCGATGAACGCGGTGACCTTGTTCTCCGGGATATCGAGGTTGATGTTCTTCAGCGCGTGAAAGTGGCTGTAGTAGAAGTTCAGGTTGCGCACCGAGAGCTTGGGCTTCTCGGTCACGGCCAGGTTGACTTTGGTGTCCATCGCGACTCCGGTCTCAGTGTTTGTTGCGCAGGAACGTGCGCGCCAGGATGTTCAGCACCAGCACCCCGACCGTGATCAGGAAGACGCCGGCCCACGCGAGCTTCTGCCAGTTCTCGTACGGACTCATCGCGAACTTGAAGATCGTCACCGGAAGGCTCGCGACGGGGCCGCTGAGGTTCGAGGTCCAGAACTGGTTCGACAGCGCCGTGAACAGCAGCGGCGCCGTCTCGCCGGCGATGCGCGCGAAGGCCAGCAGCACGCCCGTCATCACGCCGGCGCGCGCCGATTTCAGCGTGATGCTGGCGATCACCTTCCACTTCGGCGTGCCCAGCGCGTAGGCCGCCTCGCGCAGCGCGTTCGGGATCAGCGACAGCATGTTCTCGGTCGTGCGGATCACCACCGGAATCACGATCAGCGCCAGCGCCAGCACGCCCGCGTAGCCGGAGAAGCTGCGCATCTGGGTCACGACGACCGCGTAGATGAACAAGCCGATCACGATGCTCGGCGCCGACAGCAGGATGTCGTTGATGAAGCGCGTGGCACTGCCGAGCCAGCCCTTCTGGCCATACTCGGCGAGGTAGATGCCGGCGAACACGCCGATCGGCGTGCCGAGCAGCGTCGCGAGGCCGACCATCGCCAGCGAGCCGAAGATCGCGTTCGCCAGGCCGCCCTCTTCGGCCTGCGGCGGGGGCGTCATCTGCGTGAATAGCGACCAGTTCATTCCGCCGATCCCGAGGCGCACGGTCTCGACCAGGATCCAGATCAGCCAGACCAGGCCGAACGCCATCGCCGCGAGCGACAGCGTGAGCGCGAGGGCGTTGACCCGCTTGCGGCGGCGGTGCTTGGCGAGCTTGCTCGCGGTCAGTGTTGCGGCGGTCGCGTTCATCTCAGCGGCTCCCTTCGCTCTTCTTCATGCGCGCCAGCAGCAGCCGGGAGAACGACAGCACGACGAAGGTGATGAAGAACAGCACCAGGCCGAGGTAGATCAGGGAAGCCTTGTGCAGGCCTTCGCCCGCCTCGGCGAACTCGTTCGCGAGCGCCGAGCTGATGCTGTTCGCGGCCTCGAACAGCGACAGGTTGTTCAGCTGGTTGAAGTTGCCGATCACGAACGTGACCGCCATCGTCTCGCCCAGCGCGCGCCCGAGGCCGAGCATGATCGCGCCGACGACGCCGGTCTTGGTGTACGGCAGCACGACCTTGAACATCACTTCCCAGGTCGTCGAGCCCAGGCCGTAGGCCGACTCCTTCAGCAGCACCGGCGTGACCTCGAACACATCGCGCATCACCGAGGCGATGAACGGAATGATCATGATCGCCAGGATGATGCCGGCCGACAGCAACCCGATGCCCACCGGGGGGCCGGAGAACAACGCGCCGAGCACCGGAACGCCGGCGAACAGCGACTGCAGCGGCTGCTGCACGTAGGCCGACAGGATCGGGCTGAACACCAGCAGCCCCCACATGCCGTACACGATCGACGGCACCGCTGCCAGCAGCTCGACGGCCGTGCCGAGCGGGCGCTTGAGCCAAGCGGGCGACAGCTCGGTCAGGAACAGCGCGATGCCGAAGCTCACCGGCACGGCGATCAGCAGCGCGATCGCCGAGGTCATCAGCGTGCCGTAGATCATCACCAGACCGCCGTAGCGGTTCTGCACCGGGTCCCACTCGCTGTGCCAGAGAAAGCCCAGGCCGTACTCGCGGATCGCCGGCATCGCGCCAACGACCAGCGAACCGATGATGGCCGCCAGCAGCAGCAGGGTCAGCCAGGCCGCGGCGTGCGCCAGCACCGCAAAGAGCACATCGGGCCAGGCCGCGTGGCGGCGCGGCGCGCCCGGCGCACCGCCTGGATGGGTGCGCCCCTGGGCCGGGTCGTAGGACGTCGCGGGTAAGGTGGCGGCCACGGTCTTTCCTTTGCGTCAGGCGGGTGTCGGAGGAGCTTGGGCCGGGATCGGATGCCTCACTTGAAGGCGATCGGCTTGCCGGCAGCGTCCTTGATATTGTCGGCCCATGCCTTGTGGATCAAGGCCTTGAGGCTGTCCGGCAGCGCCACGTACTCGAGCTCGGCGGCCATCTTGTCGCCATGGCCATAGGCCCAGTCGAAGAACTTCAGCGCGTTGGCGGCGCTCTCCGGCTTGGCCTGGCTCTTGTACATCAGGATGAAGGTCGCGCCGGTGATCGGCCACGCGTCCTTGCCGGCCTGCTCGGTCAGGATCTGATAGAAGCTCTTGTTCCAGTCGGCGTTTGCCGCCGCCGCCTTGAAGTTCTCGTCGTCCGGCGCCACGAAGTTGCCAGCCGCGTTCTTCAGCTGCACGTGGGCCATCTTGTTCTGCTTCGCATACGCGTACTCGACATAGCCGATCGAGTTCGGCAGGCGCTGCACATACGACGACACGCCTTCGTTGCCCTTGCCGCCCGCGCCGGTCGGCCAGTTCACCGCGGTGCCCTCGCCGGCCTTGGCCTTCCATTCCGGGTTCACCTTCGACAGGTAGTTCGTGAAGATGAAGGTCGTGCCCGAGCCGTCGGCGCGGCGCACCACCGAGATCGCGGCGTCCGGCAGCGGCACGCCCGGGTTGAGCGCGGCCAGCGCCGCATCGTTCCACTTCGTGATCTTGCCGAGGTAGATGTCGCCGAGCGCGGCGCCGGTCAGCTTGATCTGGCCGGGGGCGATGCCCTTGATGTTGACCACCGGCACGACGCCGCCGATCACCGTCGGGAACTGCAGCAGGCCGTCCTTGGCCAGGTCTTCGTCCTTCAGCGGCATGTCGGACGCGCCGAAGTCGACCGTCTTCGCGCGAATCTGCTGGATGCCGGCGCCCGAGCCGACCGACTGGTAATTCACGCGAACGTTCGTCGCCTTGTTGTACGCATCGGCCCACTTGGCATAGATCGGGGCCGGGAACGTGGCGCCGGCGCCGGTGATTTCCTGAGCGAAGGAGACCGAGCCGAGCGCGCCAAGCGCGGCTGCGACGAGGGCGGAACGAACGATCGAGAATTTCATGAGCGCACCTTTTTGTGGGTGATGAATCGGATGCCGCCGACTCTAGGGACGCCGTGTGACGCGACTGTGACAGCCGCATGAGACCGGACCGGCGCGTCACAATCGATTCACGGCGCCGTCACAAAGGGCGCGCAAGCTGCGCGCCGGCGGTCATCGCAGCGTCTGTGCAATCCGCTCGGCGCAGCGCTGTGCCTGCGCTGCATCGCGGGCTTCGACCATCACGCGCACCAGCGGTTCGGTGCCCGATGGCCGGATCAGCACACGGCCCCGATCGCCGAGTTCGCGCGCGACCTCGCCCTGCACCTGCGCCAGCAGGGCATTCGCCTGCCAGTCGGTCCCAGGCTGCAGGCGCACGTTGACGAGCGTCTGAGGGAAGAGTGTCACGCCCTCCAGCAGCTCGGCCAGCGTCCGACCGCTGCGCGACACCGTCTGCAACACCAGCAGCGCACTGACGATGCCGTCGCCGGTCGTGTGCTTGTCCAGCGCCAGCAGGTGGCCCGATCCTTCGCCACCGAGCTGCCAGCCGCGGGCGACCAGCTCCTCGAGAACGTAACGGTCACCGACCCGCGCGCGCACGAAGGCCACGCCTCGCTCGCGCAGCGCGAGCTCGACCGCCATGTTGGTCATCAGCGTGCCGACCGCGCCGGGCACCGACAGACCCTGCGCGAGGCGATCGTCGACCATCAGGTAGAGCAGCTCGTCGCCGTTGTACAGGCGGCCCGCCTTGTCGACGAGCTGCAGCCGGTCGGCATCGCCGTCGAGCGCGACACCGTAGTCGGCGCCATGCGCCTTGACCGCGGCGACCAGCGCGGCCGGCGAGGTCGCGCCGAAACCGGCGTTGATGTTCGTGCCGTTCGGGCTGCAGCCGATCGCGACGACTTCGGCGCCGAGCTCGTGGAACACATCGGGTGCGACGTGGTACGCCGCGCCGTTGGCGGCGTCGACGACGATCTTCAGGCCCTTCAGCGACAACTCGTGGCTGAACGTGCTCTTGCAGAACTCGATGTAACGCCCGCGCGCGTCGTCGAGCCGGCGCGCCTTGCCCAGGCCGGTCGAGTCGACCCACTCGGGCGGCTGCTCGAGCATGGCCTCGACCTCGTGTTCCCAGGCGTCAGGCAGCTTCTCGCCGCGCGCCGAGAAGAACTTGATGCCGTTGTCGCCGAACGGGTTGTGCGACGCGCTGATCACCACGCCCAGGCTCAGGCGCAGCGCACGCGTCATGTAGGCAACGCCGGGGGTCGGCAGCGGGCCGGTCAGCAGCACATCGACACCGGCCGATGCGAAGCCGGCCTCCAGCGCCGATTCGATCATGTAGCCCGAGATCCGCGTGTCCTTGCCGATCAGCACCGTCGGCTTCGTTTCGCTGGCCTTCAGCACGCGGCCGACCGCATGGCCGAGGCGCAGCATGAAGTCCGCGGTGATCGGGGCCTGCCCGACCGCGCCGCGAATGCCGTCGGTGCCGAAATACGCTCTCGTCATGTCATGCGCCCCTGTTGTCTCGCTCCGTGAGGGCCTGGATTATCCGTGCAGCAACCCGGCCGCCTGCCAGACCTTCAGCGCATCGACGGTCGCCGCGACATCGTGCACGCGCACGATGCGCGCGCCCGACTGCACGGCCGCCAGCGCCGCCGCGATGCTGGCCGCCTGACGCTGGCCGACATCGCGCCCGGTGATCGCGCCCAGCGTCGACTTGCGCGACCAGCCGAGCAGCAGCGCGCGGTCAGACCCCAGCGCGGCCAGCAGCTCACGCTGACGTCGCAGCAACTCGATGTTGTGCACGACGCTCTTGCCGAAGCCGATACCGGGGTCGAACGCGACGCGATCGTCGGCAATGCCGCACGCGCGCAGCGCGTCGGCGCGCTCGAGCAGGAACGCGGCGACCTCTTCGACCACGTCGTCGTACTGCGGCCGTTGCTGCATCGCCTCCGGCGTGCCGCGCATGTGCATCAGGCACACGCCGCAACTCGCGTGCGCGGCGACCGCGTCGAGCGCACCGGGCGCCTGCAGCGCGTTGATGTCGTTGACGATGTCGGCGCCGCGCGCGAGCACGGCCGTCATCACCTCGGCCTTGTTGGTGTCGATCGAGACCGGGCAACCGAGCTTCAATGCGGCGTCGAGCACCGGCAGCACGCGCGCCAGCTCGTCCGCCAGCGGCACCGGTCGCGAACCCGGGCGGGTCGACTCGCCGCCGATGTCGAGCAGGTCGGCGCCCTCCGCCAGCAGCTGCTCGCAGTGCGCCACCGCGGTGGCCGTGTTCGCGTGCGCGCCCCCGTCGGAGAACGAATCGGGGGTGACATTGACGATGCCCATCACCTGCGGGCGTGTCAGGTCGATGCGGAATCGGGTGGTCTGCCAGTGCATCGCATGCCTCGCGAACAGCGGAAACGGAAACGGGGCCGAAGCCCCGTGGTCGAAAGTTCGAACGTGAGAACGCCGGATCAGGCGGCCGCGGCCGCGGTGCCGGGCGCAGCCGGCGGCGTCGGCGGCACGGTCTTGCTCATCGAAGGCGTCCAGTCCTTCGGCGGGCGCGGCGGGCGGCCGCTCATGATGTCGTCGATCTGCTCGGTGTCGATGGTCTCGTACTCGAGCAGCGCATTCGCCATCGCGTGCATCTTGTCCTTGTTCTCTTCGATCAGCCGGCGCGCGACGGCGTATTGCTCGTCGAGGATGCGGCGGATCTCGCGGTCGACGGCCTGCATCGTCTGCTCGCTCATCGTCGTCGTCTTCGTGACCGAGCGGCCGAGGAAGACCTCGCCCTCGTTCTCGGCGTAGACCATCGTGCCAAGCGCGTCGGTCATGCCGTAGCGCGTGACCATGTCGCGCGCGATGTGGGTCGCGCGCTCGAAGTCGTTGCTCGCGCCGGTCGTCATCTCGCCGATGAAGACTTCTTCCGCGATGCGGCCGCCGAACAGAATCGAGATCGTCGTCAGCATGCGGATCTTGTCGGTGCTGTAGCGGTCGCCCTCGGGCAGCTGCATCGTCACACCGAGCGCGCGGCCGCGCGGAATCACGGTGACCTTGTGCACCGGGTCGGCCTTTGGCAGCAGCCGCGCGACCAGCGCGTGGCCCGACTCGTGGTACGCGGTGTTCTTGCGCTCCTCCTCGGCCATGATCATGGACTTGCGCTCCGGCCCCATCATGATCTTGTCCTTGGCCTTCTCGAAGTCGTTCATCTCGACGACGCGGCCGCTGCGGCGCGCCGCGAACAGCGCGGCCTCGTTGACCAAGTTCGCCAGGTCGGCGCCCGAGAAGCCCGGCGTGCCGCGCGCGAGAATGTCGGCGCGGATGTCCTGGCCGACCGGCACCTTGCGCATGTGCACGTTGAGAATCTGCTCGCGGCCGCGCACGTCGGGCAGGGTCACGTAGACCTGGCGGTCGAATCGGCCCGGGCGCAGCAGCGCCGGGTCGAGGATGTCCGGCCGGTTGGTCGCGGCCATCACGATCACCCCGAGGTTGGTCTCGAAGCCGTCCATCTCGACGAGCATCTGGTTCAGCGTCTGCTCGCGCTCGTCGTTGCCACCGCCGAGGCCGGCGCCGCGATGGCGGCCGACCGCGTCGATTTCGTCGACGAAGATTATGCAGGGCGCGCTCTTCTTCGCCTGCTCGAACATGTCGCGCACGCGCGCCGCGCCGACGCCGACGAACATCTCGACGAAATCGGAGCCCGAGATCGAGAAGAACGGCACCTTCGCCTCGCCGGCGATCGCCTTCGCGAGCAAGGTCTTGCCGGTGCCCGGAGGCCCGACCAGCAGCACGCCGCGCGGGATGCGCCCACCGAGCTTCTGGAACTTCTGCGGGTCCTTCAGGAAGTCGACCAGTTCCTTGACCTCTTCCTTCGCTTCATCGCAACCGGCGACATCGGCGAAGGTGGTCGTGTTGTTGGCCTCGTCGAGCATGCGCGCCTTGCTCTTGCCGAAGCTGAACGCCCCGCCCTTGCCGCCGCCCTGCATCTGGCGCATGAAGTAGATCCAGACGCCGATCAGCAGCAGGATCGGGCCCCACGACATCAGCATGCCGACCAGAACCGAAGGCTCCTCGCGCTGCTTGACGTCGAACTTGACGTTGTTGTTGATCAGGTCGCCGACCAGGCCGCGGTCGAGCGCGGTCGCGGTCGTGCGCAGATCCTTGTCGTCGGTGGTCTTGGCGCGGATCTCGGTGCTGCCGGCGCCGACATCTTGCAGCACGACGCTCTTGATGTGCTTGGCCCGGACCTCTTCGAGGAATTCGGAGTAGCCGATCATGTTGGCCTGCGAGGCCGTCCGATCGAACTGCTTGAACACGGTGAACAGCACGAGCGCGATCACCAGCCAGACAGCAACTTTAGAGAACCATTGATTGTTCACCGCGACTCCATTTTCGGGTCTTGAGACCGGGCCGGCAGGACACTGTGCGCCGCCATTCCAGCCATCTGCGGGCGATTTTAGTCCAGTCAAGCCCTGCGCCGACGGGGCAATCCCCACCGGAAACGAGCGTGTATTGGGTTATCGGGCACGCCCGGCCCGTCTTCACGACCGGATATCGACCTCGCGGGGGCGGTCTTGAGTCGCAGGCTTCAAGCCGATGCCGACCAGGAAGGTCTCGGACGACTTGTCGCGCGAGGCCTTCGGCTTGATCGGCTTGACGACCCGGAAGCTGGTCTTGAACAGCTTCACGAGCTGGCTGTAGCCGCTGCCGTGGAAAACCTTGCAGACCAGCGCGCCCTGCGGCGTCAGGTGATGCTGGGCGAACTCGACCGCCAGTTCGACCAGGTGGCTGATGCGCGCCGAATCGGCGCTCTCGATGCCCGACAGGTTCGGCGCCATGTCGGACACGACCACGTCGACCGGCCGGCCCGCGACGACCGCCTCCAGCTGCGCCAGCACAGCTTCTTCGCGGATGTCGCCCTGCAGGAAGATCACGCCCTCGATCGGCTCCATCGGCAGCACGTCCAGCGCGATGATCGTGCCGTTCAGCTCGCCGGCCGCGGCGCCGCCGGCGCCCACTTCCTTCGGCGCAAACCGCCGCCGCACGTACTGGCTCCAGGCGCCCGGCACCGAGCCCAGGTCGACGATGACCTGCCCCGGCTTGATCAGGTGCAGCTCCTCGTCGATCTCCTTCAGCTTGTAGGCCGCGCGGGCTCGATACCCTTCACGCTGCGCCAGCTTCACGTAGGTGTCGTTCAGGTGGTCGTGCAACCAGGCCTTGTTGACCTTCTTGCTCTTGGTCTGGGTTTTCATCAGGAGACGATAATAGGAGGATGACTGCCATTCAACTGACGCCTGCTCAGCGCAAGGAACACCGCGCTGCGGCCCATCACCTCGATCCGGTCGTGATGATCGGTGCCGACGGGCTCACGCCCGCGGTGCAGCATGAGGTCGACGCGGCGCTGAACGCGCATGGTCTGATCAAGGTGCGCGTGTTCTCGGACGAGCGCACGACCCGTGAAACCATCTTCACGACGCTGGCCGAGGCGCTGAGCGCTGCGCCGATCCAGCACATCGGCAAGCTGCTCGTGCTGTGGCGGCCGATGCCGCCAAAGGAGAAGGTCGAGCGCGAAGGCCGCGGCTCGGGGCCGCGGGTCGTGAAGATCCTGAAGTTCTCGAAGAGCGGCAATCACCGCGCGCAGGTCAAGAAGATCACGGTGATGGGCAACATGCGCATTGCCGCCGGCGGTGAACTGAAGCGCGCGACCAAGCGCCGCACCAGCGTCAAGAAGTCGTCGCAGCAGTCCTGATCGGGATCAGGCGCCACGCGAGCGCGAGCACCAGCAGGCCTTTCAGCACGAACAGACCGGCCGAGACGGCGTGCAGCGTCGCGAACGACGCGGCGCCCGTGCCGGCGCGCGCGGCCTCCAGCATCGGCTGAATCGCGAAGTACCCGGCGACCGTGCAGAACAGCGTCCCCAACAACAGCATCAGGTTCGCGCTGAACACCGAGCCGGTCCCGGCGACGGCAGCGTCGCGGCTGCGCTGGCGCTCGATCGCGAACAGCACGACGGCGAGCGCGAGGCTCAAATAGGCCTCCTGCGCGAAGATCCGGTTGACGACGTGGCCGGCGTCTGGCGCGGCCAGCGTCGCGAAGGCGGCAGGGGCGGCGATCGCGCCGATGCCCAGCAGCACCCCCGCCCACAGGCCCGCGATCAGCGCCGCGAGACGCACCGCGGCGCGCATCAGCGATAGCGGATCGCGATGACCTCGTAGTGCCGCACGCCGCCGGGCGCCTGCACTTCGGCGACGTCGCCGGCCTCCTTGCCGATCAGCGCGCGCGCGATCGGCGAGCTGATCGAGATCAGGCCCTGCTTGAGATCGGCCTCGTCGTCGCCGACGATCTGGTAGGTGACCGCCGCGCCGCTGTCTTCGTCTTCGAGGTCGACGGTCGAGCCGAACACGATGCGCCCCTCGCCGTTCAGGCGCGACGGGTCGATGATCTGCGCGGCCGCCAGCTTGCCTTCGATCTCGAGGATTCGACCTTCGATGAAGCCCTGCTTGTCCTTCGCGGCCTCGTACTCGGCGTTCTCGGACAGATCGCCCTGGGCACGTGCCTCGGAGATGGCCATGATGACCGCGTGACGCTCGACGTTTTTCAGACGCGCCAGCTCTTCCTTGAGTTTCTCGGCGCCGCGGACGGTCAGGGGAATGGTGGCCATGATGAAAGACAAACCTTGCAGCAAAAGTAAATCCGCCGCCGGGTTGGCCGGCGGCGGAGGTGGATGCCCCGAAGTTTAGTGCAGTTCGCGGTGCAGTTCCTGCAGAGACACCACAACCAGATCGTCCTGGTGCTTCATGCCCTCGACCGCCGCCTCGCACCCGGCCATACTGGTGTAATAGGTGATCCGGTGCGCCAGCGCCGCCTGGCGGATGTGGCGCGAATCGGCGATCGCGGTGCGGGTCTCGTCGACCGTCGTGAAGACCAGCTGGATCTCGCCCGCCTTGACCATGTCGACAATGTGGGGCCGCCCATCCTTGACCTTGTTGACGGCCTTGACCGGCACGCCGCCGGCAGCGATCGCTGCGGCCGTGCCCTTGGTCGCGACGATCGCGAAGCCGAGTGCGTGCAGGTCGCGCGCGACCATCACCGCACGGGCCTTGTCGCTGTTCTTCACGGTGATGCAGGCGGTCCCCGAGGTCGGCAGGCGCGAGCCCGCGCCGAGCTGGCTCTTCAGCATCGCCTCGCCGAAGGTCCGGCCCGCGCCCATCACCTCGCCGGTCGAGCGCATCTCGGGGCCGAGGATCGGGTCGACGCCGGGGAACTTGTTGAACGGGAACACCGCTTCCTTGACCGAGAAGTACGGCGGGATCACCTCGGCCGGCTTGCGGCCGTTGTCGTTGCGCTGGTCGGCGAGCTTCTGCCCGACCATGCAGCGCGCCGCGATCTTCGCCAGCGGCTGGCCGGTCGCCTTCGAGACGAACGGCACGGTGCGCGATGCGCGCGGGTTCACTTCGAGCACGTAGACAACCGCGTTGTCGCCCTCGCCCTGGATCGCGAACTGCACGTTCATCAGCCCGACGACCTTGAGCGCCTTCGCCATCAACACCGTCTGGCGCCGCATCTCGTCCTGCAGCGCCTTCGGCAGCGAGTACGGCGGCAGCGAACAGGCCGAATCGCCCGAATGGATGCCGGCCTGCTCGACGTGCTCCATGATGCCGCCGATCATCACCTCCTGGCCATCGCTGATGCAGTCGACGTCGACCTCGATCGCGTCGTCGAGAAAGCGATCCAGCAGCACCGGCGACTTCTCGCTGACGCGCACCGCCTCGCGCATGTAGCGCTCCAGGTCCTTGTCGCCGTGCACGATCTCCATCGCGCGGCCGCCGAGCACATAGCTCGGGCGCACGACCAGCGGGTAGCCGATCTCCTGCGCGAGCTGCAGCGCCGCCTCTTCGGTGCGCGCGGTGCGGTTCGGCGGCTGCTTCAGGCCAATCTCGTGCAGCAGCGCCTGGAAGCGCTCGCGGTCTTCGGCGATGTCGATGCTGTCGGGCGTCGTGCCGACGATCGGCACGCCGGCGCGCTCGAGGTCGAGCGCGAGCTTCAGCGGCGTCTGCCCGCCGTACTGCACGATCACGCCGACCGGCTTCTCCTTGTCGACGATCTCGAGCACGTCTTCCAGGGTCACCGGCTCGAAGTACAGGCGGTCCGAGGTGTCGTAGTCGGTCGACACGGTCTCGGGGTTGCAGTTGACCATGATGGTCTCGTAGCCGTCTTCGCGCATCGCGAGCGCGGCATGCACGCAGCAGTAGTCGAACTCGATGCCCTGGCCGATCCGGTTCGGGCCGCCGCCGAGCACCATGATCTTCTTGCGGTCGGTCGGCTGCGCCTCGCACTCTTCGTCGTAGGTCGAGTACATGTACGCGGTCTGGGTCGCGAATTCGGCGGCGCAGGTGTCGACGCGCTTGTAGACCGGTCGAATGTTCAGCGCATGGCGCGTCTTGCGCACCTCGTGCTGATGGGTGCCGAGCAGCTTCGCGAGGCGGCGATCCGAGAAGCCCTTCTGCTTCAGGAAACGCAGTTCGTCGGTCGACAGGTCGGTCAGCGTGCGGCCGCTCAGGGCCTGTTCATGCTGGATCAACTGCTGGATCTGCGCGAGGAACCACGGATCGATCGCCGTCTCTTCGAACACCTCCTGCAGGCTCATGCCGATGCGGAACGCGTCGCCGACGAACAGGATCCGCTCCGGCCCGGCCTCGCCGATCTCCTGGACGATCTCTTCGCGGTCGGTGCTGCGCTCCGAGAGCCCGTCGATGCCGGTCTCGAGGCCGCGCAGCGCCTTCTGGAAGCTCTCTTGAAACGTGCGGCCCATCGCCATCACTTCGCCGACCGACTTCATCTGCGTCGTCAGGCGCGAGTCGGCGGCCGGGAACTTCTCGAATGCGAAGCGCGGGATCTTCGTGACGACATAGTCGATGCTCGGCTCGAACGCCGCCGGCGTCGCGCCGCCGGTGATGTCGTTGCGCAATTCATCGAGCGTGTAGCCGACCGCCAGCTTGGCCGCGACCTTCGCGATCGGGAAGCCGGTCGCCTTCGAGGCCAGCGCCGACGAGCGCGAGACGCGCGGGTTCATCTCGATCACGACCATCCGGCCGTCCTTCGGGTTGATCGAGAACTGCACGTTGCTGCCGCCGGTGTCGACGCCGATCTCGCGCAGGATCGCGATGCTCGCGTTGCGCAGCAGCTGGTATTCCTTGTCGGTCAGCGTCTGCGCCGGCGCGACCGTGATCGAGTCGCCGGTGTGGATGCCCATCGGGTCGAGGTTCTCGATCGAGCAGACGATGATGCAGTTGTCCGCCTTGTCGCGGACGACCTCCATCTCGTACTCTTTCCAGCCGATCAGGCTCTCCTCGATCAGCAGTTCCTTGGTCGGCGACAGATCGAGCCCGCGCTTGCAGATCTCTTCGAACTCGTCCGGGTTGTAGGCGATGCCGCCGCCGGTGCCGCCGAGCGTGAAGCTCGGGCGGACCACCATCGGGAAGCCGGTGCCGCCGATGTCGTGCGTGATGCGCTTTTGCACCGCGAGCGCCTCGTCCATCGAGTGCGCGATGCCGCTCTTCGCCGAGTGCAGGCCGATGCCGGTCATCGCGTCCTTGAACTTCAGGCGGTCTTCGGCCTTCTCGATGGCCTTCTCGTTCGCGCCGATCATCTCGACACCGTATTTCGCGAGCACCCCGTGCTTGTGCAGATCGAGTGCGCAGTTCAGTGCGGTCTGGCCGCCCATCGTCGGCAGCACGGCATCGGGCCGCTCCTTCGCGATGATCTTCTCGACGACCTGCCAGGTGATCGGCTCGATGTAGGTGACATCGGCCATTTCCGGGTCGGTCATGATCGTCGCCGGATTGCTATTGACGAGGATGACCTTGTAGCCCTCCTCGCGCAGCGCCTTGCAGGCCTGCGCGCCGGAGTAGTCGAACTCGCAGGCCTGGCCGATGATGATCGGCCCGGCGCCGATGATGAGGATGGATTTGAGGTCGCTGCGCTTAGGCATTCTTCTGCTCCGCCTTCTTTTCGCTCATCAGCGCCGTGAAGCGGTCGAACAAGTAGGAAATATCGTGGGGACCGGGCGAGGCTTCCGGGTGGCCCTGGAAGCAGAACGCCGGCTTGTCGGTGCGCGCCAGTCCCTGCAGCGTGCCGTCGAACAGCGACACGTGCGTGGGTCGCAGATTCGAGGGCAAGGTCGTCTCGTCGACCGCGAAGCCGTGGTTCTGGCTCGTGATGCTGACGCGGCCGCTGTCCAGGTCTTTCACCGGGTGGTTCGCGCCATGGTGGCCGAACTTCATCTTGAAGGTCTTCGCACCCGAGGCGAGCGCGAGGATCTGGTGCCCGAGACAGATGCCGAAGGTCGGAACGCCGGTTTCGATCAGCGTGCGCGTGGCGTCGATCGCGTAGTCGCAGGGCTCCGGATCGCCGGGGCCGTTGCTCAGGAAGATGCCGTCGGGCTTCAGCGCGAGCGCCGCGGCAGCGCTGGTCTGCGCCGGCACGACCGTGATGCGGCAACCGCGGCTCGCCAGCATGCGCAGGATGTTGCGCTTGACCCCGTAGTCGAAGGCGACGACGTGGAAAGCCGGCTTCGCCTGTGCGCCGTAGCCGGCACCGAGTTCCCATTCGGTCTCGGTCCATTCATACGGCACGCTCTCGCTGACGACCTTGGCCAGATCGAGCCCGCTCATGCTGGGCGCCGCCTTGGCCTGCGCGATGGCGGTGTCGATCTGGGCCTGCGTCACCGCTTCGCCGAGCGGCAGGGTCAGGATGCAGCCGTTCTGCGCGCCGCTCGTGCGCAGCACGCGGGTCAGGCGGCGCGTGTCGATGTTCGCGATCGCCACGGTGCCCTCGCGCTGCAGGTACTGCGACAGCGTCATGCTGCTGCGGAAGTTCGATGCGAGCAGCGGCAAGTCCTTGATGATCAGGCCGGCGGCGAACACCTTCTTCGCCTCGACGTCCTCGGCGCTGATGCCGTAGTTGCCGATGTGCGGATACGTGAGCGTGACGATCTGGCGGCAGTAGCTCGGGTCGGTCAGGATTTCCTGGTAGCCGGTCAACGCGGTGTTGAACACGACCTCGCCGACCGTCTGGCCGGCGGCGCCGATCGAGATGCCGCGGAACACCGTGCCGTCCGCGAGTGCCAGGATCGCCTGGGCTTGTTGGGTCAGCAGTTGCGCGGGCACCGGATTCTCCGTTCTGTGCGCGCCCAGCTCTGCCGTCCGAGCGGTGCTCGTCAAGCGTGGAACAGTCGAGAAAACCGAGGGAGTTTTCCTCGCAAGAAACCGGCGCCTGCCTGAATTTTCGATTCCTGGCAACGCGCGGTTTTCGCTGGGCGGATGGGTTAAGGGTAAACCTTCGAATTATAGACCACGCGCCCACTGCAGGCAGGCTCGGCACCCGCTCGCCGCGACTGCACCGCTACGCTGCCGCCAACGCTGCGATACCCGCCTTGGCGACCTGCGCGTCCTCGCTCGACTTGACGCCGCTGACGCCGACCGCGCCGACGCAATGCCCGTCGACAAGAACCGGCACGCCGCCCTCGAGCAGGGCCTCGATCTCGGGCACGCTCAGGAACGAGGTGCGGCCCTGATTGATGATGTCTTCGTAGACCTTGCTTTCACGCCGCCCGAGTGCCGCGGTGCGCGCCTTGGCCGGCGCAATGTGCGACGAGACCGGCGCTGCCCCGTCCAGGCGCTGCAGCCACAGCAGATGGCCGCCGTCGTCGACGATCGCGATCGTCACGGCCCAGCCGTTGGCGCGTGCTTCGGCCTCGGCCGCGGCACCGATGCGCTTCGTGTCGTCGAGGGAGAGGTAGGGTTTGGTGTTCATCGTCGGGCCCTGGTGCGTTGAGAGACAGTTGAGAAAGAAGCAAGGCCGCGACTGTACGCAAGAACCCGGCCGCGGTCGGTGTGGCAAATTTCGCCACGCCGCGCAAGGACTTGGCGCGACCTGTAACCAGGGAACTAGAATTCGCGCAACGGGTCACAGCCCGGGTCCCGCATCAAGGAGGCTCAATGAACCAACCCCTGCAAACCGCCTATTCCGGCTACGCCGGCGAGGTCACGTCACAGGAACAACGCAGCCGCGTGCTGCGCAATACCTACTGGCTGCTCGCGCTGTCGATGGTGCCGACGGTGCTCGGCGCCTGGATCGGCGTGACCACCGGCATCACCCGCGCGATGGGCCCGGGCATGAGCGCGATCGTGTTCCTGGTCGGCGCGTTCGGGCTGATCTTCGCGATCGAGAAGACCAAGAACTCGGCCGCCGGCGTGCCGATCCTGCTCGGCTTCACGTTCTTCATGGGACTGATGCTGTCGCGCCTGATCGGCCTGGTGCTCGGCATGAACAATGGCGCCGGCCTGATCATGACGGCGTTCACCGGCACCGGCGTGATCTTCCTCGGCATGGCAACCTTGTCGACCGTGATCAAGCGCGATCTGTCGTCGATGGGCAAGTTCCTGTTCATCGGCCTGATCATGCTGATCGTCGCCGGTATCGCGAACATCTTCCTGCAGTCGAGCGCACTGATGATCACGCTGTCGGTGCTGGCGATCGGCATCTTCTCGGCCTTCATCATCTATGACCTGAAGCGCGTGCGCGACGGCGAAGAGACGAACTACATCAGCGCGACGCTGTCGATCTACCTGGACCTGTACAACATCTTCCAGTCGCTGCTGTCGATCCTCGGGATCTTCGGCGGCAGCCGCGAATAGCGATCAGCGGTCGACAACACGTTAGAAGGGGACCCATTCGGGCCCCCTTCTCTTTTCAAATCTCAGCCTGACGATCGAACACCGCCATGCTCTCGACGTGCGCCGTGTGCGGGAACATGTTGATCGCGCCCGCCGCGGTACAGCGGTAGCCGGCCTGGTGCACCAGCAAGCCGGCATCGCGCGCCAGTGTCGCCGGGTTGCAGCTGACATAGACGATGCGCTTCGGCGCGGCGTAGCCGGGGGCGACGGCGCCGTCGGCATGCAGATCGGCCAGCGCCTTCGCCAGCGCGAACGCACCCTCGCGCGGCGGATCGACCAGCCACTTCTCGGCGCGCCCGAAGCTCGCGAGCGATTCGGGCGTCAACTCGAACAGGTTCTGCGCGACGAAGCTCGCCTTCGCGCCGAGCCGGTTCACGAGCGCGTTCTCGCGCGAACGCTGCACCAGCGCTTCGCTGCCCTCGATGCCGAGCACCTCGCGCGCCTGCGTGGCGATCGGCAGCGTGAAGTTGCCCAGCCCGCAGAACCAGTCGATCACGCGCTCGTCGGCGCGCGCATCGAGCAGCCGCAGCGCGCGCGTCACCAGCACACGATTGATGTGCGGGTTGACCTGCGTGAAATCCGTCGGCTTGAACGGCATCTCGATGCCAAACTCGGGCAGCGCGTAGGCCAGTTCCGGGCCACCTTCGTCGAGCCGGTGCACCGTGTCCGGCCCCTTCGGCTGCAACCACCACTGAACGCCTCGGCTCGCGCCGAACGCGCGCAGGCGGTCGAGGTCGGCACTCGTCAGCGGCTCGAGGTGGCGCAGCACGAGCGCCGTCACCGTGTCGCCGACCGCGAGCTCGATCTGCGGCAGGCGATCGCGCTGGTCCATCGCGGCGACGAGCTCGCGCAGCGGTACGAGCAACGCGCTGACATGCGGCGGCACGACCTCGCAGCTGTCCATGTCGGCGACGAAACTCGACTTGCGCTCATGGAAGCCGACCAGTACCTTGCCCTTCTTCGCGACAAAGCGCACCGACAGCCGCGCCCGGTAGCGATAGCCCCAGGCCGGCCCCTCGATCGGTCGCAGCATCCGCTCGGCCTTGACCTTGCCGAGGTGCCAGAGCGCGTCTTCGAGCGCGCGCTGTTTCGTCGCAACCTGTGCACCCACGTGGAAGTGCTGCATCTTGCAGCCCCCGCAGGTGCCGAAGTGCGGGCAGCGCGGCTCGACGCGCTGCGAGCTCTCGCGTCGCAGCGCGATCATCGACGCCTGCTCCCAGTTGTTCTTGCGCCGGTTCACACGCACCTGCACCTGCTCGCCGGGCAACGCATCCTCGACGAACACCACCTTGCCTTCGGCGTTGTGGGCGACGCCCTGGGCCTCGAGATCGAGCGACTCGATCGTCAGCCATTCACCTGTCTCTTTCACTGCAGTCATGGGTCGACATTATCCGGGCGCTGCTACACTTCGCGCCGTCAGGAGAGAGCAGCCCGATCCGTCGCTCGACGGCTCGGGAGGCCGCCGAAGGCGCAGAGCCCGCAAGGTTCGAACGCTCAGGCAAAAGGACTGGCAAGCGCTTCATCCGAAGCGTTCCTCGCTGGAGAGAGGCCCGCCCCGAGCGGGTCCACCGAAGGGGCAAGCGGCAGGCTCGAAAGGGCACGCCGCCAATCTCTCAGGTAAAGCGGACAGAGAGGGCAAGCCGGTGCGATCATGTCGCGTCGGTCCGCAAGAATTGCCCTCGGAGATCCGCCATGTCCAACGCCCTCGCCACGACCCCGCTGCACGCATTGCACCTCGAACTCGGTGCCAAGATGGTGCCCTTTGCCGGCTACGACATGCCGGTCTCGTACCCGGCCGGCATCCTCTCCGAACATCGCCATTGCCGCGACTCGGCCACGCTGTTCGATGTCTCGCACATGGGCCAGCTGCGCCTCGTGGGCGCCGATGCCGCGAAGGCGCTCGAGTCGCTCGTGCCGATGGACGTGATCGACCTGGCGGTCGGCAAGCAGCGCTACGCGTTCTTCACGAACAGCAGCGGCGGCATCCTCGACGACCTGATGATCACGCGACGCGAGAATGACCTGTTCCTGATCGTCAATGCCGCCTGCAAGGCCGCCGACATCACCCACCTCGTCACCCATATCGGCCACCGCTGCACCGTGCAGCCCTTGCCCGATCGCGCGCTGCTGGCGTTGCAGGGGCCGAAGGCGGCGAAGGCCCTGACCCGTCTGAACGCCGAGGTCGCGAGCCTCACATTCATGACCGGCCGCGGCTTCGTGCTGGCCGGCGCCGATTGCTTCGTGACCCGTTCCGGCTACACCGGCGAAGACGGCTTCGAGATCTCGGTACCGGCGGACCAGGCCGAAGCGCTCGCCCGCGCGCTGCTCGATCTCCCCGAGGTCCGGCCCGCCGGCCTGGGCGCGCGCGATACGCTGCGGCTCGAAGCCGGCCTGTGCCTGTACGGCCACGACATCAACGAGACGACAACGCCGGTCGAGGCCGGGCTGACCTGGGCGATCCAGAAAGTGCGCCGCGCCGGCGGCGCGCGCCACGGCGGCTACCCCGGCGCGGCGGCGATCGATGCACAACTGGCGGCCGGCGCGGCGACGCGCCGGGTCGGCCTCGTCGGCCTCGAGCGCGTGCCGGTGCGCGAGGGCGCAACCATCGTCGATTCGCATGGCCGCAAACTCGGCGTGGTCACCAGCGGCACGCTCGCGCCGAGCGTCAACGAGCCGATCGCAATGGCCTACCTCGCGGCGAACCACGCCTTGCCGCATCACGAGGTCTATGCCGAGGTGCGCGGCAAACGCCAGCCGATGCGCGTCAGCCCGATGCCGTTCGCGCCGCACCGCTACTTCCGCGGCTGAGCAACATCGCGAATCTGCCAGCCGCTGACGACCTTGCCCATGCAACGCGATCACCGCGACACGAGCCTGCTCGTGCGGCGCGCCGACGGCCTCGACACGTTGCGGGCGATCGCGATCCTGCTGGTGTTCGCGTACCACTACATGGTGTTCGTCAGCCGCGCGCCGACCTTCGGCTGGGTCAGCGAAATCGGCTGGGTCGGCGTCGACCTGTTCTTCGTGTTGAGCGGCTACCTGATCGCCAACCAGATATTCGGCGGCATCGCGCAGGGGCGAGACCTGTCCCTGAAGGCCTTCTACGCACGCCGCTTCCTGCGCACGCTGCCGAACTTCTACGTCGTGCTGGCGCTGTACTTCCTCTTTCCCGCCACGATGGGCGGAACGACGCCCCCGCCGTTGTGGACCTTCCTGAGCTTCACGCAGAACATCCTGCTGCAACCCGGAACCGCGTTCTCGCACGCCTGGTCGCTCTGCATCGAAGAGCAGTTCTATCTCGTGCTGCCGGCCGCCGCGTTGCTCGCGACGCGCTACGGCCGATCGATTCGGCTCGGCTGGATCCTGCTGGGCGCGCTGATGCTGGGCGCCATCGCGATCCGCAGCGCGCTGTGGCTGCATTACGGGCGCGAGGCCGATGGCGCGATCAGCGGCTACCACCCGCACATCTACTACGCGACATGGTGCCGCTTCGACGAATTTCTGCCCGGCGTCGCATTGGCGATGCTCAAGAACTTTCACCCGGCGCGCTGGCAGCGTCTGCTTCGGTGGGGGAGAGCCACCTTCGCCGCGGGGCTGGCCAGCGTCGGGGTCGTCTTCGTGCTGATGCTGAATTTCTACCAGATCGACGGCTACGGCTACAGCTACGCGATGACCGCATTCGGCTATTCGCTGCTCGCCTGCGCGTTCGCGCTGCTGACACTCGCCGCGCTCAGCCCCGCTTCGGTGCTGCACCGTGTCCGCATCCCCGGTGCGGCCGCGCTGGCCGCGTGGTCCTACGCGATCTACCTGACCCACAAGCCCTTGGCCGTCAACGTGCAGCGCGCGTTCGACGCACGCGGCATCCACGCCGATTCCGTCGCAGCCGCAGCGTCGAGCGCGCTCGCCTGCCTGGTCGGCGGCTGGCTGCTGTACCGGCTCGTCGAGACCCCGTTCATGAACCTGCGCGATCGATTCGTTCCCACCAGCTTTCCCACCTTGCCGGCCCGAACGGCCGGCCTTTCATTCCCCAGGAGCCCCACATGACGACGATGTACACCAACGACCACGAGTGGATCAACATCGAGGACCACGAGGCTGCGACCGTCGGCATCACGCACCACGCGCAGGACGCGCTCGGCGACGTGGTCTTCGTCGACCTGCCCGCCGTCGGCAGCACGTTCAAGAAGGGCGAGGTCGCCGGCGTGGTCGAGTCGGTCAAGGCGGCGGCCGACATGTACATGCCGGTCAGCGGCGAGATCGTCGAGGTCAACGAAGCGCTGCGCGCCGACCCGTCGCTCGCGAACACCGACCCGCTAGGCAACGGCTGGTTCTTCAAGGTGCATGTCACCAACATGGGCGAATTCGATCAGCTGATGGACGGCCCGGCCTACGACGTGCTCGTGAAGAACAGCTGAAGCAACGAAAGGGCCCGCGATGTTGATGTCTTCCACGAAGCCCCTGCGCGAACTCGAGAACGCCGCCGAGTTCGTTGCCCGCCACGTCGGCATCGAGGCCGACGACGAGCGCCACATGCTGTCGGTGATCGGTGCCGCGTCACGCCGTGCACTGATCGACGCGATCGTGCCGCGCGGTATCGTGCGCGCCGCGCCGATGACGCTGCCCGAGCCGCTGACCGAAGCCCAGGCGCTCGCCGAGCTGAAGGCGATCGCCGGCCGGAACCGCGTGCTGAGGAGCTTCATCGGCCAGGGCTACCACGGCACCCACACGCCGGGCGTGATCCTGCGCAACGTGCTCGAGAACCCCGCCTGGTACACCGCGTACACGCCCTACCAGGCCGAGATCTCGCAGGGCCGGATGGAGGCGCTGGTCAATTTCCAGACCATGGTCTGCGACCTGACCGGCATGGCGATCGCCGGCTCGTCGATGCTCGACGAAGCCACCTCGGCGGCCGAGGCAATGACCCTGGCGATGCGCGTCGGCAGGAGCAGGTCGACGACCTTCTTCGTCGCCGACGACGTGCTGCCGCAGACGATCGAGGTCGTGCGCACGCGCGCTGCGCCGCTGGGCATCACGGTGGTCGTCGGTGCGGCCGATGCGGCAGCGCGCGCCGATGCGTTCGCGGCCCTGCTGCAGTACCCGGGGGTGGACGGTGTCGTGCGCGACCTGAAGCCCATCGTCGACGCGGTGCACGCGAACGGCGGTCTCGCGATCGTCGCCGCCGACCTGCTTGCGCTGACCTTGCTGGTCGCGCCGGGCGAATTCGGCGCCGACATCGTCGTCGGCAACACCCAGCGCTTCGGCATGCCGATGGGCAACGGCGGCCCGCACGCCGCGTACCTTGCGACGCGCGACGAATTCAAACGCTCGATGCCGGGGCGCCTGGTCGGCGTCAGCATCGACGTGCACGGCGCACCGGCCTACCGGCTCGCGCTGCAGACGCGCGAGCAGCACATCCGGCGCGAGAAGGCGACCTCGAACATCTGCACGGCGCAGGTGCTGCCTGCCGTCGTCGCGAGCATGTACGCGGTCTATCACGGGCCCGAGGGGCTGAAGCGCATCGCGCGCCGCGTCGCGAGCTACACCGCGATCCTCGCGGCCGGCCTGAAGGACCTGGGCCGCACGCTGGGCGGCGAGTCGGCCTTCGACACGATCACGATCGACACCGGCGACCACACCGAAGTGCTGTTGCAGTCTGCCCGCGAGGCCGGCTTCAACCTGCGCCGCGCTTCGGCGCGCCACGTCGGCATCACGCTCGACGAGACGACGACGCGCGACGACGTCGCGATGCTCTGGCGACTGTTCGCGAACGGCCGGCCCGTGCCCGGCTTCGCGCCGTTCGAAAAGGGCGTGGCCGCCCTGCTCCCGCCGGCACTGCAGCGCAGCAGCACCTTCTTGACGCACGCCATCTTCAACCGCCACCACAGCGAGACCGAGATGCTGCGCTACATCCGCAGCCTGTCCGACAAGGACCTCGCGCTCGACCGTTCGATGATCCCGCTCGGCTCGTGCACGATGAAGCTGAATGCGACCAGCGAGATGATCCCGATCACCTGGCCCGAGTTCGCCAACGTGCACCCGTTCGCGCCGCTCGACCAGCTCGCCGGCTACGAGCAGCTGCGTGTGCAACTCGAAGACTGGCTGTGCCAGGCGACCGGCTACAGCGGCGTGAGCCTGCAGCCGAACGCCGGCTCGCAGGGCGAATACGCCGGGCTGCTGGCAATCCGTGCCTCTCACGCGGCGCGGGGCGAGGCCGATCGCACGATCTGCCTGATCCCCGAGTCGGCGCACGGCACGAACCCGGCGAGCGCGCAGATGGCGGGGCTGCAGGTCGTCGTGACGAAGTGCGACATCGAGGGCAACATCGACCTCGCCGACCTGCGCGCGAAGTGCGAGACGCACCGCGCGAAACTGGCCTGCATCATGATCACCTACCCGTCGACCTACGGCGTGTTCGACCCGCACGTGAAGGAGATCTGCGCGCTGGTGCACGCGCATGGCGGCCGCGTTTATGTCGACGGCGCGAACATGAACGCGCTGGTCGGCGTGGCCGCGCCCGGCGAGTTCGGCGGTGACGTGAGCCACCTGAACCTGCACAAGACCTTCTGCATCCCGCACGGCGGCGGCGGGCCGGGCGTCGGGCCGACCTGTGTCGTGGCCGATCTCGTGCCCTACCTGCCGGCGCATCGCTCGGCCGGCATCGGCACCGACGCACAAGTCGGCGCGGTCTCGGCCGCACCGCTCGGCAACGCCGCGGTGCTGCCGATCAGCTGGATGTACATGCGGATGATGGGCAGCGAGGGGCTGACCGCGGCGACCGAAATCGCGATCCTGTCGGCGAACTACATCGCGGCGCGGCTGGCCGATCACTACGACATCCACTTCAGCGGCAATGTCGCCGGCGTCAAGGGCGGCGGCGTCGCGCACGAGTGCATCCTCGACCTGCGCCCGCTGAAAGACGCGACCGGCGTCAGCGCCGAGGATGTCGCCAAGCGCCTGATCGACTACGGCTTCCACGCCCCGACCTTGAGCTTCCCGGTCGCCGGCACGCTGATGGTCGAGCCGACCGAGAGCGAATCTCTCGACGAACTGAATCGCTTCTGCGACGCGATGATCGCGATCCGCGGCGAGATCGCGAAGGTCGAATCGGGCGCCTGGCCGCGCGAGGACAACCCGCTGAAGGCCGCACCGCACACCGCCGGCGCGCTGCTGAAGGGCGACTGGCCGCACGCCTACTCACGCGAAGAGGCGGCGTTCCCGGTCGCCTCGCTGCGCGGCGGCAAGTACTGGTCGCCGGTCGGCCGCGTCGACAACGTCTATGGCGACCGGAACCTGTTCTGCTCCTGCCCGCCGCTGAGCAGCTACGAGTAGTCCACCATGGCCGTCTCGGTCTTCGACCTCTTCAAGATCGGCATCGGCCCCAGCAGCTCGCACACGGTCGGGCCGATGCGCGCGGCGCGGCTGTTCGCGGCGCGCCTCGATCACGAAGGCAAACTTGCGGCGACGGCCCGGGTCTGCGCGCAGTTGTACGGCTCGCTCGGCGCCACCGGCAAAGGGCACGGCAGCGACAAGGCGGTGCTGCTCGGCCTGGCCGGACATGAGCCGGATACCGTCGACGTCGATCACATCGGCGCGCAGCTCAAGCGCATCCGCGAAGCGCAGCGCCTGCCGCTGCTCGGCACGCACGAGATCGGCTTCAACGAGAAGACCGACCTGGTCTTCTACCGCCGCGAGACGCTGCCGTTCCACGCCAACGGCATGCGCTTCACGGCGTTCGATGCCGAGGGCACCGAACTGCTGACCCGCGTCTACTACTCGGTCGGCGGCGGTTTCGTCGTCAGCGACGAGATCGCGCAAGACGGTCAAAAGCAGAAGGTGATCGCGCCCGACACCACGGTGCTGGCGCATCCGTTCCACAGCGGTGCCGACCTGCTCTCGCTGACCCAGCAGCACGGTTGCAGCATCGCCGAGCTGATGCGGCGCAACGAGCGCTGCCTCGGCAAGGGCGGGCGCAGCGACGCCGAGATCGACGCCGGCCTGCTGAAGATCTGGGCCGTGATGCAGGCCTGCGTGGTCCGCGGCTGCGCCACCGACGGCGTGCTGCCGGGCGGCTTCAAGGTGAAGCGCCGCGCCGCCGATCTGTATCGCCAGCTTTGCGCGAACCCCGAGGCCGCCTTGCGCGATCCGCTGCAGGTGCTCGACTGGGTCAACCTCTACGCGCTCGCGGTCAACGAAGAGAACGCCGCCGGCGGCCGCGTCGTCACCGCGCCGACGAACGGCGCCGCCGGCATCGTGCCGGCGGTGCTGCACTACTACACGCGCTTCGTGCCGGGCGCAACCGATTCAGGCGTGATCGACTTCCTGCTCACGGCCGCGGCGATCGGCATCCTCTACAAGGAGAACGCGTCGATCTCGGGCGCCGAGGTCGGCTGCCAGGGCGAGGTCGGCGTCGCCTGCTCGATGGCCGCCGGCGCGTTGTGCGCGGTGCTCGGCGGCAGCCCGGCGCAGGTCGAGAACGCGGCCGAGATCGGCATGGAACACCACCTCGGGCTGACCTGCGATCCGGTCGGCGGGCTGGTGCAGATCCCTTGCATCGAGCGCAACGCGATCGCGTCGGTCAAGGCGATCAACGCGGCGCGGATGGCGCTGCGCGGCGACGGCACGCACCACGTCAGCCTCGACAAGGTCATCAAGACGATGCGCGAGACCGGCGCCGACATGATGACCAAATACAAGGAAACCGCACGCGGGGGGCTCGCCGTCAACATCGTCGAATGCTGAGGCAGAGCGCCGTGATGGCCGCTGGAACACCTTATGCATGCTGCACCTGCACATTTCACCCGCCGCAGGAGATCGCCCCATGTTGGACAAGACGAGCACGAAGTTCTCTCACGTCAAACCGGCCGACACCGCCTGGCGCAGCGACGGGCTGCGCGACTTCTTCCTCTACAAGGATCTCGGCGTCGCGGACGCGACGAACGGCGCCGTGATCGCGCATCTCGTGAAAGCCAACATGGCACCGGAAAAGGGCACCGGCTGGCACCGTCATGAAGCGGACTTCCAGATCGTCATCATGACCAAGGGCTGGGCCAAGTTCATGTACGGCGACCAGGAGACGCTGGTCGAGGCCGGCGACTGCGTGCACCAGCGCCCGGGCATCGTGCACTACCTGTTCGACTACTCGCCCGACATGGAGTACCTCGAGATCGTCGGCCCGGCCGATTTCAAGTCGATCGACGTGCCGGCCCCTTGCGAGGTGCCTGCCCCAACGCCCTGGGCGTGATCAGAAATCCATGTCGAGCTCTTCGATGTCGTCGGGCTCGAGCTTCGCGGCGGCAACCCACTCCTTCATCTCGGGCATCGCCATGATGGTCTGGCAGTACAGGATGCAGGCCTTGTTCAGCTTCACGTCGTAGGTCAGGAAACGCGTGACGACCGGCGCGAACATCGCGTCGGCCATGCCGCGCTGCTTGCCGAACAGGAACGGGCCGCCGTAGGTCGCCAGGCACTCGGTCCATATCTCGACGATGCGGTCGATGTCGGGCTGCGCGCCGGCCCAGACCTTGTGGCCGGGGAACCGGCCCTTCAGGTTCATCGGCAACGATGCCCGCAGGTTCGCGAAGCCCGAGTTCATCTCGCCGCTGACCGAGCGGCAATGCGCGCGCGCGATCCGGTCGGCCGGCATCAGGCCGGCGTCGGGCCTGATCTCATTCAGGTACTGCGCGATCGCCAGCGTGTTCCAGACCTTCGCGCCGTCGTGCGTCAGGCAGGGCACGCGGATCGAGGGCGCGAGCAGCAGCAGCTCCTTGCGTGCATCGGCGTCGTCGGGCGAGACCATCACCTCGGTGAACTCGAGCCCGGCAAAGCGCGCCATCAGCCAGCCGCGCAGCGACCACGACGAATAGTTCTTGCTGCTCAGCGTCAGGGTCGCCGCCGGTTTGGCGGCCCTTGCCTTCGCCGCGGGCTTCGCGGCGGCTTTCGGCGCGGTCTTGGGCTTGGACGGGGCGGCAACAGGCATGGGGCTCTCCGGGCACGAGGGGCTCTGTCAGCTGGTTGCAAGGGATGTGCCACAGGCTGAGGGTGCCGAACCGCTGGCTCGGTAGTTGCTGTGATCCGGGCACAGAAAGGACACCGGAGAACACATGATGTACCAAGCCTACCAGGCGCAGTCTGATCTGATGTGGCCGCTTCGCACGCTCGCGAAGCTGTCGGTGCCGATGCTGCAGGATCCGAGCTTCGCACACTTCGGCCTGGGGGCGCAGGCCTCGAGCCGGCAGATGGCCGCGGCCTGCAAGGTGCTCGAACTCGCCGAGGTCACCCACAAGCGCCCGCCGTGGCGCATCGACAGCGTGCTGTCGAAAGGCGAAGCGGTACCGGTCACCGAAGAGGTCGTGCTGACCACGCCGTTCGCGACGCTGCTGCGCTTTCGCAAGCCGGGCGCGGCCGTGCAGCCGAAGGTGCTGGTCGTTGCGCCGATGAGCGGCCACTTCGCGACCTTGCTGCGCGACACCGTGCGCACCGTGCTGCAGGATCACGATGTCTACGTCACCGACTGGCACAACGTGCGCGATGTGCCGCTCGCGGCCGGCCGCTTCGGGCTGGACGAATACACCGCGCACATCATCGAGTTCCTCGCCGCGATGGGGCCCAACGCGAACGTGATCGCGGTCTGCCAGCCCTGCGTCGCAGCGCTCGCCGCGGTCGCGCTGATGTCGGAAGACCAGCACCCGGCGACGCCGGCGAGCCTGACCCTGATGGCCGGCCCGATCGACTGCCGAATCAGCCCGACCGCGGTCAACAAGCTCGCGACGACCAAGCCGATCGAGTGGTTCGAGAAGAACCTGATCAGCAGCGTGCCCTGGCGCCATGGCGGCGGCGGCCGGCGCGTGTACCCCGGCTTCGTGCAGCTCTCGGCGTTCATCAGCATGAACAAGGATCGGCACGCCAACGCGTTCAAGGAGTACTACCAGCACCTGGTCGACGACGAGTTCGACAAGGCCGAGGTCACGCGCACCTTCTACGAGGAGTACATGGCGGTCGCCGACCTCTCGGCCGATTTCTACATCGAGACGGTCGACCTCGTGTTCCAGCAGTACGCGCTGCCGAAAGGCGAGCTGAAGTTCCGCGGCCGCCGCGTCAATCCGGCGGCGATCCGGCGCACCGCGCTGGTCACGATCGAAGGCGAGCGCGACGACATCTGCGCGATCGGCCAGACCCTCGCCGCCCAGGACCTCGCGAGCAGCCTGCGCCCCTACATGCGCACGCACTACGTGCAGCCGAACGTCGGCCACTACGGCGTGTTCAGCGGCAAGCGCTGGCAGAACTCGATCTACCCGCTCGTGCGGGACGTGATCCACGTCTCACAGTAGCGACTCACTCCTTCGACGCCGGCATGTGCTCGGGCATTGCACCGCCGGCCGCGGCGGCGACGCCGCCGTGCGAGCCGAAGCGCCGCTTCGCCCACGCGCCGAGCTGGTCGAGGTAGCTGTAGAGCACCGGCACGACGATCAGCGTCAGCAAGGTCGAGGTGATCACGCCGCCGATGATCGCGCGGCCCATCGGGGCCTGGATCTCGCTGCCCTCGTCGAGCGCGAGCGCCATCGGCAACATGCCGAAGACCATCGCGGCGGTCGTCATCATGATCGGGCGCATCCGCACCATGCCGGCCTGCAGCAGCGATTCGGCGGTGTTCAGGCCGCTGCGGCGCCCGTGGTTCGCGAAGTCGACGAGCAGGATCGCGTTCTTCGTCACCAGGCCCATCAGCATCACCAGCCCGATCATCGAGAACAGGTTCAGCGTCGAGTGCGTCAGCAGCAGCGCGAGCATCACGCCGATCAGCGCGAGCGGCAGCGAAGCCATGATCGCGATCGGCTGCAGGAAGCTGCCGAACTGCGAGGCCAGCACGATGTAGATGAAGATCACCGCGGCCGCGAGGGCCAGCAGCACGCCCTGGAAGGCCTCGGCCTGATCCTTCGACTGGCCGCCCATGTCGAAGCGGTAGCCCGGCGGCAGCTGGGTCTCGTCGACGAGCTTCTTGACCTCGGCGCCGACGTCGCCGCTCGGCCGACCGGTCACGCCGGCGTAGATCGCCTGGCGGCGCTGCAGGTCTTGCCGCTTGATGACCTCGGGGTTGACGACCGACACCACGTCGGCGACGCGCGCCAGCGCGATCGGCGTACCGTCTTTCGCGTAGGCGACGGGCAGGTTGTCGAGCTGCGCGATGTTCTCGCGCATCGGTTGCGGCAGGCGCAGCTCGACCTCGACCTGCTCGCCGTCGGGCGCCGTCCAGTAGGTCGCGACATCGCCGTTGACGAAGCTGCGCAGGCTCGCCGCAAGCTGCGTCGGCGTCAGGCCGAGCTCGCGCGCGGCATCGGCCTTGATGCGCACCGCGTACGCCGGCAGGCCGGGCTTGACCGAGGTTTCGAGGTCGGTGATGCCCTTGATCTTCGCGATCCTCTCGCTCAGCTTCAGCACCTCGCGGTCGAGCACGGCCGGCTCGGGGCCGAGCAGCGAGATGAAGATCGGCCGCTGGCCGAGCGAGACATCGGCGCCGGGGATCGGCGCCAAGCCGGCGCGGATCGCCTGCTCGACCTGCTTCTGCGTGCGCTGCCGCTCGTGCGGTTTGAGCAGCTGGATCGTCAGGTCGCCGGTGTTGCGCGAGCCGTTGCCGGTGTCGCCGACGCTGGTCGAGATCATCCGCACCTCGGGCATCGCGCGCACCACTTCTTCGACCTGGCGCATCTTCTCGCTGCCGCGCTCGAGGCTCGTGCCGACCGGCATGCGCACGTTCATGCGGATGTAGCTGTCGTCGGTCTCGGGGATGAACTCGGTGCCGACGACGGTCGACAGGCCGATCGCCGCGGCGAAGCTCGCGATGCCGGTCCAGACCACCAGGCCGCGCGGCGTGATCGTCGCGAAGCGCAGGCGGCGCGGCTCGCTCGCCAGCCGCCGGCCCTGCGCATCGAACGGATGGCCGAAGGCCGGCAGCGGCGGGAACCACATCCGGTGCCGGCGCCCGCTGAAGACCCAGTGGATCAGCCGCTCGTAGATCCCGTGCATCACGTCGAGCACGCGGTCTGTGCCGCGCATCAGGTGGCCGATGACCGGCAGGCGGATCAGCTTGTTCGTCGGCGGGTCTTTCCAGATGCTGGACAGCATCGGGTCGAGCGTGAAGCTGACGAACAGGCTCACCAGCACCGCGACCGCGACCGTGATGCCGAACGGGAAGAAGAACTTGCCGATGATCCCCTTCATGAACGCGACCGGCACGAACACCGCGCAGATCGCGAAGGTCGTCGCCATCACCGCGAGGCCGATCTCGTCGGTGCCCTCGCGCGCGGCGCTGTGGTGGTCCTTGCCCATGTGCACATGGCGCACGATGTTCTCGCGCACGACGATCGCATCGTCGATCAGCAAGCCGATGCACAGGCTCAGCGCCATCATCGTCATGAAGTTCAAGGTGAAGCCGAACGCATACACCGCGATGAAGGCGGAGATCACCGCGATCGGCAGGGTCAGCCCGGTGATGATCGTGCTGCGCCAGCTGTGCAGGAACAGGAACACGATCGCGATCGTCAGCGCGGCACCTTCGATCAGCGTGCGCTTGACGCCCTTCAGCGAGTCCTTGACCCAGTCGCTGTCGGCATACACCAGGCGCAGCTCGACACCCGGCGGCAAGCCCTTGCGCAACTCCTCGGTCGCGGCCTTGATGCCCTCGCCGGTCTCGACGATGTTGGCGTCCTGCTGCTTGTAGACGAAGAACGCGATCGACGGCTTGCCATCGACCCGCGCGATCGAATCGCGCTCGCGTTCGCGTTCGACGAGCTCGCCGAGGTCGCCCAGGCGCACGACCAGGCTGCCGCGGTTCGCGACGACCAGATCCGCGAACGCCTTCGCGTCGCGCACCCGCCCCTCGACACGCACCAGCGCCTCTTCCTTCGCGCTGCTGAGCAGGCCGACCGGCACATCGGCATTCGCGCGCTGCAGCGCCGCCGACACGTCGGCCGGCGTGAGCTGGTAGGCGCGCAGGCGCTGCGGGTCGAGGTCGATGCGCACCTGGCGTGTCGTCATGCCGCCGACATCGACGCGCGCCACGCCGGCGACGCGTTCGATGCGCTTGCGCACGACCTGGTCGGCGAGCAGCGAGAGCTCGCGCGCGCTGCGGTCGGGTGCGATCAGCGCGAGGTTGACGGTCGGCTGTGCGTTGTCGCCGTCGAAGCGCGAGATGTAAGGCGCCTTCGCGTCGCGCGGGAACGCCGGCTGCAGCGCCGAGACCTTGTCGCGAACGTCCTGCACCGCACGGGTCATGTCGGCGCTGAGCTGGAACTCGACGACCGTCTCGCTGCGCCCCTCGACGCTGTTCGAGCGGATCATCTTGACGCCGGCGATGCCGTTCAGGCCGAGCTCGATCGGCCGCGTCAGCTCGGTCTCGATCGCCTCGGGCGACGCGCCGGGATACGCGACGCTGACGAACACGATCGGCGGCGTGATGTCGGGCAGGCGCTCGACGCGCAGCTGCGCGTACGAGAACAGCCCGAGCACGCACAGCGCGGCCATCACCATCGTCGCGAAGACGGGGTTGTTGATCGAGACGCGGGTGAACCACATGTCAGGCCTTCCGCCGGGCCGCCCCAAGGGAGGCCTGCGCCCCCTCGGGGGGCAGTGAACGAAGTGAGCGTGGGGGCTTCATCAGCTCGCCTTGGACGATGCGGCGCTCGCGCTGGCCGCGGGCATGCCCGAGCCGGCGCCCTTCGCGACGACGCGGGCCGGTGCGCCTTCCTTCAAGGTGTCGAAGCGCGCGGCGACGACCTGGGTCTCGCTCGGCAGGCCCTGCGTGACCTCAACCCGGCCGTTGACGGTGTCGCGCCGGCCGGTGATCACGATGCGGCGCACCAGCGCGCCCTTCTCGACCGTCCAGACGAAATCCTGCCCCGAAGCCTGGCCGACCGAGGTCGCGGGCACGGTGAGGCGCTGTGCTGCGTCTTCGAGCGAGACCAGCGCGCTGGCGTACTGGCCGGCGCGGAACACTTCGTCCGGGTTCGGCAGCAGCACGACGACGCGGATGCCGCGCGTGCCGACCTCGGCCATCGGGGCGATCCGGTCGATGTGACCCTCGACCGGTGCACGCGCGCCTTCGACACGCACCGCGAGCTTCTGCCCTTGCCGCAGCATCGAGACCTGGTGCGTGCCGACCACGCCGGCCAGCTCGAGCTCCTTCAGGTCGACGACGGTCATCAGTTCCTGCTCGGCGCTGACCTTCTCGCCGGGCACGACATTGCGCCGGCCGATCACGCCGCTGATCGGCGCCACCAGCGCCGCTTCGCGGATGCCCAGCGCCGCGGTGCCGAGTTGCGCCTGCGCCGACTTCAGCTGCGCGCGCGCCGCCTCGAGCGTTGCGCGCGAGCTCTCGAGTGCATTCGCCGAGATGAAGCGCTGGTTCGCGAGGTCTTCGTTGGATTTGTGCATGCGCTCGGCCTCGACGACGCGCGCCTGCGCCGAATCGACCCCGGCGGCGCGCTCGGCGGCGCGGCTCTGCAGGTCCGACAGATCGATCGTGCCGAGCGGTTGCCCGGCCTTGACCCGGCTGCCTTCGGCAACCGACAGGCTGAGCAGCGTGCCGGCGGCCTTGGCTCGCACGATGGCCGTGCGCGGTGCCATCAGCGGGCCGGAGAATTCGATCCGCTCAGGCATCGCGGCCAGCAACGGCCTGACGACTTCGGCCGGTGTGAATTCGAGCGTCACTTCGGGCTTCTTGTCCTTGCTGTCGTCCTTGCTTTTGGCACGCGACACCATCCCCACGGCGACGAGCGCGACGATGATCGCGACCGCTCCGCCTATCAGCCACGGCTTGCGCATCGGGCCTTCCTTTCTTGTGTTGTCCTGATCCCGGGCGAGAGTGTAGGCATGCGTCGTGACGGCACCATCCCCACATGCGACGAACTGCAGATTGCAGGGGTCAGACTGCCTTCGCGTGAGCCCGTCGGTCGAGCACGGCGGCGCGCGCCGCACAGACTGCGGCGAGCGCCGCGGCGCCGCTCGCGCCCCAGAACACCGTGCCGAAGCCGAAGGCCTCGCTGACCGCGCCGCCGGCGACCCCGCCGATCACGCCCGAGGCGCCGTAGCCGAGCAGCGTGTACAGCGCCTGGCCGCGGCCGCGCAGGCGACCGGGAAAGTGTCGGTTGATCACGCCGATGCACGCGCTGTGCTGGGCCGCGAAGGTCAGCGCGTGGGTGCACTGCACCGCAACCAGCAGCGCGGGGACCGAGCCGAACGCGGCCGTCGCCGCGAAGCGCAGCACCGAGACGAGCGCGGCGAGCGTCAGCCAGTCGTGCGGCGAGCGCCGCGCCAGCCACGCGCCCTGGAACCAGAACCACGCGACCTCGGCGGCGACGCCGACCGCCCAGATCAGCCCGACCGCCGCCTTGCCGTAGCCCAGCGACACGAGGTAGAGCGAGAAGAACGCGTACAGACTGGTGTGCGCCAGCACGGTGAAGAACACGCCGCCGAAGAACCACGCGACGACCGGCTGGCGCAGCACCGCGAGCGCGCCGGGTGCGTCGTCGCTGTCATGAGGCGCCTCGGTCGCCGCCGGCAGCCGCAGCGCCGCTGCCAGCAACGCGGCGAGCAGCGCGACCGTCAGCCACGGAAAGGCCTGCACGCCGATCGCCTGCAGCAGCGCGCCGCTGCCGACCACCGTGGCGATGAAACCGATCGAACCCCAGACGCGCACGCGACCGTAGCGCCCGGCGTCCAGCGTCGAGCCGTGGCTGACGAAGTGCGCCAACGCCGCCTCGCTGATCGGGATCACACCCGCGGTGCAGACGAACAGCGCGACGGTGACGCTGGCGATCCAGCCATAGCGCGGCGAGACGAAGAAGCCGAGCGCACAGACCAGCGCCAGCGCGGTTGCGAGCCGCAGCAGCTGCGTGCGCTGCCCGCTGTGGTCGGCGAGCCAGCCCCAGGCGTAGGGGCTGAAGATGCGGGTCGAACTCTGCAGCGACGCGAGCGCGCCGATCGCCAGCGTGCCGAAGCCCAGGCTCTGGAACCACAGTGGCGCGTAAGTGCCGAACAGGCCGGCGTACGAGAAGTACGCGAACGAGACCGTACCGAACGCGAACAGCGTGCGCCGCGGCGCCGTCACGGCCGCGAAGGCGTGCGCCGCGGGCATCAGCCGCGCGCGGGCGCCTGCGCGGGGATCGGAGCGGTCGCGACGCTCACGTCGCCGCATTGCGCGCGCTGGCGCAGCGCGTGGTCCATCAGCACCAGCGCCAGCATGGCCTCGGCGATCGGCGTCGCGCGGATGCCGACGCAGGGGTCGTGGCGGCCGAAGGTCTCGACGGTCGCCGGCGCGCCCGCCAGGTCGATCGACTGGCGCGGGCTGCGGATCGAGCTCGTCGGCTTGATCGCGATGCCGACGGTGATGTCCTGCCCAGTCGAGATGCCGCCGAGCACGCCGCCGGCGTTGTTGCTGCGAAAGCCCTCGGGCGTCAGCTCGTCGCCGTGCGTCGTGCCGCGCTGTGCGACGCTGGCGAAGCCGGCGCCGATCTCGACACCCTTGACCGCGTTGATGCCCATCATCGCTTTCGCGATGTCGGCGTCGAGCTTGTCGAACAGCGGCTCGCCCAGGCCGACCGGAACGCCGCGCGCCGAGACGAAGATGCGCGCGCCGCAGCTGTCGCCGGCCTTGCGCAGCTCGTCCATGTAAGCCTCGAGCCGCGGGATGTCGCTGGCGTTCGCGGCGAAGAACGGGTTGTTCGGGATGTGCTCGAGGCCCTCGAACGGAATCTCGAGGTCGCCGATCTGCGTCATGTGGCCGATGAAGGTGGTGCCGTACTTCAGGCGCAGCCACTTGCGCGCGATCGCGCCGGCGCCGACCATCGGCGCGGTCAGCCGGGCCGATGCGCGCCCGCCGCCGCGTGGATCGCGCAGCCCGTACTTGTGCAGGTATGCGTAATCGGCGTGGCCGGGTCGGAAGGTGTTCAGGATGTTGCCGTAATCCTTGCTGCGCTGATCGGTGTTGCGGATCAGCAGGCAGATCGGCGTGCCGGTCGTCTGGCCCTCGTAGACGCCGCTGAGGATCTCGACCGCGTCCGGCTCGTTGCGCTGCGTCACGTGGCGCGAGGTGCCCGGGCGGCGCCGGTCGAGCTCGGGCTGGATGTCCGCCTCGCTGAGCGCCATGCCAGGCGGGCAGCCGTCGATCACGCAGCCGATCGCCGGACCGTGGCTCTCGCCGAAATTGGTGACGCGAAAGAGTTCGCCGAGGGTGCTGCCGGACATGGGACGCGGGCTTTCAGGAGACCAGAACGCGGCCGCCGCCCGAAGGCGGCGGCACGGGACCCGATTCTATGGTGCGGACACAGCCCTCGCCGGGCCGCCCCAAGAGGCTGTGCTCCCCTCGGGGGGCGACGCCGCAGGCGTCTTGGGGCTGTCATCACGAGGTCTGCTCGTCGCGCGGCTCGTTCTCGACCGGCCAGTCGCGGATGTAGGCCTTCAACATGCGGTTCTCGAAATCCTGCCCATCGACGACCGCCTTCGCGACGTCGTAGAACGAGATCACGCCCATCAGCGTGCGCTGGCTCAGCACCGGCATGTAGCGGGCGTGTCGGCCGAGCATCATGCGCCGCACTTCGTCGATCTCGGTCTCGGGAGTGCAGGTCAGCGGGTGATCGTCCATCACGCTGCGCACCAGCGTGCCGCCGAGCGCGCCGCCGTTCTTGACGATCGCCTGGATGACCTCGCGGAACGTGAGCATGCCGGTCAGGTCGCCGTGGTCCATCACGACCAGCGAGCCGATGTCGCGCTCGGACATCGCGTTGACCGCCTCGTGCAGCGGCTGGTCCGGCGACACGGTGAACAGCGTGCCGCCCTTGACGCGGAGAATGTCGCTGACTTTCATGGGGCGCTCCCGAGGCGAGGTGTGAGGTTCAATATAGCCCACAATGCCGGGCGACAACACCCAGACAACCCAGGAAGCGATTCGTTCCATGCCCGGCTCCGCAGACCCCGGCTTCGACACGCTCGCGCTGCATGCCGGCGCCGCCCCCGACCCCGCGACCGGCGCGCGCGCGGTGCCGATCCACTTGACGACCTCGTTCGTGTTCGACAGCAGCGAGCACGCGGCCTCGCTGTTCAACATGGAGCGCTCGGGGCACGTCTACAGCCGCATCTCGAACCCGACCAACGCGGTGCTCGAGGAACGCGTCGCGGCGCTCGAAGGCGGTGCCGGCGCGATCGCCACCGCGAGCGGCCAGGCCGCGCTGCATTTGGGCGTCGCGACGCTCGCTGGCGCCGGCTCGCACATCGTCAGCTCGAGCGCGCTGTATGGCGGCTCGCACAACCTGCTGCACTACACGCTGAGCCGCTTCGGCATCGAGACCACGTTCGTGAAGCCGGGCGACATCGACGGCTGGCGCGCCGCGATCCGCCCGACCACGAAGCTGCTGTTCGGCGAGACGCTCGGCAACCCGGGGCTCGACGTGCTCGACATCCCCAACGTCGCGGCCCTCGCGCACGAGCACGGGCTGCCGCTGCTGGTCGACTCGACCTTCACGACGCCGTGGCTGATGAAGCCCTTCGATCACGGCGCCGATCTGCTCTTCCATTCGGCCACGAAGTTCCTGTCCGGCCACGGCACCGTGATCGGCGGCGTGCTGGTCGACAGCGGCCAGTTCGACTGGGACGCGGCGCATGCAGCGCACGGCCGCTTCGCCGAGCTCGCGCAGCCCTACGAGGGCTTTCACGGCATGGTGTTCAGCGAAGAGAGCAGCGTTGGCGCGTTCCTGCTGCGCGCGCGCCGCGAGGGCCTGCGCGACTTCGGCGCCTGCATGAGCCCGCACACCGCGTGGCTGATCCTGCAGGGCATCGAGACCTTGCCGCTGCGCATGGCGCGGCATGTCGAGAACGCGCGCAAGGTCGTCGAGTTCCTCGTCGCCCAGCCGATGGTCGCGGGGGTCGGCTACCCCGAGCTCGAGTCGCATCCGAGCCACGCGCTCGCGAAGCGGCTGCTGCCGCGCGGCTGCGGCTCGGTCTTCAGCTTCGACCTGCGCGGCTCACGCGGCCAGGGCGTTGCGTTCATCGAGGCGCTGAAGATCTTCTCGCACCTCGCGAACGTCGGCGATTGCCGCTCGCTGGTGATCCACCCGGCGTCGACGACTCATTTCCGCATGGACGACGCGGCGCTCGCGCAGGCCGGCATCACGGCCGGCACGATCCGGCTGTCGATCGGGCTCGAAGACGCCGACGACCTGATCGACGACCTGAAGCGCGCGCTGAAGATCGCCGCGAATTTGCCGAAGTCGGCGGGGGCGTGATGCAGCTCCTCGTCGAAGGCCCGCAAGGCCCGGCGCCGGTCTACGCCTACAGCGGCGGCAAGGCCTTCGACGCCGCGCTGCCGTGCGTCGTGTTCGTGCACGGCGCGCTCAACGATCACAGCGTCTGGACGCTGCTCGCGCGCTGGTTCGCGCACCACGGCCACGGCGTTCTCGCGCTCGATCTGCCCGGGCACGGCCGCAGCGGCGGCGCGCCGCTGGCGAGCATCGAGGCGCTCGCCGACTGGCTGCTGCTGGTGCTCGACGCGGCCGGCGTCGAGCAGGCCGCGCTGGTCGGCCACAGCATGGGCTCGCTGATCGTGCTCGAAGCGGCGGCACGCGCGCCGGCGCGCGCGACCCGGCTCGCGATGCTCGGCACCGCGTACCCGATGAAGGTGTCCGACGCGCTGCTGAGCACGGCCCGCGACCAGCCTTGGCGCGCGATCGACATGGTCAACGCGTTCTCGCACGCCGGACTGGCCGCCAAACCTTCGTTTCCCGGTCCCGGGACCTGGCTGCACGGCGCCGATCGGGCGCTGATGCGGCGCGTTCAGGCGGCGCAGACCGGCTTGAACCTGTTCCACCACGATTTCAGCGTCTGCAACGGCTACGCCGGCGGCCTGCAGGCCGCGGCCCGCGTGCGATGCGCCGCGAGCCTGATCCTCGGCGAACGCGACCAGATGACCAGCCCGAGACAAGCCCGCGAGATCGCGCAGGCGCTGCAGGCGGGCGTCCACACGGTGCCGGCCGGACACGCGCTGATGGCCGAGGCGCCCGACGCGGTCCTCGCGGCGCTGCGCGGCGCGCTGGCCTGATCCAGCGCGCAGCGTCGGCGCCGCGCAACGTCCAGCCCGGCAGGAGCCGACGAAACGCTCGGGCACGCAGCCCGGCTCGCTACCATTCCCGCATGGTTGCCGCCGCCGACCCTCGCATCACCCACATCGAGCGCCTGGTCGCGGCGATCGACCTGCCGATCGGCCGCTGGGACCGCGATGCGCGCCTGGTCTTCTGCAACGACCACTACCTCGCCTGGGCCGCACGCCCGCGCGAGCAGTTGCTGGGCCGCAGCCTGCAGGAGCTGTTCGGCGAAACGGCCTGGGCCGCCGCGGCGCCGGCATTCGTGCAGGCCTTCGAAGGCCGCACCGTCAGCTACCAACGCCAGGTGATGCATGGCCCGGCGCCGGGCCGCTGGGCGCGCATCCAGGTGTTTCCCGACGCCGATGCGGCCGGATCGGTCGAGGCGGTGTTCACGATCGCGACCGACATCCACGACGACGTCGTGGCGCGGGAGACGCTGCTGGCGGCGCAGATCCGCCTCGACCGTTTCACCGACAACATCCCGTACCCGCTGACCTATGTCGATCGCGACTTCGTGCTGCGCTTCGTCAACAAGGCCTACACCGAGCTGATCGGCACGGACCGCGAAGCGCTGATCGGCCAGCCCATCGGCAAGGTCCGCGGCGCGCGGCGCTGGGCCGAGCACGAGCCCTACTTCCAGCGCGCGCTCGAGGGCCACGCGGTCCAGTACACGCGGCTCGCGACCACGCTGCCGCACGGTTCGCGCTGGCTGCGCACGAGCTACGTGCCCGATTTCGACGCCGCCGGCCAGGTCGTCGGCCTGTACACCGTCACGGTCGACGTGCACGAGCTCGCGATCACGCAGGAGAAGCTGAAGCGCCGCGCCGAGCACGACGCGTTGACCGACGTGCTGAGCCGCCGCACGATGATGGACCGCATCGAGGCGGCGCTCGTCGATGCGGCGCGCCAGCCGGTCGCGCTCTACTTCGTCGACCTCGACGGCTTCAAGGCGGTCAACGACCGGCTCGGCCACCGCGAGGGCGATGCGCTGCTGATCGCGGTCGGCGCCGCGCTGCAGATCGCGGTGCGCGCCGAGGACGCGGTCGGCCGCTTCGGCGGCGACGAGTTCCTCGTGCTGGCGCCGGTGCGCGATGCCGACGGCGCACATGCGCTGGCGCTGCACATGCTCGCCGCGGTGCAGTCGGTGGTCGGTTCGGGTCGGCTCGCCGGCGTCGTCAGTGCGAGCATCGGCTATGCGCTGGCGCCCGCCGACGCGCGCCACCCGCTGAACCTGCTGCAACTCGCCGACGACGCGATGTACGTCGCGAAGCGCTTCGGCAAGAACCGCGCGATGCACTGCGCGGCGATCCCGTTCGAGGCGACACGGTAGTCACTGAAAGCCCGTGCGCCGATACGCAGGCCGCGGGGCATTCGCCAGGCCGGTTTCAGATCGCCGTCAGTTCGGTCGTTCCGGCCGTGCCTTCGGTCTTCAGCAGCACCCTGATCGCGCCCGGGACGGCGGTGTTCGGCACCGCCAGCAGAAGCAGGTCCTGGTTGTTCGCGAAGCTCAGCTGGGCCCTGAACAGCACGGTCTTGGTGCCGGCCGCTGCGATCGTCAGCTGATAGGTTCCACCGGGAATGTCGACCGAATCCTGACCCGGTGCCGGCCCGCTGCTGTTGATCGCGGTGCCCGCGATCAACGGGTTGACGCCGGCGATGTCGGTCGTCGGCGTGTTCATGTAGACATCGACGCTGCCGGCGACGTAGGCGGCGTTCATCAGGCGCAGGCGCGTGCTGTCGCTGGTCAACGGCTTGTTGTACGGATCGGTGATCAGGTAGACACCGTGTGTGGTCGCCGAAGTGTCGAGCGTGACGATCGTGTACTTCGTGCCGCGCTCCGGATCGATGTTCACGCTGCCGATGGTGGCGCCGGAAGCGACGGCCTTGACGGGCCAGTCCGAGACGCCCATGTCGACATCGAAATAGTTCGAAGCGAAGCCGAAACTGACGTTGGTGGCGTCCGGCTGCGCGACGCTGGCGCGATACAAGGTGACGACGGACGTGCTCGGCGCGGCATGCACGAAGCGCACCACCGGATCGGCCACATCGAGGCGGTCTTCGGTGTCGCCACCGCCGCAGGCGGCGAGCATGGCGAGTGGAACGCAGGCGAACAGGATTTTGTGAAGCAGTTTCATCGCAGCGCCTCCGAGTGTTCAGATGCGCTCGACTCTAGGGGCGCGGCAAACGCCGGCGCGTCGGTGAACCGCTGCGTTCGACGTGGGCCGGCGCCCGCGCGTCGGGTGGGAAAACGCCGCGGCCGCTTGCGTCCGGTTACCGCGCGGCGCTCGCCCCGCAGCTCAATCGTCCAGCAGGGCCTGCAGCGTCATCGTGTCGAACCCGGCGCGCTGCCACAGGCTGCGCGAGGCCGGCGACGGCTCGAGCAGCAGCAGCGCGAGCAGCGGCTGCGCGGGTGTGCGGGCCGGGTCGCACAGCAGCACGAAGCGCGGGTCGTGCGGCTCGTCGAGGCGGCCGACCCAATCGAACTGCAGCAGGGTCTCGAGGATCGGTTCGGTCTGCAGCGGGTCGGTGCGCAGCTGCGCGGCCAGCTCCCCGCCGCTCAGGCCGCGATCGCCGATCGCGTGCGCCTTCGCGAGTTCGCGCAACACCGCGAGCGCGAGCTGCAGCCGCGCGCCGGGGCCGTCGGGCCAGCGCTTCACGTGCATCTGCAGGCTCGGCGCGTACGCGGCGATCACCGCACCGAGCAGCACGATGACCCAGCCGAAGTAGATCCAGATCAGGAAGATCGGCACCGCCGCGAGCGCGCCGTAGATCACCGTGTAGGTCGGCACGGTCTGCAGATACCAGCCGAGCATCCGCTTCGCGAGCTCGAAGCCGACCGCGCTGAATGCGCCGCCGGCGATTGCATGGCGCCAGCGCACATGGGTATTCGGCACATAGTGGAACAACCCGGCGAACCCGGCGACGAGCAGGAGGAACTCGAGCGTGCCGAGCAGCAGCGTGACGCCGCCGGGCAGCACGCCGACCAGCCCCTGCGACGCCGACAGCGCATACGAGGTCAGACTCAGGCTCACGCCGAGCAAGAGCGGGCCGAGCGTGGCCGCGGCCCAGTACACCAGCACGCGCTGCGCGATCGGCCGCGGCGTGCGCACGCGCCAGATCGCGTTGAGCGTGCGGTCCATCGTCAGCATCAGCGCGAGCGCCGCGAGGAACAGCAGCACCAGGCCGACACTGCCGACGCCCTTGGCCTTGGCCGCGAAGGTCGTCAGCGCCTTCAGCACCTGGCTCGCGATGTCGGTCGGCACGAGGGTCTGCAGGAAGTACTTCTGCAGCGCATCCTGGAAGCTCGCGAACATCGGAAAGGCCGAGAACACCGCGAGCATCACGGTCAGCAGCGGCACCAGCGAGATCAGCGTCGTGAAGGTCAGGCTGCTCGCCGTCAGGCCGAGCCGGTCTTCGCGGAAGCGCGCGCGCAGCGTGCGCAGCGTGTCGAGCCAGGGCCAGGTCTGCAGGGTCTGGACCAGATCCGGCAATTGCTCGCGCACGGCCGACTTGATCGTGGTCGGGAGATTCATTGCTGGCATCATAGCCAGCGATGACTGCACCACCGACCGCGCCGCCGGCCCCTGCGCCTCCCCTGCCCGCCCCGATCGCCTGGACCCGCGCGGTCGCGGTCGGCAGCGTGATTGCGCTGATCGCGCTCGGCCTGGCCTGGGAGCTCTGGCTCGCGCCGACGGGCAGCCGCACGCTCGCGCTGAAGGTGCTGCCCTTGCTGTTGCCGCTCACCGGGCTGCTGCGCAACCGCATGTACACCTACCGTTGGCTGAGCCTGATGGTCTGGCTGTATTTCACCGAAGGCGTGGTGCGCGCGACCAGCGATCGCGGGCCGGGCGCGCTGCTCGGCGCGATCGAGGTGCTGCTGTGCCTGCTGCTGTTCGCCGCCTGTGCCGCGCACGTGCGCTGGCGGCTGCGCCACGCGAAGGAGGCCGCGATATGAGCCTCGCCCGGCCGCCCGCAGGGGCTCATTCCCGCTCGGCGGGACCGGCCGAAGGCCGAAGGGTGCACCAATGATCCCGATCATCGACGCACTGCGCGCCGCGGTCGGCGCGGCGAACGTTCTGACCGACGGCGACCTGTCGGCCTACGAGGTCGATTGGCGCAAGCGTTACCGCGGGCGCGCGCTCGCGGTCGTGCGGCCGGCGTCGGCCGCCGAGGTCGCGCTCGTCGTCAAGGCCTGCTCGGCGCAGGGCGTCGCGATCGTCACGCAGGGCGGCAACACCGGGCTGGTCGGCGCGTCGGTCCCCGACACCAGCGGCGCGCAGGTGCTGTTGAACCTCGCGCGCATGAACCGCGTTCGCGCGATCGATGCCGCGAACCTGGCGATGACGGTCGACGCCGGCTGCATCCTGCAAGCCGTGCAGGAGGCCGCCGCCGCACAGGGACTGCTGTTCGCGCTGAGCCTGGCCGCCGAAGGCAGCTGCACGATCGGCGGCAACCTCGCGACCAACGCCGGCGGCACGCAGGTGCTGCGCTACGGCAATGCGCGCGAGCTGTGCCTCGGCCTCGAGGTCGTGACGGCGAGCGGCGACATCTGGGACGGCCTGAGCGGCCTGCGCAAAGACAACACCGGCTACGACCTGCGCGACCTGTTCGTCGGCAGCGAAGGCACGCTCGGCGTGATCACCGGCGCCACCCTGAAGCTGCACCCGCAGCCGGCGGCGCTGACGACCGCGCTGGCTTCGCTGGACACGCTCGACGCGGCGGTCGAACTGCTGCAGCTCGCGCAGGCGCGGCTCGGCGCGGGGCTGACCGGGTTCGAGGTGATGGGCCGCTACGCGCTCGGCCTGGTGCGCCGGCACATGCCGCAACTCGCGCAGCCGCTGCCGGCGAGCGAGTGGACCGTGCTGCTGGAGCAGTCCGACAGCGAGAGCGAAGCCCACGCGCAGGCGCGGTTCGAAGCGCTGCTCGAGACCGCGCTCGAGCGCGGCCTGATCGGCGACGCGGCCGTCGCGAGCAACCTCGAGCAGTCGAACGCGATGTGGCATCTGCGCGAGTCGATCCCGATGGCGCAGGCCGACGAGGGCGCGAACATCAAGCACGACATCGCGCTGCCGGTGTCGTCGATCGCACGCTTCGTCGCCTCGACCGACGCGGCCCTGAAGCAGGCGTTCGCCGGCGTGCGCCTGGTCAACTTCGGCCACCTCGGTGACGGCAACCTGCACTACAACGTGCAGGCACCGGAGGGGCTCGACGCTGCCGCCTTCGTGCGCGACCAGGAACATGCGGTGAACACGCTGGTCTACGACGCGGTCGGCGCCCACGCCGGCTCGATCTCGGCCGAGCACGGCATCGGCGCACTGAAGCGCGACGAACTGGCGCTGCGCAAGTCGCCGGTGGCGCTGCAGCTGATGCGCGCGATCAAGCGCGCGCTCGACCCGCAGAATCTGCTGAACCCGGGCCGACTGCTGTAGCGACTTCCGCGGCGCCTCGGACGGTCTTCGCCTCGGCCCGCAGCCACGCGGCGAACTCCTGAACCTCGGGCTTGCGCGCGGCGCCGGCCGAGCGCACGAGGTAGTAGCTGCGCGGCGACGCGACCGTTTTCGTGAACGGTGCGACCAGCTTGCGTTCGCGCAGCAACTGCTTCAGCAGCGGCATGCGCCCGAGCGCGACGCCCTGCCCGGCCACCGCGGCGTTGATCAGCTGGTCGAACTGCGAGAAGTGCAGCACGCTGACCGGCTTCAGGCCCTCGAGCTTCATCGCGCGGAGCCAGATCGGCCAGTCCTGCATGTCGGCACCGGGGCCTGAATCGAGGTACATCAGCACGTGGTGGCGAAGGTCTTCGGGCACCTTCAGCGGTCGCGCCTTGTCGCGCAGCAGCTTCGGGCTGCACACCGGCAGCACGACGTCGTCGAACAGCAGCTCGGCGCCGGCGTCGATCGCGTCCTCGGCCTTGTAGCGCACCGCCAGATCGACCCCGTCACGGTTCAGGTTGACGATCCCGTAGCCGGCCGAGATGCGCACGTCGACATCGGGCCGCGTGGCCGTGAAGCCCGCCAGCCGCGGGATCAGCCACAAGCCGGCGAAGCCCGGCGTGGTCGTGACGACGACGGTCTTCGCGCGCCGGTCGCGCTTCAGCTCGCCGCCGATCTGATGCAGCCGCGCGAGCACGTCGCCGACCAGCTTCGCGAGCGCCTGACCTTCGTCGGTCAGGCGCAGCGCACGGTGCAGGCGCCGAAACAACGGCAGGCCGTAGTGCTCTTCGAGCGCGGCGATCTGGCGGCTGACCGCCGACTGCGTCAACGCGAGTTCGTCGGCGGCCTTCGTGAAACTCAGGTGGCGCGCCGAGGCTTCGAAGGCTTCGAGCTGGTCCAGCGGCGGGAGGTCGTACTGGCGCATCGATCGCATTCTAAATCCGCATGCGAGACATTCAAACATACCGTTTGGGCGCGGCATCGCCGCGCAGGACACTCTCATCGTGCCATCACGGAATGGCCGAGAGACGCCCGAGGCACAGCATGCCTGCGCTTCATGCCAAGGAGAATTTTCGATGAACACCAACGACCTGCAACCCGCCGCCATTGAGCTTCGCAAGGGCGAGATCCATCGCATCCGCAACGGCCTGGGGCAACGCATCGAGGCGCTCAGCGGCTGCCTGTGGGTCACGATCGACAACGACCTGCGCGACATCTTTGTCGGCCCTGGAGAAGGCTTCAGCATCGATCGCGGCGGCGACACGCTGGTCAGCGCGATGGACGATTCGCGCTTCGTGCTGCTCGATCCGGTCGCCTACAGGCGCGCCGCCTGAAGGCCGCCGGCGAGAGACCACGCTACTGGACCGGGCCCTTCAGCGGCTCGGGCACCGGCACCGCAACGACCTCGATGCCTTCCTCGCGCAGCGCGTCGGCGTCTTCGGCTGTCGCGCGGCCGCGGATGCCGCGCTCCCGGGTCTCGCCGTAGTGGATGCGGCGCGCCTCTTCGGGGAAACGATCGCCGACATCTTCGGTGCGGCTCAGCACATCGCGCATTGCGCGCAGCCAGCGCCCTTGCGCGCGGGCCTGCGCGACCTCGGCGGCCGGCGGTGGCGGCGCGGCATCGCCGCGCTGGGTCGAGACGTTCAGTCGCGGTGCGCTCGGCAGGCGCGCGATCGCCTTGTCGTCGCACAGCGGGCAAGCGACCAGGCCCTGCTCGCCCTGCAGCGCGAAGTCGTCGTCCGACGCAAACCAGCCTTCGAAGCGGTGGTCGTGCGCGCAGCGCAGGTTCAGGACCTTCATGGCGGCGATTATCGAGGGCTAGAACTCACGGGGCGGGTTGCCAGTCGAGCGGCCAACGCCCGGCGCGCCAATTCTGCAACCAAAGCAGGCCGATCAGGGTCTTCGCGTCGGTCAATTCGCCACGCCGGGCGAGCTCGTCGAGGCGCTCGGCACTCATCTCGGTCACGTCGAGGAACTCGCCCGCATCGAGCGCACGCGCGCCGGCGCGCAGGCCGCGGGCGAACCAGACCTCGATGCCCTCGTTCGAGTACGCGATCGCGTTGTGCAGGATGCCGGCACGCGCCCATTCCGCGGCGCGGTAGCCGGTTTCCTCGATCAGCTCGCGAATCGCGCAGTCGAGCGGCGGCTCGCCGGGGTCGAGCTTGCCGGCCGGGAATTCGAGCATCGCGCGGCCCAGCGGGTGGCGCCACTGGCGCTCGACGACGAGCCGGCCATCGTCGAGCAGCGGCACGATCATCACGGCGCCCGGGTGGACGATGTACTCGCGCTGCGCGTCGGCGCCGTCGGGCAGGCGGATGCGGTCGCGGCGCACGTCGAGAAAGTGGCCGCGGTAGACCTGCTCGGAGTGCACGGTCTCCTCGCGCAGGTGCAGGTCGGTGGCGATCTCGGGCGCGTTCAATGTCTGCGCCTCAGGTAGCGCCAGATGAAGCCCGGGAAGGCGAACGTCAGGAACGTGAAACCCAGTGCCGCGAAGAACTCCCAGCCCTGTGGCTGGATCTGCCCGGCGCGGGCTTCGAGCGCGAAGCCGATCGCCAGCGTGATGCCCCACAGCACCACGAGTTCGAGCAGGCGCCAGCCCAGCGCTTTCGGCGCGCGGATCGGGCCGACGACGAACAGCCGCTCGTTGACGAACGGCAGGTTCGCGGCGATCACCGCGATCAGCAGGACCAGCCAGACGGCGGCCGAAGAGCCCATCGGCAACCTGACCTCAGGTCGCCAGCGCCTTGACGATCGCCTGCACGCACAGCGTCATCAGGCCACCGGGGAGGATGCCGAACAGCAGCACCGCGAGGCCGTTCAGCGACATCACGGCACGCACGTCGGCGCTGCTCTCGATCGGGCGCGTGTCGGCCGGTTCGTCGAAATACATCACCTTGATCACGCGCAGGTAGTAGTACGCACCGACCAGCGACAGGATCACCGCGACGACCGCGAGGAAGACATAGCCGGTCACGTTGGTCGTGACCAGCGACTGCAGCACCGACAGCTTGGCGTAGAAGCCGACGGTCGGCGGCAGGCCGGCGAGCGACAGCATGAAGATCGTCATCACCAGCGCGAACCACGGGCTGCGCTTGGCAAGGCCCTTCAGGTCGTCGATCTCCTCGGACTCGAAGCCCTGGCGCGACAGCAGCATGATCATGCCGAAGGTGCCCAGCGTCGTCAGCACATAGGTAACGATGTAGAACATCGACGAGGCGTACGAGTTCCCGGCCGAGATCGTGTTGCCATAGACCACGCCCGAGCACAGGCCGAGCAGCATGAAGCCCATCTGCGCGATGCTCGAGTAGGCCAGCATCCGCTTCAGATTGGATTGCGCGATCGCGACGACATTGCCCAGCAGCATCGAGCCGATCGAGAGCACGACCAGCATCTGCTGCCAGTCGGCCGCGCGCCCGAGCAGGCCCTCGACGAGCAGGCGGATCGTGATCGCGAACGCCGCGAGCTTGGGCGCCGCGCCGATCAGCAGCGTCACCGCGGTCGGAGCGCCCTGGTAGACGTCAGGCACCCACATATGAAAGGGCACCGCGCCGAGCTTGAAGCCCAGGCCGGCGACGATGAACACGACCGCCAGGATCAGCACGCCCTGGTTCGGCTGGCCGGTGCCGAGCGCCTTGAAGACCTCGGGGATCTCGAGCGAGCCGGTCGCGCCGTACATCATCGACAGGCCGTAGAGCAGGAAGCCGCTGGCGAGCGCGCCCAGCACGAAGTACTTCATCGCGGCCTCGGTCGAGACGGCGTGGTCGCGCCGCATCGCGACCAGCGCATACAGGCTCAGCGACATCAGTTCGAGGCCGAGGTAGACGACGAGGAAGTTGTTCGCCGACAGCATCACGCCGATGCCGAGCAGCGAGAACAGGCTCAGCGTGAACAGCTCGCCCTTCAGCATCTCGCGCTCGGCCGCGTAGGGGCGTGCATAGACGAGCGTGACCATCACCGCGATGCTCGCGAACACGCCGAGCAGATGGCCCATCGGGTCGGAAACGACCATGCGCTGCATCGCGTAGACCGTGTTGCCCTCGTTGAAGGCCTGCAGGTGCAGCAGCGCGACGAGCGCGAGCGACACCTGCGTCATCAGGTAGGTCGGCAGCCGCCGCGGGTCCGCGACCCACAGATCGACCATCGCGACGACGAGAGCGCACGCGAGCAGCACGAGCTCGGGGTAGATGGCAGGCCAGTTCATCGGATTCATGGCTCTTTGACGACGCGTTCAGGGTGTGGGGATCTTGCTCACCGCAACCTGCTTCAGCAGATTGTCGACCGAGACATGCATCGCGTCGGTGAACGGCTTCGGGTACAGGCCCATGTAGAGCACGGCGGCGGCGAGCAGCGCGAGCATGCCGAACTCGCGGGCATTGATGTCGGTCAGCGCGCGCACGTGATCGTTCGCCGGCGCGCCGAAGTAGACCCGCTTGACCATCCACAGCGTATAGGCCGCGCCCGAGATCAGCGCGGTCGCGGCGATCAGGCCGAGCCAGAAGTTGAACTTCACGGCGCCCAGGATCACCATCCACTCGCCGACGAAACCGGCGGTACCGGGCAGCCCGCAGTTGGCCATCGCGAACAGCACCGCGAACGCCGCGAACTTCGGCATCGTGTTGACGACCCCGCCATAGGCCGCGATCTCGCGCGAGTGGACGCGGTCGTAGAGCACGCCGATGCACAGGAACATCGCACCCGAGACGAAGCCGTGCGAGATCATCTGCACGATGCCGCCGGACACGCCGAGCTCGTTGTAGATGAAGAAGCCGAAGGTCACGAAGCCCATGTGCGCGACCGACGAATACGCGACGAGCTTCTTCATGTCCTGCTGCACCAGCGCGACCAGGCCGATGTAGACGACCGCGATCAGCGACAGCGCGATCATGAAGTTCGACCAGTGATGCGACGCGTCGGGCGTGATCGGCAGCGAGAAGCGCAGGAAGCCGTAGGCGCCGAGCTTCAGCATGATCGCGGCCAGCACGACCGAGCCGCCGGTCGGCGCCTCGACGTGGGCGTCGGGCAGCCAGGTGTGCACCGGCCACATCGGCACCTTGACCGCGAACGCGAGGAAGAACGCGAAGAACAGATAGCTCTGCGCCGACATGCTCAGCGGCAGCTTGTGCCAGGCGAGGATGTCGAAGCTGCCGCCCGACTTGTAGTACAGGAAGATCAGCGCGACCAGCATCAGCAGCGAGCCGGCAAGCGTGTACAGGAAGAACTTGAACGCTGCGTAGACGCGCTGCGGACCGCCCCAGACGCCGATGATCAGGTACATCGGGATCAGCGTGGCCTCGAAGAACACGTAGAACAGCAGGCCGTCGAGCGCCGCGAAGACGCCGACCATCAGGCCCGACAGGATCAGGAACGCGCCCATGTACTGGTTCACGCGGTCGGTGACGACCTCCCAGGCCGAGATCACGACGATCACCGTGATGAACGCGGTCAGCGGCACGAACCACATCGACAGGCCGTCGACGCCGAGCGTGTAGTGCACGTTGAAGCGCTCGATCCAGTCGAACTTCTCGCCGAACTGCATCGCGGCGGTGCCGTTGTCGAAACCGGAAATCAGCGGCAACGTGACCGCGAAGCTGACCAGCGAAGCTGCCAGCGCGAGCCAGCGCACCAGCGCGGCATTGCCTTCGCGGCCGAACGCGAGCAGCACGACGCCGAACAGGATCGGCAGCCAGATCGCGAAACTCAACAAACCCATGTTCTTGTTCTCCGTGCGGGCTCTGGTGTTACTTCGGCGACGCGCCGGTCAGGAACGGCCACAGCTGCCAGGTCATCAAGCCGATCACGCCCACGATCATCACCAACGCGTAGAAGTACAGGTACCCGCTTTGCAGCTTGCGGCCAATCGCCGCGATCGAGCGGACCTCGCTGGCGGTGCCGTTGATCAGGAAGGTGTCGATCAGGCCCTGGTCGCCGCCCTTCCAGAGCGCCGAGCCGAGCCCGCGCGCGAGGCGTGCGATGACGTTCTCGTTGAACCAGTCGAAGTAGTACTTGTTGTCGAGCAGCGTGTAGAGGAAGCCGGCGCGCGCCTTGATCGCCGCAGGAATCGCGGGCTTGACGATGTAGAGAACATACGCGGCGACGACGCCAGCCAGCGCGAGCACGAACGGCAACGAGGTGAACGCGTGCAGGCCCATGCCCCAGGCGCCGTGGAACTCCTTCGCGAGCTCTTCCATCGCCGGGTGCGCCTCGGCGTTGACCGCGATCGCGCCGTTGAAGAACTCGCCGTAGAGCATCGGGCCGATCGTCAGGTAGCCGATCACGACCGACGGGATCGCCAGCGCCACCAGCGGCACCCACACGACCCAGGGCGACTCGTGGGGCTCGTGGACATCGTGTTCGCCATCGCCTTCGTGATGCTCTTCGTCGGCGCCCGGGAACGGCTTGTGGCGGAAGCGCTCCGGCCCGTGGAACACCAGGAAGTACATCCGGAACGAATAGAACGCGGTGACGAACACGCCGGCCGCGACCGCGAAGTACGCGAAGCCGGAACCCCACAGGTGGCTCTCGTGCACCGCCTCGATGATGCTGTCCTTCGAGTAGAAGCCGGCGAAGAACGGCGTGCCGATCAACGCGAGCGAACCCACCAGCGACGTGAGCCAGGTGATCTTCATGTACTTGCGCAGGCCGCCCATGTTGCGGATGTCCTGGTCGTGGTGCATGCCGATGATCACCGAGCCCGCCGCAAGAAACAGCAGCGCCTTGAAGAACGCGTGCGTCATCAGGTGGAACACCGCGACCGAGTACGCCGACGCGCCGAGCGCGACCGTCATGTAGCCGAGCTGCGACAGGGTCGAATACGCGACGACGCGCTTGATGTCGTTCTGGATCACGCCGAGAAAACCCATGAACAGCGCCGTGATCGCGCCGATCACCATCACGACGCTCAGCGCGGTGTCGGAGAGCTCGAACAGCGGCGACATGCGCGCGACCATGAAGATGCCGGCGGTGACCATGGTCGCCGCGTGGATCAGCGCCGAGATCGGCGTCGGGCCTTCCATCGAATCGGGCAGCCACACGTGCAGCGGGAACTGCGCGCTCTTGCCCATCGCGCCGATGAACAGGCAGATGCAGGTCACGGTGATCAGCATCCAGTCGCTGCCGGGGAACACGATCTTCGCGAGCTCGGGGCCTTTTGCGAACGCCTCGCCGTAGCTCAGCGTGTTGCCATACGCGACGATCAGCCCGATGCCCAGGATGAAGCCGAAGTCGCCGACCCGGTTGACGATGAAGGCCTTCATGTTGGCGAAAATCGCGGTCGGTCGCGTGTACCAGAAGCCGATCAGCAGGTACGAGACCAGGCCGACGGCCTCCCAGCCGAAGAACAGCTGCAGGAAGTTGTTGCTCATCACGAGCATCAGCATCGAGAACGTGAACAGCGAGATGTAGCTGAAGAAGCGCTGGTAGCCCGGGTCGTCGGCCATGTAGCCGATCGTGTAGATGTGCACCATCAGCGAGACGAAGCTGACGACGCACATCATCATCGCGGTCAGGCCGTCGACGAGGAAGCCGATCTCCATCTTCAGGCCGCCGACGTCCATCCACTCGTAGACCGTCGCGTTGAAGCGCGCGCCGTCGAGAACCGCGAGCAGCGTCTGCACCGAGATCGCGAACGCGATCGCGACACCGATGCAGGTGATCCAGTGCGCGCCCTTGCGGCCGATCGTCTTGCCGAACAGGCCGGCCGCGATCGCGCCGACGAGGGGCGCCAGCGGCACCGCGAGCAGCATGTTCTGGGAGAGGGTTGCGGACATGGCCGGTTAGCCCTTCAAGGCGTCGAGCTCGTCGACATTGATGGTCGCGCGGTTGCGGAACAGCACGACCAGGATCGCCAGGCCGATCGCCGACTCGGCCGCCGCGACGGTCAGGATGAAGAACACGAACACCTGGCCGGCCATGTCGCCGAGGTAGTGCGAGAACGCGACGAAGTTCAGGTTCACCGCGAGCAGCATCAGCTCGATCGCCATCAGCAGCACGATCAGGTTCTTGCGGTTCAGGAAGATGCCGATCACCGACAGCGCGAACAGGATGCCGCCGAGCGCCAGGTAGTGGCCGAGCGTGATGGTGCCAAGGCTCATTTCTTGTCTCCTGCGGCCGGTGTCACCGGCGTGGTCGCGGCCGCGACCGGCGCGGCCGATACCGGTGGCGCGGGGGGCGGCGCCGGCGGCTCGACCTCGGCCTGCATCTTGACGATGCGCACGCGGTCGACGGCGCGCACGCGCACCTGATCCGAAGGGTTCTGGTAGCGCGAGTCCTTGCGGCGGCGCAAGGTCAATGCGATCGCCGCGATGATCGCGACGAGCAGCAGCACCGCGGCAATCTGCAGCGGATACAGGTAGCGCGTGTACACGTCGATGCCGAGCATCTTGGTGTTGCCGAGCTTCAGCGCGGCCGCGTCGGCGACCGGCGCTTCGGTCAGGCGAAAGCCGGGCAGCAGCACCGCGGCCATCTCGAGCGCGATCACGACGCCGACCAGCGCGGCGGCCGGGAAATGCGTCCAGAAGCCCTCGCGCAGCGCCTCGGACCCGACGTCGAGCATCATCACGACGAACAGGAACAGCACCATCACCGCACCGACGTAGACCAGCACCAGCGCAATCGCGAGGAACTCGGCGCGCAGCAGGATCCAGACACACGCAGCGCTGAAGAACGCGAGCACGAGAAACAGCGCCGCGTACACCGGGCTGCGCGCGGTGATCACGCGAAACGCGGCGAACAGCAGCACGGCCGAGAAGACGTAGAAGAGCGAGGATTCGATGTTCATGTTGTTCTTTGTGCGGAGCCCGGGGGCCCCGCCGCCATGCACCGAGCCGTGAGGCTCAGCGGTACTTGGCGTCCGCCTCCCTGGCTTTGGCGATTTCGGGCTCGTAGCGGTCGCCCACAGCCAGCAGCATGTCCTTCGTGAAGTACAGGTCGCCGCGCTTCTCGCCGTGGTATTCGAAGATGTGCGTCTCGACGATCGAGTCGACCGGGCAGCTCTCTTCGCAGAAGCCGCAGAAGATGCACTTGGTCATGTCGATGTCGTAGCGCGTCGTGCGGCGCGAGCCGTCGTCGCGCACCTCGGACTCGATCGTGATCGCCAGCGCCGGGCAGATCGCCTCGCACAGCTTGCACGCGATGCAGCGCTCTTCGCCGTTCTCGTAGCGGCGCAGCGCGTGCAGGCCGCGAAAGCGCGGCGACAGCGGCGTCTTCTCTTCCGGGAACTGCACGGTGATCTTGCGCGACCAGAAGTGCCGCCCGGTCAGGGCCATGCCCTTGAGCAGCTCGCCCAGCAGGAAGCTCGAAAAAAAGTCTTTGACAGGTGTTGCGGTCGCCATTGCGCTCTCGCCTTACTTCCAGATGTTCCAGGGGGACTGGATCCACAGCCCCACCACCACCAGCCACACCAGCGTGACCGGGATGAAGATCTTCCAGCCCAGACGCATGATCTGGTCGTACCGGAAGCGCGGGAAGCTCGCGCGCACCCACAGGAACATGGTGACGACGCAGAAGGTCTTCGCGAACAGCCAGAACCAGTTCCAGAACCATGCGGTCTCATTGATCCAGCCCGGCGTCGTGATGCCGAACAGGCCGAACGACACCGGCGCGTACCAGCCGCCGAGGAACATGATCACCGCGATCGCCGAGATCAGGATCATGTTCGCGTATTCGGCGAGGAAGAACATCGCGAACGCCATGCCCGAGTACTCGACCATGTGGCCGGCGACGATCTCCGACTCGCCCTCGACGACATCGAACGGATGCCGGTTCGTCTCGGCCAGGCCCGAGATGAAGTAGACGATCGCGATCGGCAGCAACGGCAGCCAGTTCCACGACAGGAAGGTCAGGCCGCGCTCGGCCAGCATGCCCTTGCCCTGGCCGAGCACGATGTCGGTGACGTTCAGGCTGCCCGCCACCATCAGCACGACGACGAGGCAGAAGCCGATCGCGATCTCGTAGCTGACCATCTGCGCCGATGCGCGCAGCGCGCCGAGGAACGCGTACTTCGAGTTCGAGGCCCAGCCGGCGATGATCACGCCGTAAACCTCGACCGAGGTGATCGCCATCAGCAGCAGCAGGCCCGCGTTCAGGTTCGACAGCGCGGCGTCGGGCCCGAACGGGATCACGACCCAGGCGGCGAGCGCCGGCATGATCGTCATCACCGGGCCTAGAAAGAACAGGCGCTTGTTCGCCGCGCTCGGGACGATGATCTCCTTGAAGATCAGCTTCACCGCATCGGCGATCGGCTGCAACAGGCCGAGCGGGCCGACGCGGTTCGGACCGGGGCGGATCTGGCTCCAGCCGATCGCCTTGCGCTCCCACAGCGTCAGGTACGCGACGCAGATCATCAGCGGAATGATCAGCGCGACGATCTTGACGATCGACCAGACAACCGGCCACACCGGGCCGAGGATCGAGTTGCCGAAGCTCGTGATCGTGTCGAGCATGGTCAGGCTCTCTCGACCGCGATCGCGCCGAACATCGCGCCGAGCGACGCGGTGTCGGCGTGGCCGGCGGGAACACGCACGGTGTCAGACGCGAGCGAGGCGTCGAGGCGTGCCGACAGCACGGCCTGCGCCGCGCCCTGCGAGACGCGCACCTTGTCGCCGGCATTCAGCCCGAGCTGCGCCCAGAGCGCTTGCGGCAGGCTCGCGACCGGCGCGCGCGCGTCGGCGGTGAGCTGCAGCGAACTGGCGCGACGCACCAGCGAATCGGTCGCGTAGATCGGCACGTCGGCCAGCCGCTGAAGCGCCGGCGGCAGTCCCGCCTCGGCGACGCCGGTCGACGCGGGCGCAGCGCCGCTTGCGTTGCTCAGACGCGCAGGGATCGTGGTCGGGTCGCCGAGCGCCTCGGCCCGCACCTCTTCGGAGGTCTCGAAATCGAAGCCCTTCAACGCGAGCAGGTTGCCGAGCACGCGCAGCACCTTCCACGCCGGACGCGTCTCGCCCAGGGGCTTCACGACGCGATGGAAGCTCTGCACCCGGCCTTCGGCGTTGACGAAGGTGCCGGAGGTCTCGCTGAACGGCGCGATCGGCAGCAGCACGTCGGCGACATCGTGGGCGGCGTTCTTGAACGGCGTCAGCACGACGACCATCTCGGCGGCCTGCATCGCGGCGCTCGCGGCCGCGGCGTTCGCGGCGTCGAGCGTCGGTTCGATGTTCAGCAGCACGCAGGCCTTCAGCGCCGGGCCGCCGAGCATCTGGCCGGCGTTCAGCCCGCCGTTGCGCGGCAGCGCCCCGACGAGTTGCGCGCCGACGGTGTTCGCGGCTTCGGTCAGGTAGCCGACGCTCGCGCCGGTCTGCGCGCCGATCCAGTTCGCGAGCGCCAGCAGGCTGCTCGCCTGCGGGTGCTGGGCTGCGGCATTGCCGAGCAGGATTGCCTTGCGCTCGCCGCTCGCGAGCGACGCGGCGATGAGCTTGGCGTTGTCGGTAGCCTGGCCGGCCAGCGGCGGCGTCCCGCCGTTGCCGGCGCCGATCGCGGCGGCCACGTCGGCCAGCGCCTGGACCCACCCGCTCGGCGCGACCGAGGCCTGCGACGCCATCGGCATCAGCCAGTCATCGTGCAGGGCATGGATGCTGTGCACCTTCGCGCCCTTGCGCGCGGCCTGGCGGATGCGCTGCGCGAGCAGCGGATGATCCTTGCGCAGGAACGAGCCGACGACGAGCACGCGCTGCAGGTTCGACAGCGACGCGATCGTCGTGCCGAGCCAACGAGCCGAAGGCGATCCCTGGGTCGCCGCGCCGCCGTTCTCGACCCCGAAGTCGGCGTGACGGGCCCGGTAGTCGATGTTCTCGCTGCCCAGGCCGCGGACCAGTTTCGCGAGCAGGTGCAGTTCTTCGACCGTGCTGTGCGCCGAACCGACCGCGCCGATGCCGGCGGGGCCGTGGTCGACGGAGATCTGCGTCAACCCGCGGCTCACGTACTCGAGCGCGGTCGACCAGTCGACGGCCTTCCAGGCGCCGCCCTGCTTGATCATCGGCGCGGTGAGGCGATCGGCGCCGTTCAGCGCTTCGTACGAGAAGCGGTCACGATCGGCGAGCCAGCACTCGTTGACGTCTTCGTTCTCGAGCGGCACGACGCGCATCACGCGGTTGCTCTTGACCTGGACGATCAGGTTGCTGCCTGTGCTGTCATGCGGGCTGACGCTCTTGCGGCGCGACAGCTCCCAGGTGCGGGCGCTGTAGCGAAACGGCTTGCTCGTCAGCGCACCGACCGGGCAGATGTCGATCATGTTGCCCGACAGCTCGGAGTCGATCGTGTCGCCGGCGACGGTCGTGATCTCGGAGTGCTCGCCGCGGTGGATCATGCCAAGCTCCATCACGCCGGCGACCTCCTGGCCGAAGCGAACGCAGCGCGTGCAATGGATGCAGCGGTTCATCTCTTCCATCGCGACCAGCGGGCCGACATTCTTGTGGAAGACGACGCGCTTGTCTTCGTCGTAGCGCGTGCTCGACGCACCGTAGCCGACCGCCAGATCCTGCAGCTGGCACTCGCCGCCCTGATCGCAGATCGGGCAGTCGAGCGGGTGGTTGATCAGCAGGAACTCCATCACGCCCTTCTGGGCCTGGAGTGCCTTCGCGCTCTTGGTGCGCACGATCATCCCTTGCGTGACCGGCGTCGCGCAGGCCGGCATCGGCTTCGGCGCCTTCTCGACGTCGACCAGGCACATGCGGCAGTTGGCCGCGATGCTGAGCTTCTTGTGATAGCAGAAGTGCGGGATGTAGGTGCCGGCCTTGTCGGCGGCATGCATCACCATGCTGCCCTCCAGCACCTCCACCTTCTGTCCGTCGAGTTCGATTTCGATCATGTTCTTATGCGGTGACCGCGACCTGGGCGACCTTCGCGGTCTTGTGCTCGATGAGGTGGACGAACTCGTCGCGGAAGTGCTTGATCATCGCGCGCACCGGCATCGCCGCGGCGTCGCCGAGCGCACAGATCGTGCGGCCCTGGATGTTGTCCGAGACCGAGTTCAGCAGGTCGATGTCTTCCATGCGGCCCTCGCCCTTCGCGATGCGGTCGACCATGCGGAACAGCCAGCCGGTGCCCTCGCGGCATGGCGTGCACTGGCCGCAGCTCTCGTGCATGTAGAAGTACGACAGGCGCAGCAGGCTCTTGACCATGCAGCGGGTGTCGTCCATCACGATCACCGCGCCGGAGCCGAGCATCGAGCCGGCCTTCGCGATGCTGTCGTAGTCCATCGTCAGCTCGTTCATGATCGCCGCCGGCAGCACCGGCGCCGACGAGCCGCCGGGGATCACGGCCTTCAGCGTGCGGCCGGGGCGCACGCCGCCGGCGAGTTCGAGCAGCTTGCTGAACGGCGTGCCGAGCGGAATCTCGAAATTGCCCGGGTTCTGCACATCGCCGACGACCGAGAAGATCTTCGTGCCGCCGTTGTTCGGCTTGCCGATCGCCAGGTACGGCGCACCGCCGTTGCGGATGATCCACGGCACCGCCGCGAAGGTCTCGGTGTTGTTGATCGTCGTCGGCTTGCCGTACAGCCCGTAGCTCGCGGGGAACGGCGGCTTGTAGCGCGGCTGGCCCTTCTTGCCTTCGAGCGATTCGAGCAGCGCGGTTTCTTCGCCGCAGATGTAGGCACCGAAGCCGTGCGCCGCGTGCAGCTGAAAGCTGAAGCCCGAACCGAGGATCGCGTCACCGAGGTAGCCCGCGGCGCGCGCTTCCTCGAGCGCCTCCTCGAAGCGTTCGTAGACCTCGAAGATCTCGCCGTGGATGTAGTTGTAGCCGACCTTGATGCCCATCGCGTACGCCGCGATCGCCATGCCTTCGATGACGATGTGCGGGTTGAACATCAGGATGTCGCGGTCCTTGCAGGTGCCGGGCTCGCCTTCGTCCGAATTGCAGACGAGGTATTTCGCGCCGGGGAACTGGCGCGGCATGAAGCTCCACTTCAGGCCGGTCGGGAAGCCTGCGCCGCCGCGGCCGCGCAGGCCGGAGGCCTTGACCTCGGCGATGACCTGATCGGGCGTCATCCCCTTGCCCTCGCCGGCCTCGAGGATCTTGCGCAAGGCCTGGTAGCCGCCGCGCGCTTCGTAGTCCTTCAGGCGCCAGTTCTTGCCGTCCAGGCCGTCGTAGATCTGCGCGCCGATGTGGCGGTCGTGAAAGCAGGTCTCGGTGCCCGAGGCCTGAAACTTCGACAGATCGAGTTGCGGGTTCATGCGCGGTTTCCCGTTCCTGCCGCCTTCAGCGTCTCGACCAGTTCATCGAGCCGCGCGTTGCTCATGAAGCTGACCATCTGGCGATCGTTGACCAGCATCACGGGCGCATCGGCGCAGGCACCCAGGCACTCGCTCTTCTGCACCGTGAACAGGCCGTCGGCAGTCGTGCCGCCCTCGTCGATGCCGAGCTTGTGGCACAGGTGATCGAGCGCCTTCTGCCCGTCGCGCAACTGGCACGGCAGGTTCGTGCAGACATTGAACTTGAACCGGCCCAGCGGCTGCTGGTTGTACATGTTGTAGAAGGTCGTGACCTCGTGCACCGCGATCGGCGGCATGCCCAGGTACTCGGCGACCAGCTTCTCGCTCTCGTCCGAGACGAAGCCCTGCTCCTGCTGCACGATCGCAAGGCAGGCCATCACGGCCGACTGCTTCTGCTCGGGCGGATACTTCGCGACTTCCTTGTCGAAGCGTCCGCGGGTGGATTCGCTGATCATCTGTCGATCTCGCCAAAAACAATGTCCATCGTGCCGATCAGCGCAACCGCGTCGGCGATCATGTGGCCGCGCGACAGCTCGTCGAGAGAGGCCAGGTGCGAGAAGCCGGGCGGACGGATCTTCAGCCGGTATGGCTTGTTCGCGCCGTCGCTGACGATGTAGATGCCGAACTCGCCCTTCGGGTGCTCGACCGCCGCGTAGGCCTCGCCTTCGGGCACGTGGAAACCTTCGGTGAAGAGCTTGAAGTGGTGGATCAGGTCTTCCATGCCCGACTTCATCTCGAGGCGCGACGGCGGCGCGACCTTGTGGTTCGACGTGATGACCGGGCCGGGATTCGCGCGCAGCCAGGCGACGCACTGCTGGATGATGCGGTTGGCCTGGCGCATCTCCTCGACGCGCACGAGGTAGCGGTCGTAGGTGTCGCCGTTGACGCCCAGCGGCACGTCGAAGTCCATCCGGTCGTAGACCTCGTAGGGCTGGTGCTTGCGCAGGTCCCACAGCACGCCGGAGCCGCGCAGCATCGGGCCGGTGAAGCCGAGGTTCAGCGCGCGCTCGGGGCTGACGACGCCGATGCCGACGGTGCGCTGCTTCCAGATCCGGTTGTCGGTCAGCAGCGTTTCGTAGTCGTCGACGCACTTCGGGAAGCGCCTCGCGAAATCGTCGACGAAGTCGAGCAGCGAGCCTTGGCGGTTCTCGTTGAGCTGCGCCATCGTCTTCGCGTTGCGCACCTTCGAGGCCTTGTACTGCGGCATCGTGTCGGGCAGGTCGCGGTAGACGCCGCCCGGCCGGTAATAGGCCGCGTGCATCCGCGCACCCGATGCCGCCTCGTACATGTCGAACAGGTCTTCGCGCTCGCGGAAGCAGTAGATGAAGATGTTCATCGCACCGCAATCGAGCCCGTGCGCGCCGAGCCACAGCAGGTGGTTCATCAGGCGCGTGATCTCGTCGAACATCACGCGGATGTACTGGGCGCGGATCGGCACCTCGACGCCGAGCAGCTTCTCGATCGCGAGGCAGTACGCGTGCTCGTTGGACATCATCGACACGTAGTCGAGCCGGTCCATGTAGGGCAGCGACTGGATGAAGGTCTTGCTCTCGGCGAGTTTCTCGGTCGCGCGGTGCAAGAGGCCGATGTGCGGGTCGGCGCGCTGGATCACTTCGCCGTCGAGTTCGAGCACGAGGCGCAGCACACCGTGCGCGGCCGGGTGCTGCGGACCGAAGTTCAGCGTGTAGTTCTTGATGTCTGCCATGACGCGTTCAGTGCAGGCCGCCGTAGTTGTCTTCGCGGACGATGCGCGGCGTGATCTCGCGCGGCTCGATCGTCACCGGCTGGTAAATCACGCGCTTCTGCTCGTCGTCGTAGCGCATCTCGACGTGGCCCGAGACCGGGAAATCCTTGCGGAACGGATGCCCGATGAAGCCGTAGTCGGTCAGGATGCGGCGCAGGTCGTTGTGACCCTCGAAGAGGATGCCGTACAGGTCGAAGGCCTCGCGCTCGAACCAGTTGACCGAGCTCCAGACATCGGTCAGCGATGCGACGACGGGGACGTCGTCGTCGGGGCAGAAGACCTTCAGGCGCACGCGCCAGTTCTTCGAGACCGACAACAGGTGCGACACGACACAGAAGCGCGGCCCTTCCCAGGCCTGATCCTTGTAGTTCGCGTAATCGACGCCGCACAGGTCGATGTTCTGTTCGAACTTCAGCTCGGCGTGGTCGCGCAGCAGCAGCGCCGATTCGACGTAATTCACGGCCGAGACGGTCACGGTCAGTTCGCCGCGCTGGCGCACCAGCGTCTTCAGGCGCTCGCCCAGGACGGTCTTGAGCGCGTGTTCAAGGACGTCGATCTTCATGCGCGCGCGATCGTGTTCTCGCGGCGAATCTTCGCCTGCAGTTGCAGCACTCCGTAAAGCAGCGCCTCGGCGGTTGGCGGGCAGCCGGGCACGTAGACATCGACGGGCACGATGCGGTCGCAGCCGCGCACAACCGAGTAGCTGTAGTGGTAGTAGCCGCCACCGTTCGCGCACGAGCCCATCGAGATCACCCAGCGCGGCTCGGCCATCTGGTCGTAGACCTTGCGCAACGCCGGCGCCATCTTGTTGCACAAGGTGCCGGCGACGATCATCAGATCGCTCTGACGCGGGCTGGGACGAAACAGCATGCCGAAGCGGTCGATGTCGTAGCGCGCCGCGCCGGCGTGCATCATCTCGACGGCACAGCATGCGAGGCCGAAGCTCATCGGCCACAGCGAGCCGGTCTTGGACCAGTTGATCAGGGCGTCGACACTCGTGGTGACGAAGCCTTCTTTCATGACGCCTTCAATGCCCATGGTGCTTCTCTTTGGTCGTCCCTTTGGTCGGCTCTTTGGTGAGTTCGTTCGATCATTCCCAATCGAGCGCACCCTTTTTCCACTCGTAGGCGAAGCCGACGACGAGGATGCCGAGGAACAGCATCATGGCCCAGAAGCCGCTCGTGCCGATCTCCTTCAGCGACACCGCCCACGGGAAGAGGAACGCGATCTCGAGATCGAACAGGATGAACAGGATGGCGACGAGGTAGTAGCGCACGTCGAATTTCATGCGCGCGTCTTCGAAGGCCTCGAAGCCGCATTCGTAAGGCGAATTCTTCGCCTTGTCGGGCCGGTTCGGACCCATGATGAAACCGAGCACCTGGGGCACCACACCGACTGCTGCACCGATGAGGATGAACAGGATGACGGGCAGGTAAGGTTCCAGATTCATGGGTCAAGCAAGCCCGCGAGAGCCTGCGATAGCTGGAGCGGATCGACCCGTTGCGCGATGCCACGCAGCGTTCAACGGGATCGAGCAATTTTGGTGCCGTCGGCGAGACTCGAACTCGCACAGCTTTCGCCACTACCCCCTCAAGATAGCGTGTCTACCAATTTCACCACGACGGCCAAGCACAGCGATTCTTGCAATCACCCGCACTTGAATCAGTGCCCGGATCGCATGAGGAGTAGCTCACCGGACAGCTGCGCATTCTAACCTGAAAGCCACGCGCTTTCGCTTCGCACGCTGCACCGCAGCAACGCGGATGACGCCCCGCGCGAGGCATCAAACAGGCAAGCGCTACTTGGTCGGAATCGCTCCCGCGCCCGAGGCCTGCGGCGCCGGCGCCGCAGGCGCGGTCGAGGCCGATGCGGCGGGCACAGCGGCCGGCGCACTCGCGGCGCCCGGCACTTGCGCGGCGCCGGTCAGCGGGCCGCTCGCGGCCGGCGCCGAGACCGCAGGACGGTCGAGAACGCTGCCACTCGAGGGCCGAGCGCGATCGTTCGAGTAGAACGCCAGCGCCAGCGTGCAGGCGAAGAAGACCGCGGCGCACACCGCCGTCGAACGCGACATGAAGTTCGCGCTGCCGGTCGCACCGAACAGGCTGCCGGAGGCACCGCTGCCGAACGACGCGCCCATGTCGGCGCCCTTGCCGTGCTGGATCAGCACGAGGCCGATCATCACCAGCGCCGCAATGATCTGCAACGCCACCACCAGGTTCAACAACAGGTTCATTCTTCTGACTCCAAAATTCTCGAAGCGCGCGCGGCTGACGACTTAGCCTGCCGCGCGGCAGATGGCGGCGAACTCGGGCGCCTTCAACGAGGCGCCGCCGATCAGGCCGCCGTCGATGTCGGGTTGCCCGAACAGCGTCGGCGCGTTGTCGGGCTTGACGCTGCCGCCGTACAGGATCTTCATGTCGCCCGCATGCTCGGTCGCGGCCTTCAGCTGTGCGCGCAGCAGTGCGTGCACGGCCTGCGCCTGCTCGGGTGTCGCGGTCTTGCCGGTACCGATCGCCCAGACCGGCTCGTAGGCCACGACGATCTGCGAGATGCAGTGGCCGAGCGTGTGGATCACCGCCGAGAGCTGGCGCTTCACGACCTCGTCGGTGTGCCCCGCCTCGCGCTCGGCCAGCGTCTCGCCGACGCACACGATCGGCGTGATGCGGTGCGCGAGCGCGGCCTTGGCCTTGTCGGCGACGCTCTGGTCGCTTTCGGCGTGGTACGCGCGGCGCTCCGAATGGCCGGCCAGCACATAGCGACAGCCGAACTCGGCCAGCATCGCGGCCGAGACCTCGCCGGTGTAGGCGCCCGATTCGAAGGCCGAACAGTCTTGCGCGCCCCAGCCGATCGCCTCGCCCTGCAGCGACAACGCCACGTCGCCGAGGTAAGGGCCCGGCACGCAGACCGCCACCTCGGCGACCCACGGACCGGCAGCCTTCAATGCGGCGAGGAGCTCGGCATTCGCCGCGCGGTTGCCGTTCATCTTCCAGTTGCCGACGACGAGTTTGCGATGCATGCCTGAAGCCTCCGAGATGGTCGTGATCACCACACCAGCACCAGCTTGCCGATGTGCTGGTTCGATTCCATCAGCGTGTGCGCGGCGGCGGCCTGCGCGGCCGGAAACACCTCGTGGATGACCGGCTTGATCGCGCCGGACTCGATCCACGGCCAGACTGTCGCGCGCAGCGCGGTGGCGATCGCCGTCTTGAACGCCACCGGCCGCGGCCGCAAGGTCGAACCGGTGATCGTCAGCCGCTTGCGCAGCACTGCACCGGCGTCGATCTGGGCTTCGACGCCGCCCTGCACCGCGATGAACACGAGCCGCCCATCTTCGGCGAGGCACTTCAGTTCGCGCGCCACGTACGGGCCGGCGACCATGTCGAGGATCACGTCGACGCCGCGACCCGCGGTGATGCGCTTCACTTCGTCGACGAAGTCTTGCGTGCGGTAGTTGATCGCATGATCGGCGCCGAGCCCGACGCAGGCAGCGCACTTCTCGTCGCTGCCGGCGGTCGCGACCACGATCGCGCCTGCCGCCTTCGCGATCTGGATCGCCGTGACGCCGATGCCGCTCGTGCCGCCCTGGATCAGCAGCGTCTCGCCGGCGGTCAGCCGTGCGCGATCGAACACGTTCGACCAGACGGTGAAGAAGGTCTCCGGCAGGCTCGCGGCCTCGATGTCGGTCAGCCCGGCCGGCACCGGTAGGCATTGCCCGATCGGCGCCACGCAGAGTTCCGCATAGCCGCCACCGGCCACCAGCGCGCAGACGCGATCGCCGCGCTTGAACCCGGCCGCCGCGAGCGCCCGGTCATCGCCGCCGACGATCACGCCGGCGATCTCCAACCCCGGCAGATCGGAGGCGCCCGGCGGCACCGGATAGTGCCCCTTGCGCTGCAGCACGTCGGGCCGATTCACGCCCGACGCCGCAACGCGGATCAGCGCCTCGCCGGCGCCGGCGACCGGGTCCGGCCGAACCGCCTCGACCAGCACCTCGGGTGCGCCATGTGCCGTGATCTCGATGACCCTCATCGAACCGGACCTCACTCCTGCGGCTGGAACTGCGGCTGCTGCTGTTCGCGCTCGATCAGCGCCTTCATCGACAGCTTGACGCGGCCCTTCTCGTCGGTCTCGAGCACCTTGACCTTGACGATCTGGCCTTCCTTCAGGAAGTCGGTGACCTTCTCGACGCGCTGGTGCGCGATCTGGCTGATGTGCAGCAGGCCGTCCTTGCCCGGCATCAGGTTCACGAGCGCACCGAAGTCGAGGATCTTCGTGATCGGGCCTTCATAGACCTTGCCCACTTCGACCTCGGCGGTGATCTCTTCGATGCGCTTCTTCGCGAACGCGGCCTTGTCGGCATCGGTCGACGCGATCGTGATCGTGCCGTCTTCGCCGATGTCGATCGTGCAGCCGGTCTCTTCGGTCAGCGCGCGGATCGTCGCGCCGCCCTTGCCGATGATGTCGCGGATCTTTTCCGGGTTGATCTTCATCGTGTACAAGCGCGGTGCGAACTGCGAGACCTCGGCATTGGCGCCGCTCATCGCTTCGGTCATCTTCGCGAGAATGTGCAGGCGCGCTTCCTTGGCCTGCGCCAGAGCGACTTGCATGATTTCTTTCGTGATGCCCTGGATCTTGATGTCCATCTGCAGCGCGGTCACGCCGGCGGTCGTGCCGGCGACCTTGAAGTCCATGTCGCCCAGGTGATCTTCATCGCCGAGGATGTCGGTCAGCACCGCGAAGCGGTTGCCATCCTTGATCAGGCCCATCGCGATGCCGGCGACGTGCGCCTTGAGCGGCACGCCGGCATCCATCAGCGCGAGGCAGCCGCCGCACACCGAAGCCATCGACGACGAACCGTTCGACTCGGTGATCTCGGAGACCACGCGCATCGAGTACGGGAAGTCGGCCTGGCTCGGCAGCACCGCGACGAGCGCGCGCTTCGCGAGCCGGCCGTGGCCGATCTCACGGCGCTTCGGCGTGCCGACACGGCCGGTTTCGCCGGTCGCGAACGGCGGCATGTTGTAGTGCAGCATGAAGTGCTCGGTGTACTCGCCGGCGAGCGCATCGATCTTCTGCGCGTCGCGCGCAGTGCCGAGCGTCGCGGCGACGAGGGCCTGGGTTTCGCCGCGCGTGAACAGTGCCGAGCCGTGGGCACGCGGCAGCACGCTGTTGCGGATCTCGATCGCGCGGACGGTGCGCGTGTCGCGCCCGTCGATGCGCGGCTCACCGGCCAGAATCTGGCTGCGCACGATCTTCGCCTCGATCTCGAACAGCACGTTGTCGAGCGCGACCTTGTCGAAGGCCACGCCCTCGCCTTGCAGCGACGCGACCGTCGCGGCCGTCACGGCGCGCGTGGCCTGCGTGCGGGCCTGCTTCGAGCGAATCTGGTAGGCCTCGCGCAGCGGCCCTTCGGCGAGCGCGGCGACCTTCGCGATGAAGGGTTCGTCCTTCGGCGCGGCGGCCCACTCCCAGGCCGGCTTGCCGGCGTCACGCACGAGCTCGTGGATCGCGTTGATCGCGATGTTGCCCTGCTCGTGACCGAACACGACGCCGCCCAGCATGATCTCTTCGGACAGCTGCTGCGCCTCCGACTCGACCATCAGCACGGCCGCCTCGGTGCCGGCGACGACCAGGTCCATCTTCGATTCGAGCAGCTGCGTCTTGCCCGGGTTCAGCACGTACTGGCCGTTGATGTAGCCGACGCGCGCGGCGCCGATCGGGCCGCTGAACGGAATGCCCGAGATCGCGAGCGCGGCGCTCGAGCCGATCAGTGCGGCGATGTCGGCCGAGACTTCCGGGTTCAGCGACAGCACGTGGATCACGACCTGGACTTCGTTGTAGAAGCCCTCCGGGAACAGCGGGCGCAGCGGGCGGTCGATCAGGCGCGAGGTCAGCGTCTCGAGCTCGCTCGGGCGGCCTTCGCGCTTGAAGAAGCTGCCGGGGATCTTGCCGGCCGCGTAGGTCTTCTCGATGTAGTCGACGGTCAGCGGGAAGAAATCCTGCCCCGGCTTCGGGTTCTTGGCCGCAACGACCGTGGCGAGCACGACGGTGTCTTCGATGTTGACGATCACCGCGCCACCCGCCTGGCGCGAGATCTCGCCGGTCTCGAGCGTGACGGTGTGTTGACCCCATTGGAAGGTCTTGGTGACTTTGTTGAACATGCTCATGCGTGTCTCTCCGGTTGTAGTCGTGTGCCTTCAGGGTGGCACGCAGACCCGGGAACTTGTCAGCGTCGGGCGGGATGCCATTCCAGCGGTGCTTCGCGGCGGAAACCTCGGTGGAATGACACAGCAGCGCCGGCGGCTTGCAGTTCCTGTGCAGAAAAACGAAGAGCCTGTGCTGGCGAATTCCAGACAGGCTCCGTTTTCTTGTTCTTCGATTACTTGCGCAGACCCAGCTTCTGGATCAGCGCCAGGTAGCGCTCGGCGTCGCGGTCTTTCAGGTAGGCCAGGAGGCTCTTGCGCTGGTTGACCATCTTCAGCAGGCCGCGACGACCATGGTGGTCTTTCAGGTGGGCCTTGAAGTGCGGCGTCAGGTCATTGATGCGGGCCGTCAGGATCGCGACCTGGACTTCGGGAGACCCGGTGTCGTTGGCGCTGCGCGCATTTGCCGCGACGATGGCGGCCTTGTCGATGGTGGCGTTGGACATCACTCGTTTCCAGTTGTGAAACCGAGCCACCCAGCCGTCGATTGGACGTTATCGCGGAATGCCACGGTTTCGATTGCGCTCACGTTGGAGCTCCACTTGCGCACACCGGTGAAACCGACCAGTGGCGTGCCTTGCTCGCGTCTGGACCAAGAGGCAAACGCGAAACCAGGCAATTATAGACCGAGGAACCATCTCAGCCGCTCGACCCCGCGCGTCAGCCGCGTCGTGTCCTGCGACGCGAAGCACCAGCGCAGCCAGCCTTCGGCCTCGGCGCCAAAAGCCGCGCCGGGCGCCAAGCCGAGTCCTGCCTCGGCCACCAGGCGCTTCGCGAACGCGAGCGAATCGTCCTGACCTTCGACGCGGAAGAATGCATACATGCCCCCTTCCGGGGTCGCGACCTGCACGCCGGGCAACGCGGCCAGCTGCGGCAGCAAGGTGTCGCGGCAATGCTGCAATCGCCCGACCAGCCCGGGGACGAAGTCGGCCGCGCCGGCCAGCGCCGCGAGGCCCGCACGCTGCACGAAGACCGGCGCGCACGAGGTGTTGAACTCGATCAGCTTGCCCATCGCCGGCACCAGCGCCGGCGGCATCACCAGCCAGCCCAGGCGCCAGCCGGTCATCAGGAAGCTCTTCGAGAAGCTGTGCGCGACGACCAGGCGGTCGTCGGGTTCGGCCAAGTCGAGAAAGCTCGGTGCACACCGCTCACCGGGCTTGAAGTACACGCGTTCATAAACTTCGTCGGCGATGATCCAGGTGCCGGTGCGCCGGCAGTGCTGGAGGATCGTCTGCTGCTCGGCGCGGCTCAGCGTCCAGCCGGTCGGGTTGTTCGGTGCGTTGATCAGCAGTACGTTCGTCTTCGGCGTGACGGCCTCCAGCAGCGTCGCCATGTCGAGCCGCCAGGCGCCGCCCTCCACGGTCAGCGAGACGCGCTTGACGCTCGCGCCGAGGATCAGGGGCTGCGCCGTCAGGTTCGGCCACACCGGAACGACCGCGACGACCTCGTCGCCGGCGCCGGCCAGCGCCTGCATCGCAAGCATCAGCGCGTTGACGCCGGACGAGGTGACCGCGATGCGTTCCGCGGCGACCGGCCGGTGCAGCGATGCGATGTAGGCCGACAGCGCCTCGCGCAGTTCGGGCAGGCCGAGGTTGTGTGCGTAGAAGGTCTCGCCGTCGTCGAGCGATCGGATCGCCGCCTCGCGGATGAAGGCCGGCGTCGGCTCGTCGCTCTCGCCGAACCAGAACGCCAGCACGTCGGCGCGCCCCAGGCCCGCGTTGGCAACCTCGCGAATCTTCGAGCCGGGCAATTGATCAATGACCTGTCGCATCGTCGTCCTTCAGGGGCGCTCCATCTTGCAGGTGGTCGGCAGTTCGGTGAGGCGCGGTTCGAAGCGGCGGACCGTGCGAAAGCCGAAGCCAGAGCCCTCATTGTCGTGCGCCACGCCGGCGGCGCCCACGCGCGCCATCGCGCTCACGTAGAGCGGCTGGATGAACTGGTGGTCGACCGCGCGCATCGTGCCCTCGTGAAAACCGCCGAACGTCGCGCGCTCGAGCTTCATCCCTTCGAGCGCCTTCGCGACCGCGACCGCATCGGTGCTGCGCGCGCGCTCGATCGCGCTCGCGAGCATCTCCACCATCACCTGCATGCGCGCATGGACGTAGTCGTCCTGCGGCCTCGGGAAACGCTCGCGGAAGCTCGCATAGAAGCGCTCGGAGGCCGCGCCGCCGACGTTCGGATGCCACTCGGCAACCGCCAGCACGCGATCGACGCCGGCCTCGCCGATCGCGGCCGGCGCGCCCAGCGCGTTGCCGTAGAAGGTGTAGAAGCGCGCTTCGACGCCGGCCTCGCGCGCCGCCTTGATCAACAGCGTCAGGTCGTTGCCCCAGTTGCCGGTCAGAACCGCCTGCGCGCCGCTGGCCTTGATCTTCGCGGCGTACGGCAGGAAATCCTTGACGCGGCCGAGCGGATGCAATTCGTCGCCGACGATCTGAATGTCGGGCCGTTTCGAGGCCAGGCTCGCGCGGGCCTGCTTCAGCACCTGCTGGCCGAAGCTGTAGTCCTGCCCGATCAGGTAGACGCGCTGCAGGCTCGCATCGTCGCGCAGCACGTCGGTCAGCGCGGCGAGCCGCATGTCGACGTTTGCATCGAAGCGGAAGTGCCAGAAGCTGCACTTCTCGTTCGTCAGTGCCGGGTCGACCGCCGAGTAGTTCAGGTACAGCGCGCGCTCGGTCGGCTCGCGCTCGTTGTGCTTGTTCAGCGCGTCGATCAGCACCGCCGCGGCGGCCGAGCTGTTGCCCTGCATCACGAAGCCGACCTTCTGGTCGAACGCCGACTTCAGCATCGCGAGCGTCTCTTCGTTGTTGCCCTTGCTGTCGAAGCGCAACAGCTCGAGCGGCCGTGCGCCACCGGGCAAGCCGACGCCGCCGCGCGCGTTGACGCGCTCCACCGCGAGCAGGAGGTTTCGATAGACGGCCTCGCCGGCATTCGCGAAGCTGCCCGACAGGCCCTCGATCATCGCGACCTTGATCGGCTCGTTCGCCGCTTCGGCGCTCGTCCAAAGCATCCCCGACACCAGCGCACAAGCACCCAACACACTTCGCAGCTTCGACAATTTCAAGTCCCTTGAAAACAAAAATGCCGCTCCAAATTCAGCGGCATGCTTGCTGCACGGTGCGGCAGCGAAACCTGATTGTAGGAGTCACGCCATGTTCGTTCTGCCGCTGTCCCGCCCTGCCGTTCGCTCGGTCACGCCGCACTTCAGCCGCGTCGTCGATCGCCTGTTCGATGAGTCGATCGATCGCTACTTCGGTGGCGCCGCAGCCGGCGCGCGCACCCCGGCGCTCGATGTGAGCGAAACCGACACCGCCTACATCGTCGCGCTCGACGTGCCCGGCGTGAGCCGCGAGCAGCTGAAGGTATCGGTCGAGGGCCGTCGCGTCAGCATCGAGACCGCCGACGCCGCCAAGCCTGTCGAGACCGAAACCGTTGCCGACGCGCCGAAGCCGGACACTCGGCGCGCTCTCTACCGCGAGCGCAGCGCTTCGCGCTATGCGCGCACTGTGAGCCTGCCGGCCGAGGTGGATCAGGCGTCGTCGCAGGCGAAGTTCGAGAACGGCGTGCTGACCTTGACATTGCCGAAGAAGGTCGCGACCGGCGCGACCCGGCTGAGCGTCAACTGAGTCTCAGGCCGCCACCAACTGCCAGCGCGGCATCACGTTGAACGCATAGTCGGTCGACGTTGCCGCGCGGCCGCGCTGCAGGCGCATCGCGGCCGCCAGCGCGATCATCGCGCCGTTGTCGGTGCAAAGCGCGAGCTCCGGATAGTGCACCCGGACCCCGCGCTTCGCGCATTCGGCATTCAGTTGTTCGCGCAGCCGCGTGTTCGCGCCGACGCCGCCGGCGACGACGATGCGCTGGCACCCGGTCTCGCGCAGGGCCTGCAGCGATTTGCGCACCAGCACGTCGACGATCGCCTGCTGCGTTGCCGCGGCGACATTCGCCTTGTCCTGCTCGCAGACGTTGCTGCCGAGCTTCATCACCTGCGTGCGCACAGCCGTCTTCAGGCCGGCGAACGAGAAGTCCAGGTTGCCGCTGTGCAGCAACGGACGCGGCAGCGTGAACGCGCTCGCATCGCCGAACTCGGCCATGCGCGCGAGCGCCGGCCCGCCGGGATAGCCGAGACCGAGCAGCTTGGCCGACTTGTCGAAGGCTTCGCCGGCGGCGTCGTCGATCGTCTCGCCGAGCAACTCGTAGCGGCCCACATCCTCGACCCGCATCAGCTGCGTGTGGCCGCCGGAGACGAGCAGCGCAATGAAGGGGAACTCCGGCGAATCGGCCGACAGGAACGGCGACAGCAAATGCCCTTCGAGGTGATGTACGCCGATCGCCGGACGTTGCAGCGACGCGGCGAGCGCGCACGCGACCCCCGCGCCGACCAGCAGCGCGCCCGCCAACCCTGGGCCGCGCGTGTAGGCGACGAAATCGACATCCACCAGCGTGGCTCCGGCCTCCTCGAGAACCTGGCGCGCCAGCGGCAACACGCGCCGGATGTGGTCGCGCGAGGCCAGTTCGGGCACGACTCCGCCATAGGCCTGGTGCATGTCGATCTGGCTGTGCAGCGCGTGCGCGCGCAGCCGTGGCGTGTCTCCACCCGTTGCTTCGACGAGCGCGACCCCGGTCTCGTCGCACGACGATTCGATTCCCAGAATATTCATCGCGTCGAGTTTAGGGCGATGCGCGCGTCGCCGGACGCCCCGTCAGCGGGCGTGGCTGTTGTTGCCGCCACCGGGAACGCTGCGCAGGTCCTGCGACACTTTGCCGTCTTGCAGCACGATGACTCGGCTCGCCGAGGCGATCGTCTCGGGTCGGTGCGCAACGATGATGCGCGTCAGATCGAGCTGGCGGATCGCCTGGTTGACCTCGCGCTCGCGCTCCACGTCGAGCGCGCTGGTGGCCTCGTCAAGGAACAGGATCTTCGGCCGCTTGTACAGCGCCCGCGCGAGCAGGATGCGCTGGCGTTGACCGCCCGAGATGCTGCCGCCCATGTCGCCGATCAGCGTGTGAAAGCCCATCGGCATCGCGTCGATGTCGTCGATCACCGCGGCGACGCGGGCGCACTCGGCAACCCACTCCGGATCAGCCTGCGGGTCGAAGAAGCTGATGTTGTCGGTGATGGAGCCGGCGAAGAGCTGATCGTCCTGCATCACGGTGCCGATCATGTCGCGCCAGGCGCGCAGGCCCAGACGGGCGAGCGGCACACCGCCGACACGAATCTCGCCCACCTGCGGCGCGTGCACGCCCAGCATCAGCTTCAGCAGCGTGGTCTTGCCGCAACCGGACGGGCCGACGATCGCCACCGACTCGCCAGGCTCGATCTGCAGGCTCAGGCCGCGCAGGACCTGCGGCTCCGATTCGGAATACGCGAAGTGCACGCTGCGCAACTCGAGGCTGACCGGCAGCTCCAGCGCGCGCGGTGCGAACTCCGCCTGCGGCTCAGGCGAGGTCAGCACGATGTCGGCGAGCCGCTCGCCCTGCAGCTTCAGCATCTTGACTTCGACGACCTTGTCGATCAGCGCGCTGATGCGGGTCGCGAACTGCTCCTTGTAGGCGATGAACGCGAACAGCATGCCGACCGAGAAGCTGTGGTCCATCACCAGCAGTGCGCCGACCCAGACGATCGCGATGCGCTCCAGGCCGAACACGAGCTTGTGGCCGACGCTGAACATCAGGTCGAGCTTGCGCGTCGCGATGTTGGCGTTCATCGCGTCGACGACGAGGTTCATGAAGCGCGCCTGCCGGTCTTCCTGGCGATTGAACAGCTTGATCGACTGCACACCGCGCAGCGATTCGAGGAAGTGGCTGGCGCGCTTGGCCTCGAAGATGATCGACTCCTCGGTCGCGTCGCGCAGCGGCCGGAAGAAGGCCCAGCGCAGCGCCGCGTAGACCGCGACCGCGCCGACCGCTATCGCGGTCAGCAGCCCGCTGTAGATCAGCATCATCACCAGCGTCACGACGACGAGCAGGCCGTCGAGCACGGCCTCGATGAAGCTGGTGGTCAGCGTCTGCTGGATCTTCTGCACGGCGCCGAAGCGCGACAGCACGTCACCCGTGTGTCGCTTCTCGAACCACTCGACCGGCAGGCGCATCAGGTGCGCGAACACGTTCGCGAGCCACTGCAGGTTCAGCGTCGTCGACAGGTGCAGCACGGCCCACGAGCGGATCGCGCCGGTCGCGACCTGGATCAGCACCAGCAGGCCGAAGCCGATGCCGAGCGTGACAAGCAGATCGCGGTCGAGGCCGACGAGCACGCTGTCGACGACCCACTGCATGAAGAACGGCGACAGCAGCAGGAAGGCCTCGAGCGTCAGCGCCAGAGTGAAGATCTGCAGCAGCGAACGTCGCAGCCCCGTCACGCGGCCGAGCAGCTGGCGCAGGCTGACCGTCTGCTGCTCGGTGTGCGGCCTGAACTCGGCCTGCGGCACGAGCTCGAGCGCGACGCCGGTGAAGTGCTTCGAGACCTCGGCCATCGACAGGCGCCGCACGCCGCGCGCCGGGTCGTGGATCACCGCGATGCCGCGCGTCACTTCCTTCAGCACGACGAAGTGGTTCAGATCCCAGTGCAGGATGCAGGGCAGCACGAGGTCGGGCAGGTGCGACATCTCCGCGCGCAAGCCGCGGGAGTTCAGCTGCAGGTGGCCGGCCAGCCGCACCAGGTCGGCCATCGTCGCGCCTTTCAGCGACATCGGGAAGCGCTGGCGCAGCGTCGGCAGATCGCTGCGCAGCCCGTGGTGCGCCGCGACCATCGCGATGCACGCCAGGCCGCATTCGGCGGCTTCGGTCTGCAGGATCACCGGCAGGCGATGCCCGCCGAAGCCGAGACGCAACCCGTCGAGCCAGCCGTTGCCGCCCATCATCGCCTCACACCCGGCCTGCGATGCCGAGCACCGGCTCGAACAGCCACTCGATCAGCCGGCGCCGGTCGAGCAGCACATCGGCCTCGAGCTGCATCCCCGGCGCGAGCGCCTGCGGCTGACCGTAGGCGGCGACGCTTTGCCGGTCGAGCGTCACGGTGATGCGATACAGCGGCTCGCCGGCAGCGCTGAGCGACGCCGGCAGCGCCAGCCCGGCGAGTTCGGAGGCCTGCAGCGGCGAGCGCGACACCTGCACGACCTCGCCCGACTGATGGCCGAACTTCTGGTACGGGAAGGCCTGGTAGCGCAGCTGCACCGGCTGGTTCGCGCGCACGAAGCCGACCGCGCTCGACGGCGCGAACAGGTGCGCCTGCAGTTTCGCGTCGGCTGGCAGCAAGGTCGCGAGCGCGACCGCCGGCGTCACCGTCTGGCCGGGCCCAGCGAGCACGCCGCTGACGACGCCATCCTGCGGCGCACGCACGACGATGCGTTGCCGCGCCTCGGTCTCGGCGGCCTGTTGGGCCAGCGCCGCCAGATCGCGATCGATCACGCCTTGCGCGCTGCGCGCCTGCAGCGGGAGCTCGCGGCGCTGCGCCTGCAGGGTCGCGATCTCGCGCAGGCGCGTCGCGCGCTGGCGCTCCAGGCCCTGCAGCTGCGCCTTGACATTCAACACCTCCTCGGCCTTGGCGCGCACCTGTGCCGACGAGACGAAGTTGTCGTTGCGCAGGGACTCGTACTGCGCCTGGGCCTGCTCGGCCAGAGTGAGCCGCTGGCGTTGCAGATCGGACTCGATCTTCATGGACCCGAGCTCGCGCTGCATTTCGTCGATCTGGCGATCGATCGCGGCGAGTTGTGCCTGTTCAAGCTCGCTGCGCTGCCGGGCCGCGCCCTGCAGGCTGAGCGTGCGCGACGCGATGCTGGTCTGGACGGCGGCCTGCGTGTCGCCGCTGAGCGTCGCCTGGCCGACCGCGAGCACGAACAGCACGTCGCCACGCCGAACCGCGCGGCCTTCGGCCACATGGCTTTCGACAACGGTTGCCGGCTGCGGCGCGAGCAGCCGGATCACGCCGCGATCCGGCACGAGATAGCCACCGACGCGAGCCTTGCGCGTGTATTCCCCGAGCGTCAGATACGCCGCGACGGCGACCGCCACGAGAACGGCGAGCGCGGTCAACACCGCCAACGAGACGGGGCGGATCAGCTGAATGCTGCCGAGCCAGTCACGCTCACGATGCTCGAGGGCCTCGGCCCGGAACAGGCCGGCCATGGACGGGGATTACCAGCCGCCGCGCGGCAAGTCGGTATCGACGACCGTGGCATCCGCAGACCAGCCGCCGCGAGGAAGACCGCCGCCGACGGATTGCAAAGCCGTCAAGTCCAGTTCGATGGGGCAGGTTTGCGTCGCCGCGGCGTCGGTGGGTTGGCGAACGACGACAGCGGACAGGTCGAAAGTGGGCTTGGTTTGCATCTGAGGCTCCGAAAGGTTGGCTGGATGCACGCGTCGCATGCACGAACCAGATTCCATCAGAGACCAAGCAAACGGGTAACTGTAAAGTCTTACAGGGTGGGGGTTGACACAACGTGTGCGAACTCACCGGGAGGAGTTCACACGGGCCACAGATGTCAGCGCAGCAAGCCCATTCGCAGCGCCTTCAAGACGGCCTGGTGCTTGTTCACGCAGCCCAGTTTGTGGGTTGCGTTGTTGACGTGCAGCGACGCGGTCCGCTCAGTGATGCCGAGCACGTTGCCGACCTCCCACGCCGTCTTGCCCTCCATCGTCCAACGCAAGGACTCGAGTTCGCGCGGCGTCAGCGAAGGCAGCGCGGGATCGGCGGAAGCAGGTATCAGGATGCGTGCAGCGGCGTCCTGCGCGTGCACGGCGAACAGCTGCAAATCGGCAACCATGCGCGTCAGTTCGCCGGGGTCGTCCGGCACCGGGCGATCACGCTCGACGCCGAGTAGAAAATGCCGACCTTCGGGCATGTGCAGCGCCAACGCGATGCCATTGCAGTAGCCATGGCCGGCCATTTCTTCCCAGAGCTCACCGACACCCTTGCGCACGTAGGTTGCCTGATCCCAAATGATCGGGACGCTCTGGCGTTTGCAATGCTGCATTACCGGATCGCGGCGCCAGCTCTCCGGGTCCTGGAACGACTCCTGGTAAGAGACTGGAGCGTTGTCGACGATGATGAACTCGGCCTCACCCAACATGTGATCGAGCACCAGCGTCGCGGCGACTTTGTCGAAGCCCAAGCGCCGCGTGAACGCGACAAGCTCATCCTGGAACTCGTCGCGGTCCCGACTCTTCAGCACCTCCGAAAAGCCACCCTGAAGCATGCCGCCCCTTCAGCTCCGAACACGCAATTGGTCACAGATTCGCACGATACCCGTGTGCAACCTGTAAACATTGACAGATGGCAAGACCCGATTCTGTTGCCACACTGGGCACATCATTGATCCCTCGAGGAGATTCGATCATCGACGCAATGACCCTGCCCCGCAACATGACACCGGCGTGGATCGTCTATGCGTGGGCCCCGGTATTGTGGCAGGCCGCCTCGGCCCCCTCGCTGCATCTCGTCCACCTCGGAACCCGGGTGTTGACTTTTGGCGACGACGACATCCCGTGCAGCGGACAGACACTGTGGGGCGATCACACCGAAGCCTGCGCGGCCGGCGTCGCCTGGGACTGGGTCGAATTGCGCCAGGGCGTCGTGGCGATGTCCGACCCACTGGGCATGGTCACCAACCTGCGCCTCATCGACGCCCATGGCGAGGAAATGACGCAGACCCAGATGGCGGTGCACCTGCACCAGATGGTGCACGCCCTGCCCTGGCAGAGCGAAGTCAAGCGCGTGCTGCGCAAGCCCTCGTGAGCCTCGCGTCATTGCGTGGACTTGTGCCGGTGGCGGACTTCCCGCCATCGGTAGTTTCCCGTACATTGTGCGTTCGACCCTTCACGCCGCGCCAATAAAGGCCTACCCTCTATTGTCCTGTCGAGCAACGGCGCAGATTCGTTGCCACTACAAAACGAGTCGTCGGTCCCATGAAAGAATACCGTCTTGTCGCCTGGCCGCAGTTGCGGGCCCCGTTCGACCGCATCGCCTACCGGCGCATGCTGAGCGACATGTCTCACAGGCACATGACGCTGGCCCAGCTGGCCGAATGCAGCGGGATCCGCCGCCATGAGGTGCGCAGCTTTCTCGAGATGCTCGAGTCGCGCGAGTTGATCACCGAACGCGAGGCCCCGGTCCCCGACTCGCTGTTTGGCTCGCTGCGCCCGTTCGGCGGCTGGCTGCGCCGGGCGCTCGCGTCCGCGCACGCTGACCGCTGATACCACCGCTGCTCGTTGCCGACGCCGACAAGGCGATGAACCCATTGGCGTGAATGTTGCTCCAACCGGAGCATGTCCACCCCTGCGCTTCTGCGCATCGTCATTGTTGCGCCCGACTCGTTGGCTGCCGATTCGACCGATTCCGCCTCCGAGACGGAGGTCCGGCGCTCGCGCTGGCTGCGCATCGGCCTGCTGGAAGGCGGCTACAACATCGTTGCGGTGCTGCCGGCTGACGTCTTCCTGCCCGAACGCCTGGCCCAGATCGGGCCCGACATGATCATCGTGGACGCGGAGAGTCAGGCGCGCGACACGCTCGAGCACGTCGTGATGGCCACGCGCGATGCGCGTCGGCCGATCGTGCTGTTCACCGAGGACAACGACACCTCGCACGTGCAGCAGGCCATCGCTGCGGGGGTTACCGCCTACGTCGTCGCCGGACTCGCGCCGGACCGCGTCAAACCGGTGCTCGAGGTGGCGCTCGCACGCTTCCAGCACGAAGAAGGCCTGCGGCAGGAGCTCGCGGCGGCGCGCACCGAGCTCTCGGGCCGCAAGGCGATCGACCGTGCCAAGGGCATCCTGATGCGCAGCCAAGGCATCGCCGAGAACGAAGCCTACGCGCGACTGCGCAAGACGGCGATGGACAAGGGCCTGAAGGTCGCCGAGGTCGCGCAGCGCGTGATCGACGTCGCCGACCTGCTCGCGTAGCGCGCGGGCACCGGTGGGATCACCGGCGCACCGCTGCTGTGCACCGGCGCTGGCACACCATTTGCATATTGCCCCATCGGAAGATCAATGGCGATCTTCTGACAAAACGCAAGCGCACCGAAGCGGGTGAGCTTGCGCCGGACGATGGCGTCCCCACGACTCAATGGCCACAGGCCGGGTCCGTGCGGACGCCTTTTTGCTTTTCGCATCGCCTTCAAGACCACCATGAACACACCCGTCATTCGAGAGCCTGACATGACCCGCCGCAACCTGATCAAAGGCGCCGCCGCGGTGAGCGCCGCCGGGCTCGTTCCCGGCCTGAACACCGCCGTCTACGCGCAAGGCTCCGACAAGCCCGAGAAGGAAGAGGTCCGCATCGGCTTCATCCCGCTGACGGACTGTGCGTCGGTCGTGATGGCCTCTGTACTGGGCTTCGACAAGAAGTACGGCGTCAAGATCATCCCGACCAAGGAAGCCTCGTGGGCCGGCGTGCGCGACAAGCTCGTCAACGGCGAGCTCGACATGGCACACGTGCTCTACGGCCTGGTCTACGGCGTGCACCTCGGCATCGGCGGCCCGAAGAAGGACATGGCCGTGCTGATGACGCTGAACAATAACGGCCAGGCCATCACGCTGTCGAAGAAGCTCGCCGACAAGGGCGCCGTCGACGGTCCGAGCCTGGCCAAGCTGATGGCGAAGGAGAAAGGCGAGTACACCTTCGCGCAGACCTTCCCGACAGGCACCCATGCGATGTGGCTGTACTACTGGATGGCCGCGGCCGGCATCAACCCCCTCAAGGACGCCAAGGTCATCACCGTGCCCCCGCCGCAGATGGTCGCGAACATGCGCGTCGGCAACATGGACGGCTACTGCGTCGGCGAGCCCTGGGGCCACCGTGCGATCGCCGACGGCATCGGCATCACCGCGGTCACGACGCAGGATATCTGGAGGGATCACCCCGAGAAGGTGCTCGGCACGACGCACGATTTCGTCAAGAAGTATCCGAACACCGCGCGCGCAGTCATGATGGCGATCCTCGAAGCCGGCAAGTGGATCGATGCGAGCCTGACCAATAAGAACAAGATGGCCGAGACCGTGGCCGACAAGAGCTACGTCAACACCAGCGTCGACGTGATCAACCAGCGCATCCTGGGCCGCTACCAGAACGGCCTGGGCAGGACCTGGGACGATCCGAACTACATGAAGTTCTTCAACGACGGCGCGGTCAACTTCCCGTACCTGAGCGACGGCATGTGGTTCCTGACGCAGCACAAGCGCTGGGGCCTGCTGAAGGAGCATCCGGACTACCTGGCCGTCGCGACCCAGATCAACCAGATCGATCTGTACAAGCAGGCGGCCGCGCAGGTCAAGGTCAGCGTGCCCAAGGACCCGCTGCGCAGCAGCAAGCTGATCGACGGCATCGTGTGGGACGGCAAGGACCCCAAGAAGTACGCCGACGCCTTCAAGGTCAAGGCCTGAGCCTCATCAAACTTCGAGGAGAACCGCGATGGTCGCTGCAGTCTTTCATTCCCCGCGACAGCCGGCGATCACCGCCGCACCGGCGCCGAGCGTCGCGGTCGCCAATCCGCCCGTCGCCAAGCCAGAGCGAGCCGCCGTGGTGCGCCAGGCGCCGTACGATTGGCGCGAGCTCGGCTTCAAGGTGCTGCCGCCGATCTTCGGCATCGCACTGTTGATCGGCATCTGGGCCCTGCTGACGCTGAAGAGCACGAGCTTCCCGACACCGGCAGCGACCTTCGCCGAGGCGGTGAAGGTGTTCTCGGACCCGTTCTACAGCAAGGGTCCGAACGACCAGGGGATCGGCTGGAACATCCTGTTCTCGCTCGAACGGGTTGCGGTCGGCTTCGGTCTGGCGGCGCTGGTCGGCATCCCGATGGGCTTTGCGATCGGCCGCTTCGAGGTGCTGAACCGCATGCTCTCGCCGCTGATCAGCCTGCTCCGGCCGGTCTCGCCGCTGGCCTGGCTGCCGATCGGGCTGCTCGTGTTCAAGGCCGCGAACCCGGCAGCGATCTGGACGATCTTCATCTGCTCGATCTGGCCGATGATCATCAACACCGCGGTCGGCGTGCAGCGCGTGCCGGCCGACTACCTGAACGTCGCGCGCGTGTTGAACCTGTCGGAATGGAAGGTCGTCACGAAAATCCTGTTCCCTGCCGTGCTGCCCTACATGCTGACGGGCGTGCGGCTGTCGGTCGGCACCGCGTGGTTGGTGATCGTCGCGGCCGAGATGCTGACCGGCGGCGTCGGCATCGGCTTCTGGGTCTGGGACGAGTGGAACAACCTGAACGTGCCGCATATCCTGATCGCGATCCTGGTCATCGGCGTGGTCGGGCTGGTGCTGGAAATGCTGCTCGTGAATATCGCGAAGCGCTTCAGCTTCGACGAAGTCTGAAAGGAAGCTCCACCATGGGTCACTTCATCGAAGTTCAGCACGCCGAGATGGTGTTCAAGACGCGCAAGGGCCAGTTCCATGCGCTGCGCGACATCAACCTGACCGTGACGAAGGGCGAGTTCGTCACGCTGATCGGCCATTCGGGCTGCGGCAAGTCGACCTTGCTGAACCTGATCGCCGGGCTGACCTTGCCGACCGCCGGCGCATTGCTGTGCGACAACCGCGAGATCGCCGCCCCGGGCCCGGAACGCGCGGTCGTATTCCAGAATCACTCGCTGCTGCCCTGGCTGACCTGCTTCGAGAACGTGCATCTCGCGGTCGAGCGCGTCTTCGCCGGCACCGAGAGCAAGGCGATGCTGGCCGAGCGCACCCATGCCGCGCTTGCGCTCGTCGGCATGGACCACGCGACCCAGAAGCGTCCGCACGAGATCTCCGGTGGCATGAAGCAGCGTGTGGGCATCGCGCGCGCGCTGGCGATGGAACCAAAGGTGCTGCTGCTCGATGAACCCTTCGGCGCGCTCGACGCACTCACGCGCGCACGGTTGCAGGACGAATTGCTGAAGATCGTCGGCCGTACGCAGAGCACGACGGTGATGGTCACGCACGACGTCGACGAAGCGGTACTGCTGTCCGATCGCATCGTGATGATGACGAACGGGCCGGCCGCGACCATCGGCGAGATTCTGAGCGTCGACCTCGCTCGGCCGCGCGACCGCATCGAACTGGCCGAAGACGCGCGCTACGTGCACTACCGCAAGGAGGTTCTCGACTTCCTGTACACGCGCCACGGGCACGTCGACCGTCAGGCCGCCTGAAGCCGAGTCATTCGCCCCGCCGACTGCCTCGGGTCAGTGCTCTTCCTTGGCGTGGTTGATCGTGTACTTCGGAATCTCGATCGTCACGTCTTGCTTCGACAGGATCGCCTGACACGACAGGCGCGAGTTCGGCTCGAGGCCCCAGGCGCGGTCGAGCAGGTCTTCCTCGCTCTCGTCCATCTCGCCGAGCGAGTTGAAGCCTTCGCGCACGATGACATGACAGGTCGTGCAGGCGCAGCTCATCTCGCAGGCGTGCTCGATCTCGATATGGCTGTCGAGCAGCGCCTCGCAGATCGAGGTGCCGGTGGGCGCCTCGATCTGCGTGCCTTCGGGGCAATACTCGGCGTGGGGCAGGATCTTGATGATGGGCATGGGGCGGTGTTCTAAAGGGCGCGCGCTCAGAGCTGATCAACTCGGCGCCCGGCGAGTGCGACACGGATGCTGCGATTCATGCGTTCGGCCGCGAAGGCTTCAGTGCCCTTTGCAAGCGCCTCGACGGCGGCGTCGATCGCATGGTGATCGGTACTCTCGCGACTCGCCTGCAGCGCGACCAGGAGCGCTTCGATCGACTCGCGCTCGTGCGCATCCAGCAGGTCGCCGTCGGCCGCCAGCGCCGCGCGCGTCGCCAGCAGCATCCGCTCGGCCTCGACGCGCGATTCGCGCAGGCTGCGCTCGACCATGTCGGCTTCGGCCGAGCTGAAGCTCTCGGTCAGCATGCGCGCGATCTCGTCGTCGCCCAGGCCGTAGCTCGGCTTCACCGTGATCGCCGCCTCGACGCCCGAGGTTTCCTCGCGCGCCGTGACGTTCAGCAGGCCATCGGCATCAACCGCGAAGCTGACCCTCACGCGCGCGGCACCCGCGACCATCGGCGGGATGCCGCGCAGTTCGAAGCGCGCGAGCGAACGGCAGTCGCTGACGACCTCGCGCTCGCCCTGCACGACGTGCAGCGCGATCGCCGTCTGGCCGTCCTTGAAGGTCGTGAAGTCCTGTGCGCGCGCGGTCGGGATCGTGCTGTTGCGCGGGATGATGCGCTCGACCAGGCCGCCCATCGTCTCGAGCCCGAGCGACAGCGCGATCACGTCGAGCAGCAGCAGTTCGTCGGCACCGGCGTTGCCGGCCAGCGCATTGGCCTGGATCGCGGCGCCGAGCGCGACAACTTCGTCCGGGTTCAGGTTCGTCAGCGGCGCCTGGCCAAAGAACTCGCCGACCGCCGCCTGGACCATCGGCATGCGCGTCGAGCCGCCGACCATCACGACGCCCTTGACATCGGACTTGCTGGTCTTCGCGTCGCGCAGCACCTTGCGCACGGCAACCATCGTGCGCGCGAGCAAGGGCTGCGCGAGCGCCTCGAAACCGGCGCGCGTGACACGTACCGAGAGCTCACCGTTCGCAAGCGGGCACGCCAGCGTCGCGTGGTCGGCGGCCGAGAGCTTTTCCTTCGCGGCACGCGCGGCGACCAGCACCGCGCGCTTGTCCTGCGGCGTCTGCACGGCAAGCCCGGCTTCGGCGAGCGCCCAGGCGGCCAGTGCCGCGTCGAAATCATCGCCGCCGAGGGCCGAATCGCCACCGGTCGCGACGACCTCGAACACGCCTGCGGTCAGGCGCAGCAGCGAGATGTCGAAGGTGCCCCCGCCGAGGTCGTAGACGGCATACAGGCCTTCGGAGCCGTTCTCGAGGCCATACGCGATTGCCGCGGCCGTCGGTTCGCTGATCAGGCGCAGCACGTTCAGGCCGGCAAGCTGCGCGGCATCCTTGGTGGCTTGGCGCTGGGCATCGTCGAAATACGCCGGGACGGTGACGACCGCGCCGAACACGTCGTCGTCGAAGGTGTCTTCGGCCCGCTGCCTCAGCGTGGCCAGAATCTCGGCCGAGACCTCGACCGGCGACTTCACGCCGGCGACGGTGCGCATCTGCACCATGCCGGGCGCCTCGATGAACTCGTAGGGCAGCTTGTCGCGATGTTCGATGTCGGCGAGACCACGCCCCATGAAGCGCTTGACCGACACGATCGTGTTGTGCGGATCGATCGCCGCTTCGGCAAGCGCCACAGCACCGATCTGGCGCTTGCCGTCCGCGAGGTAGCGCACCGCCGAAGGCAGGATCACATGCCCAGCCTTGTCCGGCAGACATTCGGCGACGCCATGACGCACCGCGGCAACCAGCGAATGCGTGGTCCCGAGGTCGATGCCGATCGCGATGCGGCGCTGGTGTGGATCGGGCGCGCCGCCCGGCTCGGAAATTTGCAGAAGGGCCATGATGAAATTATTGTCCCAGCGCTTCGAGGCGCTGCTCGATGTCATGCGCAAAGCGCTCGCTGAACATGAGGGCTCTGACCTGCCGGGCTGCCGCCGCGAAGTCGCGCTGCTCGTCGAGCGTCGTCTGCAGCTGCGCCAGCGCCGATTCACGATGCGCCGCGAGCGCCCCGGCCAGCGCTTCGACCTGCGCGAGGCCGGGCGCATCGTCCAGCGCCTCGCGCCACGCCATCTGCTGGTGCAAAAACTCCGTCGGCATCGCGGTGTTGTTCTCGGCCTCGATCGCAGCACCGTTCAACTCGCAGAGGTAAGCGGCTCGCTTCAGCGGATCCTTCAGGCGCCGATAGGCCTCATTGACGCGCAGCGCCCACTGCATCGCGACGCGCTGCGCTGCGGCGCCCTCGGCTGCAAACCGGTCGGGGTGAACCTCGCCCTGCAGCGCGCGCCAACGCGCGTCGAGTGCGCTTCGATCGAGCGCGAAGCGCGGCGCGATGTCGAACAGTTCAAAGTCGGTGCTGGCCAAGTTCATGGAATGAAAGAGTGGGCCAACGGCCCGCTCTTCGGTGCACGCTCATCTTGCGAAGCAAGGTGAAGCCGAAACCAAAAGGCGCGGACCCTGGCCGCGCCTTTGTCGATGACGCAACGCGTCAAACGCGGAACGATTCGCCGCAGCCGCAGCGGTCTTTCTCGCGCGGGTTGTGGAACTTGAAGCCCTCGTTCAGCCCTTCGCGAACGAAATCGAGCTCGGTGCCGTCGATATAAGGCAGGCTCTTCGGGTCGACCAGCACCTTGACGCCGTGTCCTTCGAACACCGTGTCTTCGGGCGCGAAATCATCGGCGTACTCGAGCTTGTAGGCCAGGCCGGAGCAGCCGGTCGTCTTCACGCCCAGCCGCACGCCAACGCCTTTGCCGCGCTTGCTGATGTAGCGCGAGACATGCCTCGCTGCCGCTTCGGTCAGGGTCACCGCCATTTCAGAGAGCCTGCGTTCCCGACGGGAGCGCCGTCGCGCTCTTGGACTTGTAGTCGTTGACCGCCGCCTTGATCGCGTCTTCGGCGAGGATCGAGCAGTGAATCTTCACCGGCGGCAGCGCCAGTTCTTCGGCGATGTGCGTGTTCTTGATCGTCAACGCCTCGTCGAGCGACTTGCCCTTGACCCACTCGGTCACCAGCGAGCTCGACGCGATCGCCGAGCCGCAGCCGTAGGTCTTGAACTTCGCGTCTTCGATCAGGCCGGTCACCGGATTCACCTTGATCTGCAGCTTCATCACGTCGCCGCAGGCCGGCGCGCCGACCATGCCGGTACCGACCGAGTCGTCGCCCTTGTCGAACGAGCCAACGTTGCGCGGATTCTCGTAATGCTCGACCACTTTTTCACTGTAAGCCATGTCGTACTCCTGATACTCGTTCGGTCTCAGTGGGCAGCCCACTGGATCGTGCTGATGTCGATGCCATCCTTGTGCATCTCCCACAGCGGGGACAGATCGCGCAACTTCGCGACGCGATCCTTCAAGGTCGTGATCACGTAGTCGACCTCTTCGACGGTCGTGAAGCGGCCAATCGTCATGCGCAGGCTCGAGTGCGCGAGCTCGTCGCTGCGGCCGAGTGCGCGCAGCACGTAGCTCGGCTCCAGGCTCGCTGACGTGCAGGCCGAACCCGACGACACCGCGATGCCCTTGATGCCCATGATCAGCGACTCGCCCTCGACGAAGTTGAAGCTCATGTTGACGTTGTGCGGCACGCGCTGGTCTTTGTGGCCGTTCAGGAATGTCTGCTCGATGCCGGACAGCCCGTTGATCAGGCGCTGGTGCAGCATCCGGATGCGCTCGTTGTCGGTGTGCATCTCGGCCTTCGCGAGGGCGTAGGCTTCGCCCATGCCGACGATCTGGTGCGTCGCCAGCGTTCCCGAGCGCATGCCGCGCTCATGCCCGCCGCCGTGCATCTGCGCCTCGATGCGCACGCGCGGCTTGCGGCGCACGTACAGCGCGCCGATGCCCTTCGGGCCGTAGGTCTTGTGCGAGGCCAGGCTCATCAGGTCGACCGGCAGCGTGGCCAGATCGATGTCGACCTTGCCGGTCGCCTGGGCCGCGTCGACATGGAAGATGATTCCGCGCGCGCGGCACATCTTGCCGATGGTCTCGATATCCTGGATCACGCCGATCTCATTGTTGACGAGCAGCACCGAGACCAGGATCGTGTCGGGTCGGATCGCGGCTTCGAGCTTGTTCAGATCGACCAGGCCGTCTTCCTGCACGTCCAGGTACGTGATCTCGAAGCCCTGGCGCTCGAGCTCGCGCATGGTGTCGAGCACTGCCTTGTGCTCGGTCTTCAGCGTGATCAGGTGCTTGCCGCGCGTCTTGTAGAACTGCGCGGCGCCCTTCAGTGCGAGGTTGATCGACTCGGTCGCGCCGGAGGTCCAGACGATCTCGCGCGGATCGGCGCCGACCAGCGCCGCGACCTGCTCGCGCGCGCTCTCGACCGCGGCTTCGGCCTCCCAGCCCCACGCGTGGCTGCGCGAGGCCGGATTGCCGAAATGCTCGCGAAGCCAGGGAATCATCGCGTCGACGACGCGCTGGTCGACCGGCGTCGTCGCGCCGTAGTCCATGTAGATCGGGAAGTGCGGGGTCATGTCCATGCGAGTTCGTCCCGGCGGCGCGGTGACACCGCGCGCCGCCTGCGGGTTGATTTACTTCGTGAAGGCCGCGCCGAGCGCGAATACGCTGTTCGGCGCCGTGATCTTGATCGGCTTGACGACCGGCTGCGTCGAGATCGCGCGCTTGACCGGATGTTCTTCGATCGAGACGCCCTTCGCGAGCTGCTCGTCGACGAGCTTGCGCAGCGAGACCGAGTCGAGGAACTCGATCATCTTGGAATTCAGGCTCGCCCAAAGATCGTGCGTCATGCAGCGGCCGGTGTCGTCGCCCATGCAGTTTTCCTTGCCCGCACAGCCGGTCGCATCGATCGGCTCGTCAACCGCGACGATGATGTCGGCGACCGTGATTTCCTCGGCCTTGCGGCCCAGCGAATAGCCGCCACCCGGGCCGCGCGTGCTCTCGACGAGTTCGTGACGGCGCAATTTGCCGAACAATTGTTCGAGGTAGGACAGCGAAATTTGTTGCCGCCCGCTGATCGCCGCCAGAGCGACAGGTCCGGTGTGCTCGCGCAGCGCGAGGTCGATCATGGCGGTCACCGCGAAACGGCCCTTGGTGGTCAGACGCATTGAATTCTCCTAAAGCCTGTGTCGGCAGTTCAGCTACAGAATGGCAACTTCAGCGAACCGACAGAGCCGGAGGACGGGTTAACCCGCACCCTATTCCGACTGGTTTCGTCAAGTATAGCCGAAGCCGACAAATTCGGTCGAGATTGGCGCCGGAAGTTCCCTTGGCAGCGCCATGGAAATCGGGCTCGAAACGTCAGCGTTTGGCCCGGTCCGGCACCAGCGCGACGACGTTGTCGGTGCCCGGTGCGCCGAACGCCTGCTCGCGCAGGTGCGCCAGTTGGTCGCGCACACGCGCGGCCTTTTCGAACTCCAGGTTGCGCGCGTGGTCGAGCATCTGCTTCTCGAGCAGCTTGATGCGCTTGCCCAGGTCCTTCTCGCTCAGGGCCTCGATCGCAGCCGACTCGACGGCCGACTTCAGATCGTCCTTCGCGCCCTTCTCGCTGTAGACGCCGTCGATCAGGTCGCGCACCCGCTTGACGACGCTGCGCGGCGTGATGCCCATCAGCTCGTTGTGCGCGATCTGCTTTGCGCGACGCCGCTCGGTCTCGTCGAGCGCCCGCTTCATCGAATCGGTGACCTTGTCGGCATACAGGATCGCGCGGCCGTTCAGGTTTCGCGCCGCACGGCCGATCGTCTGGATCAGGCTGCGCTCGGAGCGCAGGAAACCTTCCTTGTCGGCATCGAGAATCGCGACCAGCGACACCTCGGGGATGTCGAGGCCTTCGCGCAGCAGGTTGATGCCGACCAGCACGTCGAAAGTGCCGAGTCGCAGGTCGCGCAGGATCTCGACGCGCTCGACCGTGTCGACGTCGCTGTGCAGGTAGCGCACTTTGACGCCATTGTCCGAGAGGTAGTCGGTCAGCTGCTCGGCCATGCGCTTGGTCAGCGTGGTAATCAGCACGCGCTCGCGAATCTCGACCCGGTCGCGGATCTCCTGCAGCACGTCGTCGACCTGGTTCGTCGCGGGGCGCACCTCGACCATCGGGTCGATCAAGCCCGTCGGACGCACCAGCTGCTCGATCGTCTGTCCGGCCGTCTGCTGCTCGTAGGCCGCCGGCGTCGCCGAGACGTACATCACCTGGCGCATCTTCTTCTCGAATTCCTCGAACTTCAGCGGCCGGTTGTCGAGCGCGCTCGGCAAGCGGAAGCCGTATTCGACGAGCGTCGTCTTGCGCGCGCGGTCGCCGTTGTACATGCCGCCGAACTGGCCGATCAGCACGTGCGACTCGTCGAGGAACATCAGTGCATCCGCCGGCAGGTAATCGACCAGCGTCGGCGGCGGATCGCCCGGCATCGCGCCCGAGAGGTGCCGCGTGTAGTTCTCGATGCCTTTGCAGTGGCCGACCTCCTGCAGCATCTCGAGGTCGAAGCGCGTGCGCTGCTCGAGCCGCTGCGCCTCGACCAGCTTGCCGAGCTTGACGAGTTCATCGAGTCGCTCGCGCAACTCGGCCTTGATCGTCTCGATCGCGACGACGACACGCTCGCGCGGCGTCACGTAATGGCTGCTCGGATAGACCGTGAAGCGCGGGATCTTCTGCCGGATGCGACCGGTCAGCGGGTCGAACAGCTGCAGCGATTCGATCTCGTCGTCGAACAGCTCGATGCGGATCGCCAGCTCAGAGTGCTCGGCCGGGAACACGTCGATCGTGTCGCCGCGCACGCGGAAGGTGCCGCGCGAGAAGTCGGTCTCGTTGCGCTGGTACTGCATGCGGATCAGCTGCGCGATCACGTCGCGCTGGCCGAGTTTGTCGCGCACGCGCAAGGTCATCACCATCTGGTGGTAGTCGCTTGGGTTGCCGATGCCGTAGATCGCCGAGACGCTCGCGACGATCACGACATCCCGGCGCTCGAGCAGGCTCTTCGTCGCACTCAGGCGCATCTGTTCGATGTGCTCGTTGATCGAGCTGTCTTTCTCGATGAACAGATCGCGCTGCGGCACGTAGGCCTCGGGCTGGTAGTAGTCGTAGTAACTGACGAAGTACTCGACCGCGTTCTTCGGGAAGAACTCGCGAAACTCGGCGTAGAGCTGCGCCGCGAGCGTCTTGTTCGGCGCGAACACGATCGCCGGGCGGCCCATCTGCGCGATCACGTTGGCCATCGTGAAGGTCTTGCCCGAGCCGGTCACGCCGAGCAGTGTCTGGAAGCTCAGGCCGTCGTTCAGGCCCTCGACCAGCCCGGCGATCGCGGTCGGCTGGTCGCCCGCCGGCGGATACGGCTGGAACAGCTGGAATGGCGAATCGGGATAGCTGACGAACACGCCTTCGGCCGCGTGTTCGGGCGTGTGCGGGTGATGCGCGGGGTCGATCACTTCGGACAGTTCGGCCATGGCAGATAAAATCTCGCTTGAACTTGCTGGGAAACCGCGCAGCGTAGCGGAAACGCCGGCCCCCATCTACTGACAAGGATTGACGCATGCCTTCGCTCTTCTCGACGGTCGAAATGGCCGCCCGCGACCCGATCCTGGGCCTGAACGAACAGTTCAATGCCGATCCGAACCCCGCGAAGGTCAACCTGGGCGTCGGCGTCTACTTCGACGACAACGGCAAGCTGCCGCTGCTGCAGTGCGTGCAGGCTGCCGAGAAGATGATGATGGAAGCGCCGAAGGCAAGAGGCTATCTGCCGATCGACGGCATCGCCGCGTACGACAAGGCCGTCCAGGGCCTGGTGTTCGGCGCCGACAGCGCGGCTGTCAAGGTGGGCCGCGTCGCGACCGTGCAGACGCTCGGCGGCACCGGCGGCCTGAAGGTCGGGGCCGATCTGCTGAAGCGGATGAACCCCAGCGCAAAGGTCCTGATCAGCGACCCGAGCTGGGAGAACCACCGCGCGCTGTTCGAGGGCGCCGGCTTCAGCGTCGAGTCTTACGCCTACTACGACGCCACGAAGCGCGGCATCGATTTCGACGCCATGCTGGGCGCACTCGACCGCGCTGCGGCCGGCACGATCGTCGTGCTGCATGCCTGCTGCCACAACCCGACCGGCTACGACATCACGCCCGAGCAGTGGGCGCAGGTGATCGCGACGGTCAAGGCCCGAGGCCTCGTGCCCTTCCTCGACATGGCCTACCAGGGCTTCGGCGAAGGCATCACCGAAGACGGCGCAGTCGTCGGCCTGTTCATGGCCGCCGGGCTGGACTTCTTCGTCTCGACCAGCTTCTCGAAGAGCTTCTCGCTCTACGGCGAGCGCGTCGGCGCGCTCAGCGTCGTCTGCGCCTCGAAGGACGAGGCCGAGCGCGTGCTGAGCCAGCTGAAGCGCGTGATCCGCACCAACTATTCGAACCCGCCGACGCACGGCGCGCAGGTCGTCGCGCTGGTGCTGACGACGCCCGCGTTGCGGGCGATGTGGGAGGAAGAGCTCGCCGGCATGCGCGTGCGCATCAAGGAAATGCGTGTCGCGTTGCGGGCGCGACTCGAAGCCGCCGGCCTGGGCCAGGATTTCAGCTTCATCACGCGCCAGCAAGGGATGTTCAGCTATTCGGGCCTGAGCAAGGCCCAGATGGAAAGGCTGCGCAGCGAGTTCGGCATCTACGGGGTCGATTCGGGCCGGATCTGCGTGGCGGCGCTGAACACGCGGAACATCGACTCGACCGTCGCGGCCATCGCCAAGGTGTCCGCCTGAGCGGACAAGTGCCGCCGCTGGCCCCGAAACGGGGCGTTGATTCGGGTTTCACCCCTGATGCGGGTGCTGCAAGATCGTGCGCACAGACGGTCTAGGCGACTAAAATGTTGCGTTGCACAAACACTTTTGCCACAGGCTGCCCGGCCTGCGCCGAATCACTCACCAGGCCACGAGATGCTGTACCAGCTCTATGAAACCCAGCGCGCGCTGCTGAGCCCGTTCGCGGAGTTCGCGAGCGCGACCTCGAAGCTCTATAACCATCCGCTGTCGCCGTTCGCGCACACGCCCGGTGCGCAACGCGTCTCGGCCGGGCTCGACCTGATGCACCGGCTGTCGAAGGAATACGAGAAGCCCGCGTTCGGCATCACCTCGGTCAAGGTCGATGGCGTCGACGTCGCGGTGCAGGAACAGGTCGCACTGACCAAGTCCTTCTGCCGCCTGCTGCGCTTCAAGCGCTTCACCGACGATGTGAACGTGCTGACGCGGCTCAAAGATCAGCCGACCGTGCTCGTCGTGGCCCCGCTGTCCGGCCACCACTCGACCTTGCTGCGCGAGACCATCCGCGAGCTGCTGAAGGACCACAAGGTCTACATCACCGACTGGACCGACGCGCGCATGGTGCCGAAGGATGTCGGCCCGTTCCACCTCGACGACTACGTGAACTACGTGCAGGAGTTCATCCGACACATCGGCCCGGAGGTCAACGTGATCTCGGTCTGCCAGCCGACCGTACCGGTGCTCGCGGCGATCTCTCTGATGGCCAGCCGCGGCGAGCCGACGCCGCGCACGATGACGATGATGGGCGGCCCGATCGACGCCCGCAAGAGCCCCACCGCCGTCAACAACCTGGCCATCAACAAGCCCTACGAATGGTTCGAGAACAACGTGATCTATCGCGTGCCGACGAACTTTCCCGGCAGCGGCCGCGCGGTGTACCCGGGCTTCCTGCAGCACACCGGCTTCGTCGCGATGAACCCGGACCGGCACCTGAGCTCGCACTACGACTACTTCCTCGACCTGGTGCGCGGCGATGACGACAGTGCCGAGTTCCACCGCGATTTCTACGACGAGTACAACGCGGTGCTCGACATGCCGGCCGAGTACTACCTCGACACGATCCGGGTCGTGTTCCAGGAATTCGCGCTCGTCAACGGCAGCTGGAAGGTCGGCGGCGAACTCGTGCGCCCGCAGGACATCACCTCGGGCGCGCTGCTGACGATCGAAGGCGAACTCGACGACATCTCCGGCGCCGGCCAGACCCGGGCGGCGCACGATCTGTGCACCGGCATCCCGAAGCAGCGCCAGTTCCACTACGACGTGGTCGGTGCCGGCCACTACGGCATCTTCTCGGGTCGCCGTTGGCGCGAGAAGGTCTACCCGCACGTGCGGGACTTCATCGCGAGCTACCAACCGAAGCCGGCCGGACGCAAGCCGGCGGTCGCCGCGAAGAAGGCCGCGCGCTCGGCCAGGTGAGCACGGCGATGAGCCGCGCGACCGATCGCCTCGTGCAGGCGCTCGACGACGCGCTGCCGCAGACCCAGTGCACGCGCTGCGGCTATCCCGACTGCCACGCCTACGCGCAGGCCATCGCCGTCGGCGAGGCCGGGATCAACCAATGCCCGCCGGGCGGCGCAGAAGGCGTCTCGCGGCTCGCGGCACTGACCGGCCGGCCGCCGCTGGCGCTGAACCCGGCGAACGGCGCGGAGGCGCCGCGCCAACTCGCCGTGATCGACGAGGCCTGGTGCATCGGCTGCACGCTGTGCCTGAAGGCCTGCCCGGTCGACTGCATCGTCGGCGGGCCGAAGGGCATGCACACCGTGATCGCGGCGCAGTGCACCGGCTGCGAGCTGTGCCTGCCGGCCTGCCCGGTCGACTGCATTTCGCTGACGTCCACCGGCGGCGAGCACACTGGCTGGCAGGCTTGGAGCGCGCCGCAGGCGCAGGAGGCGCGCACGCGCTACGACTGGCATCGCGAACGGCTGCAGCGCGACGCGCACGAGCACGAGACGCGTCTGGCCGAGAGTGCGTTCGCGGCGCCGACGCCGGTCGGGATCGAGACTGTTGGCAGCGCGCAGCCGGCGCCCGACAAGCGCGCGATCATCGCCGCCGCGCAGGCGCGGGCGCGTGCAGCACGCGCCGACCGGGCCTGACGCAGCGAATGAAGACCGCCGACATCGAGCCGTTCTTCGCGACGCTCAAGGCCGCCAACCCGGAACCCGAGACGGAGCTCGAGTACAGCAGCGTGTTCGAGCTTCTCGCCGCGGTGCTGCTGTCGGCGCAGGCCACCGATGTCGGCGTCAACAAGGCGACGCGCCGGCTGTTCGCGGTCGCGAACACGCCGGCCAAGCTGCTGGCGCTCGGGCTCGACGGGCTGACCGACCACATCCGGACGATCGGCCTGTACCGGACTAAGGCGAAGAACCTGCTCGAGACCTGCCGCATCTTGGTCGAAACGCACGGTGGCAAGGTTCCGGGTCAGCGCGCCGCGCTCGAGGCGCTGCCGGGCGTTGGCCGCAAGACTGCGAACGTGGTGCTGAATGTCGCGTTCGGCGAGCCGACGATGGCGGTCGACACGCACATCTTCCGCGTCGCCAACCGCACCGGCCTCGCGCCGGGCAGGAACCCCCTCGAAGTCGAAACGAAGCTGCTGCAGCGCGTCCCCACGGCCTACCTCGTCGACGCGCACCATTGGCTGATCCTGCACGGCCGCTACGTCTGCCAGGCGCGCCGGCCGCTTTGCGAGCGCTGCGCGGTGGCGCGCTGGTGCGATGCCTATCCCGCGATCGCCGCGGGTCGCGCGCCCGCCACATCGTTGACCGAACGGACGCCTGCCGCGTCAATGGGCGCACTTCGCGCCCGATAATTGCGCGATGCCCGACCAACCCGATCTGCAGGTCATCTCAGGCCGACTCGAACGGGGCGAGATCGACAGCGCGCAATACCTCGAACAGCTGATGCGCTTCGTCGCGCGTCAGATCGGTTGCTCGCGCGCCGGGCTGCGATTGTTCGTCGAGACCACCGAGGGTCGCGCGCTGCGCTGCGTCGCGATGTTCGATGCCGGCCTGGACCGCATGGTCACCGCGGTCGACATCCCGAGCCCCGCCGATGGTCTGTACTTCGAGTGCCTGCAACGCGACGGCAGCGTCAGCGCGAGCCAGGCGCTGATCGACCCGGTCAGCGCCGGGGCGCTGCGCGAATACCTGCGGGCCTGCAACGTGGTCTCGCTGATGGACATGAGCTTCTCGGTCAACGGCGTGCTGTTCGGCACCTTCAGCTGCGAGCAGCTCGGCAGCCCGGTCGACTGGACCCAGCGGCAGCTGCAGGCGCTGCGCAAGACCGCGTCGCGCGCCAGCCTGACGCTGATGCACGTCGTCAACGCGTCGGTCGACACCGCACCGGGCGCGCTGTGGGAGTCGAGCACGCCGAACCGGCTCGCGACGATGCCGATGCCGCTCGATCCGACCAAGCCCTGAACGGAGCCCCCTCAGCCGCGTCCGCGCAGCAGCGTGAGGCTCGCACAGCGCACCGCGGCGGGCCATTGCGTGGCGCTCGGTTCGTCCTCATGCCCGTCCAGCCACAGCGCTGCGCTGATCCAGCCGGCGTGTGAGACAACGCAGCACGGCGGCTCGCTCAAGAACGCAGCGCAGCGTTGCAGCAGCCGTGCCACCGGCTCGCCGCCTCCGGGCGCGTGCCGCACGAAGTCGGCGCACCAGGCGTCCACGGACGCGGCGCCGATTTCGCTCCACGGCCGCCCGTCCCACGCGCCGAAGTCGAGTTCGCCGAGGCGCGCGTCGATGCGGTGCTCCCAGCCCCAGCGCGCCAGCCATCGACCCACGTCGGCCGCGCGTCGCAGCGGTGACGTGATCACGACGCGCGGTGCGCCGCTGCGGCGCGCCCATTGGCGCACACGATGCGCAAGCCGTTTGGCTTTGCGACTGTCCACCGCGACATCGGTGCGGCCGATACAGCGGCCCGCGGCGTTCCGCGGCGACGGATGGCGCCACACCGCAAAGTTCATGCGGCGCGCATCAGGCCGAGCCAGCCGAGAAGCACCAGCAGTTCGACGATCTGCTGCGTCGCGCCCAAGGCGTCGCCGGTGTAGCCGCCCAGGCGCCGACGCAGCCAGCCTGCGCACCACGCCGTTCCGGCGACTGCGAGCGACAGGCTCGTGAGCACGGCCGTGATGTGCTCCGGCGCGTGCCACGCAAGTGCCGCCGCGACCGACACCACCCAGCCCGCCGCGACCAGCACACCCGAGATCTCAATGCGCTGCGCCATCGGCTTTGCCTTGGCATGCTCGACGTTGCCCGAATACGGCAGCCCGCGAATCAGCATCACGGCGGCGGCGCGACTCGCGGTGTGGCCCAGCAGCAGCGCCGGCACCGCGGCGACGAGCGGCAGCGACAAGAGCGCTGCGGCCTTCAGCCCCAGCATCAGCACCAGGCCGATCGCGCCGTAGGCGCCGATGCGCGAGTCCTTCATGATCTCGAGCGCCTGCTCGCGGTCGACCGCGCCGCCGAGCGCATCGCAGGTGTCGGCGAAGCCGTCTTCGTGGAAGGCGCCGGTGATCAGCACGCTCGCGGCCATCGCCAGGCCGACCGCCACCGTTGGGCCGAGCACCGCGTGCCCGACTGCCAGCACCAGCGCCGAAGCTGCACCCACGCAAAGACCCACGGCCGGGAAGTGGCGCGCACTCTCGCTCAGCCACGCCGGCTCGAAGCCGACCCAGCCTGGGGCCGGAACGCGCGTGAGGAACTGCAGCCCGATGAAGAACAGGCGCAGCTCGTGGATCACCTGTCACCCCGATCCGAAGGCTCGTCACGATCGGAAACGCCCGCCGACTCGAAACTCGCCATTTGCGCCAGCAACCCCACCGCGCTATCGATCAGCGGCCACGCCAGCGCCGCGCCTGAGCCTTCGCCGAGCCGCAGCCCGAGATCGAGCAGCGGCGTGGCGTTCATCAGCGACAGCATCAGCGTGTGGCCGGACTCATCGGATCGGTGCGCGAACACACAGCAGTCGAGCACGTGCGGCGCCAGCTTCGATGCGACCAGGATCGCTGCACCGCTGATGAAGCCATCGACCACCACGACGCGCCGTTCGCTCGCCGCCTGCAAGGCCGCGCCGGCCATCATCGCGATCTCGAATCCGCCGAACGCGGCAAGCGCGTCCAGGGGCTGCGTCGCAGCGACGTGGCGCACCAGCACCTGACGCAGCACGTCGAGCTTGCGAGCGAGGCCTGCATCGTCGAGTCCGGTGCCGCGGCCGACACACGCCGCGATGTCGCAATCCGCCAGCCGCGCCAGCAGCAGCGCCGCGCTGGACGTGTTGCCGATGCCCATCTCGCCGAGCAGCAGCACGTTGCCCGGCAGCGCGCTCACGATCTCGCGGCCACCCGCGATCGCCAGCGCGCATTGCGCCGGCGTCATTGCCGGCCCCTCGAGCGCGCTGGCCGTGCCGGTGGCGATCTTGAAATTCAGCAGACCGTTGCGCGGTGCGAAGTCATGCCGCACGCCGGCATCCACCACCGTGAGCGCCAGACCGTGCTGGCGTGCGAGCACGCTGACCGCAGCACCGCCAGCGAGAAAGTTCTCGACCATCTGCCAGGTCACGTCGCTCGGGTAAGCCGACACGCCATGCGCCGCAAGACCATGGTCGGCCGCGAACACGACGAGCTGCGGTGCGCGCAGCACCGGTGCCTCGCTGCGCTGGATCAAACCGATCTGCAGGGCCAGCGCTTCGAGGCGGCCGAGCGCACCGCGTGGCTTGGTCTGCTGGTCGAGCCGGTGCTGCAAGCGCCGGGCGAGTGCGGCGTCGGCGATGGGGGCGATCAACGGCAGGGTCGGCATGGTGGATCGGTTCTCACGGTTGGACGAGCCGGTGCAGCACGCCCGGCTCGAATTGTCGATCGATGAAAGCTGCCAGGCCGTCGAACACGCTGGCCAACGTGCAAAGCCCGGTGCCGAACAACGCCTGCATCGCGTCGCCGGATTCGAACAGGCCGTGCGCATACAGGCCCAGTACCGGGCCTTGCTGCCAGCCGATGGCCTCGCCGAGTTCGTTGCGCAGCGCGACCGGCACCTCACCCTGCGCTTCGGTGCGGCCGTGGCGAATCTCGTAGCCCTCGAAGCCGACACCCGCGAGTCCAGCCCAGTCGCCTGTCGTGTTGCCGAACGCGGCACGCGTGTGGCGCAGCATCTTGTGGCGATCGAAGTGCGTGACCAGCGGCAGCAGGCCGAGACCTGCGGCATCGCCGTCAACGCCGTGCGGGTCGTGCAGCTCTCGGCCGAGCATCTGCAAGCCACCGCACACGCCGAGCACGCGCCTGCCGGCGGCTGCGTGCCGCGCGATCGCGGCATCGAGACCTTGAGCCCGCAACCACGCGAGATCACCACTGGTGTGCTTGGAGCCGGGCAGCACCACCCAGTCGGCGCCATTCAGTTCGGTTGGCGTGCGAACCCAGCGCAGGCGCACGTTCGTCACCCCGCGCAGGGACTGGAACTCATCGAGGTTGCTGATGCGCGGATACGCGACGACCGCGATCACGCAGCCGCCCGCGGCGCCACCCGGCGCTTCATCGAACACGCCGTCCTCTTCCGGCAGTCCGTGTCCGCGCCACATCGGCAGCACCGCGACCGTCGGCACACCGGTCAGCGCACGCAACTGCTCGGGCCCGGGTGCGAGCAGGCGCGCGTCGCCGCGAAAGCGGTTCAGCACGAAACCGCGGATCAGCGCCCGCTCAGCATCGGGCAACAACTGGTGCGTGCCGAACAGATGGGCGAACGCACCACCGCGGTCGATGTCGCTCACGAGCAGGCACGCGGCCCGCGCTTCGAGCGCACTGCGCATGTTGACGTAATCGTTCGCGTGCAGATTGATCTCGGCCGGCGAGCCCGCGCCTTCGAGCACGACGACATCGTTCTCGGCCATCAGCGCGTGCAGCGCGTCGCGCGCGAACGGCCAGAGGCGCTCGCTGCGCTCGCGCCACGGCACGGCCGCGAGGTCGGCGCGCGCGCGGCCCAGCACGACGACCTGGCTCGCGGTGTCGTGCTCCGGCTTGAGCAGCACCGGGTTCATGCGCACCTCGGGCACGGCACGCGCGGCCAGCGCCTGGAAATACTGCGCGCTGCCGATCTCGCCCGCCTCGCCGTCCGGGCCCACGACAACGCGCGCGTTGTTGCTCATGTTCTGCGCCTTGAACGGCGCGACCTTCAGCCCCTGGCGCGCATACCAGCGGCACAGCGCGGTGGCGAGCCAGCTCTTGCCGGCGTTGCTGGTGGTGCCCAGCACCATGACGGCGCGCGCGGTCATGCGGCTCGCACCAGCCAGACCATCGCGACGATCACAACCGTGCTGCCCGCCGCACGCTGCGCAAGATCCAACGCACGCTGCACATGCCCGGCCCGTGGCGACGGCGCATTGCGGTTCAGCTCGTACACGCCCGGCTTGCGCAAGCGCACACCGAGCCGCAGCGCCATCGCGCCCATGGTCCAGCCGCCATTCGGCGACGGTGTCTGCCGGGCCTGCCCGAACAGGCGCGGCGTCGGCGCCAGCATCAGCGCGGTGAGACGCGCCGGCAACCAGGACAACACGTCGTCGGCGCGTGCGCTCCACTTGCCGGCCCACTCCCACGCGCCGCGATAGCCCCACATCGCGTCGAGGGTGTTGGCGAACCGATAGACCGCCGCGCCCGGCAGGCCGAACAGCGCGTACCAGAACAATGGCGCGACCAGCGAATCGTTGAGGTTCTCGGCGACGGTCTCGATCGTGGTCTCGCGGATCAGATCGGCGTCGAGTACCCGCACGTCGCGGCTGACGAGGTGTGCGAGCCGGACCCGTGCCGATTCAACGCCCTCGCCCAGCGCCGTCTCGACGGCGCGCGCTTCGTCGCGCAGCATGCGCCACGCGAACGTCGGCTTGAGCAGCACCGCCAGCAACGGCGCTGCGAACCACGGCGGGGCACCGACCAGCCGCGTTTGCACCGCCCACGCCACCCACGCGATCAGGCTTGCACCGGCGAGCCACACGAGGGCACCAAGAGTGAAGGCCGGCGCCGGACTCAAGTCTCGTAACCCTTGACCCACCGGCGCAAGCGCGCGGCCGAGCCACGCCACCGGGTGCCATGCGTCGCGCGGCTCGCCGAAGCGCGCGTCGATCGCCCATGCGAGCGGCACGGCCAGCGCCAGGGTCAGCGCGGGCGGCCAGTTCATCGCGAGGCGAGCTCCAGCGTCTGCATCACCAGCCTCACCGACGGCATCGGCGGCCGAGTCTGAACGACACGCTGCGCGCCGTTGATGATGGGCAACGGGTGCACAAAGCCCGGCGGCACGCGCGCCGCGCGCCAGGTGCCGCCGATCGATTGAACCTGCGCCTCGATCAATCGGGGATCGAGCGCGTGCGACTTGTTCGTACCGTCGGGCTCGCACATCGTCAGGAAGGTGCGCACGTCCAGGCCCTGCTCGCGCGCCAGCAGCCAGGCGAGGCACGAATCCTTGCCGGCGCTCCAGCTGATGGCGGCGCGGGTCACGATTGATCTTCCATCAGGCCTTCTCCAGTTGGGGCACGGTGATCCAGCGTTCTCCGATGCGCTCGATGCGGATCGCGCCGCCGAACACATCGACGAACGCGGCATGCAGCGCCGGGTCGTTGCGCAAACCTTCGGCGACGATGCGGCCATGGTCCATCACGACGAGTCGATCCGCCGTCAGTGCGAGCGACAGATCGTGCAGCACGCTGACCACCGTGCGGCCACGCTGCGCCTCACGTTGCAGCAGTCGCACCAGCGCGACCTGGTGCGGCGGGTCGAGGTGGGTGGTGGGCTCGTCGAGCAATAGGATCGGCGCCATCACCGCCAGCGCGCGCGCCAGCAACACACGCTGGCGCTCGCCGCCCGAGAGTTCGTGAAGCCGGCGCGCCTGCCACGCGGCGCACTCGGTTTCGCGCATCGCCTGCTCGACCGCCGCGTCGTCTTCGGGCCGCGGCGCGGTGAACAAGCCGAGGTGCGGCAGGCGGCCGAGGTGCACGACCTCACGCACCGTCAACTCGCCGTTCGCCTCCGACTGCTGGGCCAGCCACGCGATCTGCGTGCCGCGTGCACGCGCGGGCCACTCGGGCAGTGGGCGGGCGTGCAGCGTGATCGTGCCCGCGTCGGGCGATTGCAGGCCCGCGAGCGCGCGCAGCAGCGTCGACTTGCCGGCGCCGTTCGGCCCCACCACGGCCGTCCAGCCGGACGTGGGCGCGAAGCTGACGTCGTTCAGCGCGAGCGTTGCGCCCAGTCGCACGCTGACGGCTTGCGCGCTGAGCGAGGCCGGCGTCACGACATCCTCCGGCGATGCAGCAGCCGCAGCAGGTACCCGCCGCCGAGCAGAGCAGTGAGCACCCCGACCGGCACCTCCTGCGGCGCGATCAGGCTGCGCGCGAGCACGTCCGCCGTGAGCAGCAGCGTGCCGCCGACGCCGGCACTGGCGAGCGTCGTGTAGCCATGCGGCGCCGGTGCGAAGCGGCGCACCAGGTGCGGCGCGACCAGGCCGACAAATGCGACGAGACCGGCTTGCGAAACCGCCAGGCCGGTTGCCAGCGCGAGCGTCGCCACGAGAGCGATGCGCACGCGCGACAGATCGAGGCCGAGGCTGCGCGCGCTGTCTTCGCCCAGCGTCAACGCGTCGAGCGCGCGCGACCAGCGCCAGCTCAGCGGCGCACAGGCGAGCAGGCCCAGGCCGAGCACCGCGCAGCTGCCCCACCCCAGAAAGCCGGTGCTGCCGAGCATGAACACCTGCTTGCCGCGCAGCGCGTCCGGTGCGGCCGTGGTGACCAGATCGCTGAGTGCCGACAGCACGACGCCGACGATCACGCCGGCGAGCAGCAGGCGCACCGTCTGCTGCGCGCCGCGCGCGAGCGTGAGCGTGACCAGCACGCCCACCAGAGCGCCAGCAAAAGCCGCACCGACGAGGCCGATGCGCGACAGCACATCGACCGTCGCGAGGCTGATGCCATGGCCTGCGAGTGCGCTGGCGGCGAGCACCAGCACGACGCCTAGCGAGGCGCCAGAGGCCGAGCCGAGCAGGTACGGGTCGGCCAGCGGATTGCGGAACAGGCCTTGTGCAGTCGCCCCCGCCAGCCCGAGCAGCGCGCCAGTGAGCCACGCGCCGAGCGTGCGCGGTGCGCGGATCTGGCCGACGATCAGTACCGCGTCGGAGCCCTTCAGCGTCTGCACGAGGCCGGCCATCGACCAGCCTTCGCTGCCGGCGGCGAGGCCCGCCGCCAGCAGCAGCAGGGTGAGCGCGGCCAGGCCGAGAGCCAGGCGAACGCGGCGCTGGCGATCGAGGCTCATTTCGATGTCTTGCCCAGCGTCACCAGACAATCGGCCAGGGTGCGAGCCGCCTCGCCCATGCGGGGGCCGGGGCGGATCAGCAGCTCGTAGTGCTCACTGTCGAAGCCGCAGGCCTGGCGGCGCTGCAAGGCCCGAAGCGCGGCCCATCCGGGGCGGCGCGGCATGTCGTCGAGGTTGCGCTGTGCGGCCATCACGATGTCGGGCTGAGCGCGCACGACGTACTCGGGGTTCAGCTTCGGAAAGGGCCCGAGCTCGGGCGGGATCGCGTTGGCCATGCCGAGCCGGCCCAGCGTCTGGCCGATGAACGACGCCGCGCCGGCCGCGTACGGCGTCGCGTCGACCTCGAAGTAGACGCGCTGGCCGCGCAGCCGCGGTGGCACGCGCGCCGCGGCCTGCTCGAGATCGCGCTCGATTGCGGCCCAGACCTTGTCGGCGTCGGCCGGAAGGCCGAGCAATTGCGCGAGCGTCTTCAGCGTGCGCTGCACGTCGGCATGATCGCGCGATTCGAGCACCAGCACCTTCACGCCCAGGCTTTCGAGACGCTCGATCGCCCGTGCCGACGGCGCGGCAAGCACCACGTCGGGCTTGAGCGCTGCGATGCGCTCGATCTGGGCGTCCTCCAGTCCGCCGAGCTTGGGCAAGGCCGTGACGCTGGCCGGCGAGTTCGAGAAGCGATCGGTGCCGACAAGCCGCGCACAGCCCCCGAGCGCGCAAACGCTCTCGGTCAGCGAGGGCAGCAGGCTGACGATGCGCCGCGGTGACACGGGCAAGGTGACCGTGGCGCCGCGGTCGTCGCGCACACTGATCTGGGCGCCAGCCAGCGCATGCCAGCACAGCAGCAGCGATGCCAACGCAGCGCGTGCGATCAGCGTGTTCATCGTCATGCGGCCGGCCTCTTCACCGGCAGCTCGATGCCCGCCACCATCAGCGTCACGCGTTCGCAGACCTGTGCGACCTGCTGATGCAGGCGGCCCAGTTCGTCGACGAAGCGCCGCGCCGACGGGGTCAGCGGTGTGAGGCCGAGACCGATCTCGTTCGAGACCAGCAGCACCGGCCCCGACGCGCGGCGCAAGGCCTCGCACAGCCCCGCAGTGGCTGCGACGAGGCGGCCTTCGTCGAGGACATCGCCGCGCAGGGGCATCAGCAGGTTGGTGAGCCACAGCGTCAGGCAGTCGATCACGACCAGTCGCGAAGGCGCAGTGTGCTGCCCCACCACGCGCGCCAGTTCGCGCGGCTCCTCGATGGTCAGCAGCGCGGGCACCCGCCTCGCGCGATCGGCCTGGTGCTGCTCGATGCGCGCGCGCATCTCGGCGTCGCCGGCCAACGCCGTCACGAGCAACACGGCCGAGTGGTCGGGTTGCGCCAGCCAGGCCGAGGCGCGCGCCTCGGCGCAGCGCGACTTGCCGCTGCGCTGACCACCGAGGATGAGCTCGTTGGGCATGCGGGTCACAGGCCCTTGCCGTCGTAGCGCACGCCGATCCACGCTTGCCGGCCGAGCGACTGGTAGTCGCGTGCCGGCTCGATCTCGCGGTTGGTCGCGTTGAGCAGCTTGGCTTCGAGTTGCCATTGCGGCGTGAAGCGCCAACGCGCGCGCAGGTCCAGCGTCGCATAGCTCCCGAGCGTCACCGTCCCGTCGGGCCGCGCGCCCACGGCGAGCAGCGCGCCGCCGAAGTTCCAGGCGCCGATCTCGTAGTCGGCCGACAGGCTTTCCTGGTGCGCGGCGCGACGGGTCAGGCGCTTGCCAGTGTCGGTGTCCTTCGCGTCGAGAAAATCGACCGTGCCGCCGACGCGCCATGCGCCCCAGCGCTGCGAACCCGAGAACGTCGCGCCCTGCAGCTGCGCGCGGCCGATGTTGCGCGCGCATCCGAAGTCGTAGGCCGGGTCGGCCGGGCACTGCGTGCGATCGGAATCGTAGAAGATCAGGTCACGCAGCCGGTTCCGGTAGACCGTGGCCGCGGCCTCGCTGTCACCGGCGCGCCAGTTGATGCCGAGCTCCATGCTGCGGCCGCGCTCTGGCTTGATGTCGGGGACGCCGAAGCCGGGGTAGAACAACTCGTTGAAGCTGGGCGCGCGAAAGGTCGTGCCCGCGAGTGCGCGCACCCGCAGGTTGTTCGCGACTTCCATGCTCCAGCCCAGGCGGCCGGTGGTGTTGCCGCCGTAGACCGAGTTTCGATCCTGGCGCAGATCGGCCTGGATCACGTGCGCGCCGAAGCTGCCGGTGTATCCGAGCACGACCGCGGTGTTGTCGCGTTTCACGTCTTCGACGAACGAGTCGGAGTGTGCTTTCTCGTCCAGGCGCTCCAGCGCCAGCACGAGCTGCTGCTCGCCCCCGAGTTTCAACGCGTTCTGCCAGGTGATCTGATCGCGCTGCGTGCGAAATCGGCTCAAGCTGCTGCCGCCGCTCTTCAGGTCGTCGTTATCGTGCGAGAGCAGCGCGGTCGTCGTCCACGCGGGGCTGATCACGCCGCGGTAATCGAGCGAGATCACGTCGGTGTCGAGCTTGTTGCGAAAGTCCGGCGTGTTGTCCTGGGCGAAGGTCGGCGGTGCAAACTCGCTCGCATCGTACTTCGCGTTCAGGCGACTGCTGACCACGTTCAGGCCGATGCGGTGTCCGGTAGCTGGCGTGAAGCCGAGCTTGGCCTGCGCGGTGTCGCGCTTGAAGCCGTCATCGTCCGGGTTGAAGTTGCCGAACTGGTCGCCCGGTTTCAACGCCGACACGCCGCGGCTGCTTTCGCGGCCCAGCGAGGCGGCATAGTCGAAGCCGCTTTGCGCGCCGCTGACGCCAGCCTGCACGTCGTACGAGTGGTAGCCGCCGACGGCTGCATGCGCGGTCACGCGGGGCTCGCCGTCGCCCTTGCGCGTGAAGATCTGCACCACGCCACCGACGGCGTCCGCGCCGTACAGGCTGGAGCCCGGGCCGCGCAGTACCTCCACGCGTTCGATCTGCGACAGGCCCAGCGATTCGAACTCGACCTGGCCGAGCGTGGCGGACCCGATGCGCACGCCATCGATCAGCACGACGGTATTGGCGGAGCTCCCCCCTCGGATGAACACGCTCGCGCTTTGCCCCGGGCCGCCGGTGCGCGACAACTGCACACCGGCTTCGCGGCGCAGCAGATCCTCGACCGAATCGGCGGTGCTGTTGCGGATCCGCTCGGCGTCGATAACGACAACGTCGGCGGTGACGCGGCCCAGCGGTTGCGGCTCTCGGCTGCCGGTCACGACGATCGGGCCGAGCACGGTCTGGGATGAAGCCGGGGTGGCATGCGCAGCGAGCACGGCAACGGCAAGGAGGCTGCGAACAGCAACGGACGCACGTGGCGTCGAGACGAGAGAGATCATGGTTTGAAGCACTCGAACAGATGCCGGCGCCAGCTTCCCCGCGGGCACCTGCGACATGGGCGGCGCACAGGGTGCGCACCCGCTTGTTGGCCGGTATCCGGGCTGGCGGAGCAACGCCTGCGTTCCTTCCCAAAGGCGTGGGCCCTCAGTGGTGTGTGCGCAATCGCCGAAGCCCGAAGGCTTCGTCCGCCGTACCGTTGCGGGGGCAGCGCAGGTTCGGTCGCCACGCGCAGCGTGACTTCCTTCTGCTTCCCGTTTAACTGTGCCGGCGGAACGCCGGCACGGGCACCAACAACGCGGATTGTAAGCAGGGGTCGACCTTTACAATGAGCCACCCTCCCCTCCAGCTGCCACGCGCCATGTCGAAGATCGAAGAACTCGCCGACCGGGTCGAGCGCCTGCTCTTGCGGCATGCCGAACTGCAGCGCACCAACACACTGCTCGAACAGCAGCTGGTGGCGGTGACCCACGAACGCGACAACCTGCGCTCGCGCCTGAACGCCGCGCGCAGCCGCATCGACGCGCTGCTCGAACGGCTGCCGACCGAGCTCGCGAGCGCCCCTGAAGGGCACGACGCGGAGGGCCCGAAGCCATGAAGCAGATGGAAGTGACGATCCTCGGCCAGAGCTATCTGCTCGGCTGTCCCGACGGCGGCGAGGTCGCGCTGCTCGAAGCGGTCGCGAACGTCGATCGCGAAATGAGCGCGATCCGCGACGGCGGCAAGGTCAAGGCGCGCGAGCGCATCGCGGTGCTCGCCGCGCTGAACCTTGCGTACGCGCTGGCCGGCCGGCCGGCGGCGCGCGCGGCATCGCCTTCGAACATCTCCGCCGCATCGACGACAGACGGCGAAGTCGACATCGACCACCTGATCGCGCGCCTCGATCAAGCCCTGGGCGCCGATGGTCAATTGCTCTGACCGACATGCGCAGGTCACGCATGCGCCGTAGAATGAATTCGTCCGTCGCGTTCGCGTGAGTTTTATATTTCCTTGAACCGATGCTCTGTAGAGCAAGGGCTTGGAACATCGCCCGGTTGGTGTGATCGTCTCGCGTCAGATGAACCCGAAGCCGGGCTGACCTCGCCCACCTGAACTCCTGGTTCAGGAATGCGGCTCACGGTTCGCGGCGGACACCTTTCTTTCATTCCCCCCCGCCGGCCGTTCGCATGCGCTACTGGTTGATGAAGAGCGAGCCGTCCGAGTGCTCGATTGACGATCTCGCCGCAGCGCCCGCGCAAACGGTTCCGTGGGTCGGCGTGCGCAACTACCAGGCGCGCAACTTCATGCGCGACGACATGCAGGCCGGTGACGGCGTGCTGTTCTATCACTCGTCGTGCCCCGAGCCGGGCGTCGCCGGGCTGGCCGAAGTCGCGAGCGTGGCCTACCCGGATGCAACCCAGTTCGATCCGCAGAGCCATTACTTCGATGCGAAGTCCCGGCCCGACGCGCCGCGCTGGTCGCATGTCGACGTGAAGCTGCTGCGCAAGACGCGCCTGCTGCCGCTTGCCGAGATGCGCGCGGCGCCCTCGCTGGCGGGCATGCGGGTGCTCGAGCGCGGCAACCGCCTGTCGATCACGCCCGTCAGCGCCGATGAATGGCGCGCGGTGCTCGCGCTGCTGCAACCCGCCGCATGACCGGCGGCCTGGGCTGGCGCCTGATCGTCGAGCTGCTGGTTCTCGGGTCGTTCACCGGGTTCCTCGCCGGGCTGCTGGGCGTCGGCGGCGGCATGTTGATGGTGCCGTTCATGATCTTCGTGCTGTCGGCCAAGTCGATGCCGCCGCAGTACGTCGTCAAGATGGCGATCGCCACCTCGCTCGCGACGATCTGCTTTACCTCGCTCGCCTCGGTGCGCGCACACCACCAGCGCGGCGCGGTGCTGTGGCCGATCGCACGGCGGCTCGCGCCCGGCATCGTCCTCGGCTCGCTGCTCGGCGCGCAGATCGCGAAGGCCCTGCCCTCGCAGGCTCTCGCGCTCCTGTTCGCGCTGTTCGTCAGCTTCTCGGCGACGCAGATGCTGATCGACAGGAAGCCGCGTGCCGCGCGTCAATTGCCGGGCACCGGCGGCATGCTCGCGGCCGGCGGTGTCGTGGGCTTGCTCGCGTCACTGGTCGGCGCCGGCGGTGCCTTCGTCTCGGTGCCGTTCATGACCTGGTGCAACGTGAAGATCCACAACGCGGTCGCCACCTCCGCGGCGCTCGGCTTCCCGATCGCGGCAGTGGGTACGGTCGGCTACGTGATCGCCGGCTGGTCGCAGGACGGCATGCCGGCCGGTACGCTGGGCTTCGTCTACCTGCCTGCGCTGGTCACGATCTCGGCCGCGAGCGTGCTGACCGCGCCGTTCGGTGCGCGCACCGCGCACCGGCTGCACATGCGCCAGCTGCAGCGTGTGTTCGCATGCCTGCTGTTCGGCCTCGCGGCCTACATGATCTACAAAGCCGTCAGCCTGCAGGCCGCGTAGTCGGGCTCAGGTCGCGCCGAGCTCGAAGCGGATGCTGGCCAGCGCGACGTGATTGCCGCCGCGCTTCTGGGCCTCGCGCAGCGCGACATCGGAAGCCTGCATCAGCTCGGCCTCGCTGTGCGCGGTGTGCGGGAAACTCGCGACACCCATCGACACCGTGAAGCCGAGGTCGCGCCCCTCGAGCACGACGATCTGCGTCGCGCACTGGCGGCGCAGGCCCTCCATGCGCGAATGCGCGGTCGCCAGGCCGACACCCGAGAGCAGCACCGCGAAACGGTCTTCGTCGAGGCGGCAGGATGCGTCCATCGCGCGGGTGTTGCTGCGCAGCAGACGGCCCAATGCCTCGAGGACGCGCGTGCGCGCATCGCCGCCGAGCGACTTGACGGCATCGTTGAGCGGATCGAGCGCGATCGACACCAGCGCGAACTCGCGATGCTCGCGCGACGACAGATCGACCTCGCGGCGCAGCTGGTCGTCGAAATGCAGCCGCTGGTACAGGCCGGTGGTGCTGTCGCGCAGGTTCTGGTCCTGCGTTTCGCGGCGCAGGGTTTCGGCGGCGAGCTGCTGCTGCTCGAGTTGCGCGAGCGCCTGCTGCAGCTGTTGCTCGCGCTGGTGCGCGGCGGTCCGGTCGACCCAGACGCACACCACGTTGTGCGCCGCGGCGCCAGCGGCGCCCGGCAGCGCCATGCGCGTCACGCTGAACTCGCGCTTGCGGCCGTCGCGGTCGATCTTGTGCTCGCTGAGCGCCGGCGCATCGTGCGCCAGCGCGGTCTGCTCGGTGGCGCGCATCGCGGCCGCCTGCGCCGGCTCCATCAGCTCGGCGTCGGTGGCGCCGAGCATCGCGCTCGGGGAGCGGCCGAAAAGCGCCGCCATCGCCGGGTTCGCGTACAGGTAGCGACCGGACGCGACCTCCTTGATCGCCAGCAGCACATCGACCCGGTCCAGCATCTCGAGCAGCACCGCGGCCAATCCGGGCGCATCGACATCGAGAACGCGCGCCAGCGAACGTGCCGTCTCGGCGCGCTCTTGCGGCTCCTGCGACAGGGCCGGTGTCGTCTGGTTCATCAAATTCGAATCCTCGGGCAGTGTCGCCGGCGCGCCGGGCCGGCTCTTTGATCTTGGTCTCGGGGACCGCCGATGGCAAGCGCGACGGAGCCCAAACCCGGCCCGAACCCCTAGGTTGATGATAGCTTCGCGCGCTCGGCGCGCCAGCGCTTTTACCTGCGGCGGCCGCCGCGGATCCGGGCTCGCCGGCGACGCCGACCGATGGCGCAGCGCTTCGGGCGGCGGCGCGCTGACGACCTTTGGCACGGTATTCGCATTGGTTCGGGACCCACCCCCGAAACCGGGGGGTTTCAAACCCCTTTTTCCAGGAGCGGCCCGTGGCGGCGTTCAAGACATTCCTGAAGGCGGGACACGCGCCGACCCTGTTCGCGTCGTTCCTCTACTTCGACTTCACTTTTGCCATCTGGGTGCTCAACGGCGCGATGGCGCCGTTCATCGGCGAAGCCTTTCACCTCGATGCGGCGCAGAAAGGCTTCATGGTCTCGGTGCCGATCATCGCCGGCGCGCTGATGCGCTTTCCGCTCGGCGTGCTGTCGCAGTACATCGGGCGCAAGAACGCGGCGATGGTCGAAATGGGCCTGATCGTGCTCGCACTGATCTATGGCTACGGCTTCGTCAGCACCCACAACGAGGTGCTGGCGATGGGCGTGTTGCTGGGCATCGCCGGCGGCAGCTTCGGCGTCGCGCTGTCGCTGGGTTCGGGTTGGTTCCCGCCCAAGTACAAAGGGCTCGCGATGGGAATCGCCGGAGCGGGCAACTCGGGCACGGTGCTCGCGGTGCTGTTCGCGCCGCCGCTGGCGCTGAAGTACGGCTGGACCACGGTCTACGGCCTCGCGGCGCTGACGATGCTCGTGCCGATGCTCGTGATGTGGCTGTGCGCCAAGGAGCCGCCCGACCGCGAAGAGCATCAGACCCTGCGCCAGCATGTCGCCTGCCTGTTCGAGAAGGACGGCTGGGCGTTCAGCCTGATCTACATCATCACGTTCGGCGGCTTCATCGGCCTCGCGAGCTTTCTGCCGACGTACTTCTACGACCAGTTCAAGGTCACGAAGGTCGAGGCCGGCCAGCTGACGATGCTGGCCACGCTGATGGGCTCCGCCGTGCGCGTCGTCGGCGGCTACGTGTCGGACCGGGTCGGCGGCATCAACACGCTCAGCAGCGTGCTGATCGGCGTGAGCCTGTCGCTGGTGCTGTGCGGCCTGGCGGGCCAATCGCTGGCGATCACGACGCTGCTGTTCATGCTGTGCTTCGCGATGCTCGGTGCCGGCAACGGTGCGCTGTTCCAGCTCGTGCCACTGCGCTGGCCGCTCGCGACCGCGGTGGCCGGCTCGATGATCGGCGAGATCGGCGCACTGGGCGGCGGCTTCATCCCGAACGCGATGGGCCAGTCCAAGCAACTCGCAGGAACCTACCTGTGGGGTTTCGTCGCGTTCGCGGTGCTGGCGGCGGCGATGCTGCTGATGCTGCGCCTGGTCCAGATTCGCTGGACCCGCACCTGGGCCGAGAAAGGGGGCCGCGCGCGCGCCGCCGAGGCCGCGCACGACGCGGCCGATGCCGGCCTGCGGCTGCGCCCCGAGCGCCCGTAGCAGCCGTCGGGGCTGAGAACGAAACTTCTAGCGCGGCAAGAACAGCAGCCAGAACACCAGCAGCGCGTTCAGCAGCAGCGACACGCCGAACGCGATCTGCCACAGCGCGAGCGGGTCGCGCACCGCCAGCGGCGTGGCCGGCGGCGGCGCGAGCGGGCGCGAGGCGCCGCGCTCGAGCGCGAGCAGGAGTTCCTCGGCCGTCTCGAAGCGCTGCGCCGGCTCGCGCGCCAGCGCCTTCAGCACGACGTGATCGAGCCAGATCGGCACATCCGGACGCAGCCGTGACGGCGGCTTCGGATCGCGCCGGTAGCGCAGCTTCTGGTAGGGCTCGATTTCGCCGTAAGGCAGGTGGCCGGTGAGCAATTGGTACAGCGTGACGCCGAGCGCGAACAGATCGGACTGCGGGTTTGCCGGCACGTTGTCCCACAGCTCCGGGCTCATGTAGCTCGGCGTGCCGGCATGCAGGTCACGCTGCTCGGCCGGCTCGCTGCCGGAAAGCGCGACGCCCAGATCGAGCAGCCGCAACCGACCGTCGTCGCCGAGGTGCAGGTTCGCGGGCTTGACATCGCGATGGACCACGCCGAGACGGTGCAGCCGGCCGAGCGCGCGAGCGGCCGCGAGGCCCCAGTCGAGCACCGTTTCGACCGGCAGGCCCGCGGCCCGGCGCCGCGCGAGGACGCGATCCAGCGTCTGGCCCGCGTGCCAGTCGTAGAGCAGGTAGAACTCGGTCGCGTCGGGTCGGCGCTCGAGGCGCACGAAGCCCTCCTCGGCGTGCTCGGTGACGCGCTCGCTGAGCCAGGCCTCGTGCGCCAGCATCGCGCGCTCCTGCGGATCGCCGGCGCGCGACGGGTGCAGCGTCTTCAACGCCTTCAGCGCACCGCTCGCGGTGTCTCGCACCTGGTACAGGATGTGCACGCCTGTGTCGGCGACCCGCGCAGTGACGACCAGCCCGTCGATCGCGTCGCCGAGGTTCAGGCGCCGCGGCACCGGCAGCTGGCGCGCCAAGGTGGCCACGTCGGCCAGCTGCAGCCGCGTCAGCCCGAGCACACGCACCAGCAGCGCGCTCGCGTTGTCGGACGTGCCACCCGCGACCGCCGCCTGCACGATGGCGTCGGCGGTGTCCTGCGCCGTTCCCGCCTCGGCCAGCGCGCTCAGGCGCGCCTCGGCCAGCCGCCCGTGCACGCCGTCGGAGACCAGCAGGAACGCGTCGCCGAGTTGCAGGTCGCCCTGCAGGTAGTCGACGTGCAGCGCGTCGTCGAGCCCGACCGCGCGCGTCAGGCGGCTGCGCAGGTCGGGATGATCGAACGCGTGATCCTGCGTCAGGCGTCGCAGCGCGCCGCCGCGCAGCAGGTAGGCCCGCGTGTCGCCGACATGCGCGAGCGTCCAGCTCTGGCCGCGCAGCGCGAGCGCGGTCAAGGTGGTCATCGCCGAGGCCTCGGAGCGCCGGTTGTGCGCGACCAGCCAGGTGTTGTGGGCCGCGATCACGCGGTCGAGCACGACGGTCGTGTCCCAGGTGTCGGGCGCCGCGAAATAGTCCTCGACGAGGCTGAGCACGCTGGTCTGCGCGGCCATCCGGCCTTCGCCGCCGGCCGACACGCCATCGGCGATCGCCGCGATCAGGCCGCGCGATTCCTCGCCCGGCGCGTGCCGGCGCACGGCGACGAAATCCTCGTTCAGTGCACGCGGGCCGCGTTCGCTGGCCTGGCCGATCTCGACGTCGAAGCTCATGTTCGTTGTTGGTGCTTTCGCGCCCGGTTTCGTGCACTCGAGGCGCCAGTGTGACGCTCCATGCAAGTTTCCTGCGCGGCCCTGGTGCGCAGCGCACCGAGCGGCGGCTGGCACCGTGCTTGCTGATAACGCGGCATCGCTGCGCCTGATGCAGCCGGAGAAGGCTTGATGAAGAAGATGAAGCTCGTGATGATCGGCAACGGCATGGCCGGCGTGCGCACGCTCGAGGAGCTGATCAAGATCGCCCCGGGGCTGTACGACATCACGGTGTTCGGCGCCGAACCGCACCCGAACTACAACCGCATTCTGCTCAGCCCGGTGCTCGCCGGCGAGCAGACGCTCGATGAGATCGTGCTGAACCCGCTGAGCTGGTACACCGAGAACGGCATCACGCTGCACCTGGGCAAGAAGGTGGTCGATATCGACCGCCGCAACCGCGTCGTGAAGGCCGCCGACGGCACCGAGGCCGCCTACGACCGCCTGCTGATCTGCACCGGCTCGAACCCGTTCATCCTGCCGGTGCCGGGCAAGGAGCTCGACGGCGTGATCGCCTACCGCGACATCGCCGACACCAATACGATGATCGATGCCGCTGCCAGGTACAAGCACGCCGTCGTCATCGGCGGCGGCCTGCTTGGGCTGGAGGCCGCGAACGGGCTGATGCTGCGCGGCATGCGGGTCACCGTCGTGCACATCATGCCGTGGCTGATGGAGCGTCAGCTCGACGACGTCGCCGGCGGCCTGCTGCGCAAGTCGCTCGAAGATCGCGGCCTGAAGTTCATGATCGGCGCGCAGACGCAGGCGCTGATCGGCGACAAGGACGGCCGCGTGATGGCGGTGCAGTTCAAGGACGGTACCGAAGTGCCCGCCGACCTGGTCGTGATGGCCGCCGGCATCCGTCCCAACACCGAGCTCGCGCTGAAGATCGGCCTGCACTGCGGGCCGAACAACCGCGGCGGCATTGCGGTCGACGACACGATGCAGACCGTGACCGACCCGCGCATCTACTCGGTCGGCGAATGCGCGGCGCACCGCGGCACGGTCTACGGCCTGGTCGCGCCGCTGTTCGAGCAGGGCAAGGTCTGCGCGACCCACCTGGCCGCATTCGGCATCGGCCGCTACACCGGCAGCCAGACCAGCACCAAGCTCAAGGTCACCGGCATCGACCTGTTCTCGGCCGGCGACTTCATGGGCGGCGAGGGCTGCGAGGAGATCGTGATGAGCGACCCCTACGGCGGCGTCTACAAGAAGCTGATCATCAAGGACGACAAGCTGATCGGCGCCTGCATGTACGGCGACACGGCCGACGGCTCGTGGTACTTCAAGCTGCTGCGCGAGGGCCGCAAGATCCACGACATCCGCGACAAGCTGATGTTCGGCGAATCGAACATCGGCGATGTCGGCCACGAAGGCCACAGCCACGCCGCGACGATGCTCGATTCCGACGAGGTCTGCGGCTGCAACGGCGTCAACAAGGGCACGATCTGCAAGGCCATCAAGGAGAAGGGCCTGTTCACGCTCGAAGAGGTCAAGAAGCACACCAAGGCGAGCGCCTCGTGCGGCTCGTGCACCGGCCTGGTCGAGCAGCTGTTGATGTTCACCGCCGGCGGCGACTACTCGAAGCCGCCGACCAAGAAGGCGATGTGCGCCTGCACCGACGCGAGCCACCAGGACGTGCGCGAAGCGATCAACGCGCAGCACCTGCTGACGATCGCCAGCGTCTACCAGGCGATGGGCTGGCGCACGCCGAACGGCTGCTCGAGCTGCCGTCCGGCCGTCAACTACTACCTGATCAGCAGCTGGCCGAAAGAGGCGCGCGACGATCCGCAAAGCCATTTCATCAACGAGCGCAGCCACGCCAACATCCAGAAGGACGGCAGCTACAGCGTGATCCCGCGCATGTGGGGCGGCACGACGAACTCGAGCGAGCTGCGGCGCATCGCCGACGTCGTCGACAAGTACCAGATTCCGACCGTCAAGGTCACCGGCGGCCAGCGCATCGACCTGCTCGGCGTCAAGAAGGAAGACCTGCCGGCGGTCTGGAAGGATCTGGGCATGCCCTCGGGCCACGCCTACGGCAAGACGCTGCGCACCGTGAAGACCTGCGTCGGCAGCGAGTGGTGCCGCTTCGGCACGCAGGACAGCACAGCCCTCGGCATCGAGCTCGAGCGCGTGCTGTGGCGCATGTACGCGCCGCACAAGGTCAAGCTCGCGGTCAGCGGCTGCCCGCGCAACTGCGCCGAGTCGGGCATCAAGGATGTCGGCGTGATCGGTGTCGACTCGGGCTGGGAGATCTACGTCGGCGGCAACGGCGGCATCAAGACCGATGTCGCGCAGTTCCTCGTCAAGCTGAAGACCGCGGCCGAGGTGGTCGAGTACTCGGGCGCGTTCCTGCAGCTGTACCGCGAGGAAGGCTGGTACCTCGAACGCACGGTGCACTACATCAGCCGCGTTGGGCTCGACCACGTGAAGGCGCGCATCCTGAACGACGCCGCTGGCCGGCGTGCGCTGCACGAGAAGCTGCTGTTCTCGCTCGACGGCGAGCCCGATCCGTGGTTCGAGTTCGAGAAGGCCGGCGTCGATGTGCGCCAGTTCGAACCGCTGGGAGCGATTTGATGAGTGACTGGAAAGCCATCTGCAAGGTCGACGACATTCCGGTGCTCGGCGCGCGGCGCCTGCCGCGCCGATGCGGCGGCGATGTCGCGATCTTCCGCAATGCCGAAGACAAGGTCTTCGCGCTGCTCGACAGCTGCCCGCACAAGGGCGGTCCGCTGAGCCAGGGCATCGTGTTCGGCGAGAGCGTCGCGTGCCCGCTGCACAACTGGACCATCGGCCTGAACGACGGTTGCGCGAAGACCCCCGACGAAGGCTGCACACCGCGCTTTGCCGTGAAGGTCGACGACGGCGTGGTTCACCTGGATCTGGAGGAGCTGAACAGCATCGCGTTGCGCGAGGTGTCTTCGGCTGCGTAGGATGATCGTGCGTATTCCGCGGGCGGCTCTGTGAGGCGGCCATGAGCATCGCGACGATTCCGATCCAGGAGACGCGTTCGACCTGCCCCTACTGCGGCGTCGGCTGCGGCGTCATCATCGAGACGCAGGGCGCACGGATCACCGGCGTGCGCGGCGACCCGGAGCATCCGGCGAACTTCGGGCGCCTGTGCACCAAGGGCAGCACGCTGCACCTGACCGCGACGAACGCGATCGCGATGCAGACACGGCTGACGCAGCCACAGTTGCGCGTGGGCCGCGACCTCCCGCGCGCCGTGGTCGGCTGGGACACCGCGCTCGACACCGCCGCCGCGCGCTTCGCGAGCACCGTGCAGACGCACGGTCCGGATGCGGTCGGCTTCTACCTGTCGGGCCAGTTGCTGACCGAGGATTACTACGTCTTCAACAAGCTCGCGAAGGGCCTGATCGGCACCAACAACGTCGACACCAACTCGCGCCTGTGCATGAGCAGCGCGGTCGCCGGCTACAAGCAAACGCTCGGCGCCGATGCGCCGCCGGCCTGCTACGACGATCTGAACTTCGCGGCCACGCTGTTCATCGCCGGCTCGAACACCGCGTTCGCGCATCCGATCCTGTACCGGCGCATCGAGGACGCGAAGCGCGCGAACCCGGCGCTGCGCACGATCGTCGTCGACCCGCGCCGCACCGAGACCGCCGACGTGGCCGACCTGTTCCTGCAGATCCTCCCCGGCACCGATGTCGCGCTGTTCAACGGCATGCTGCACGTGATGCTGTGGGAAGGCTGGCTCGATGCCGCCTACATCGCCGCGCACACGACCGGCTTCGATGCGCTGAAGGCGCGGGTGCGCGACTTCACGCCGAAGGATGTCGCGCTGCTGTGCGGTATTCGCGAGGCCGATCTGCTCCAGGCCGCACGCTGGTTCGCCGGGCTCGACGTGGCCGGCGCGGCGCGCCAGCCGGTGCTCTCGCTCTATTGCCAGGGACTGAACCAGAGCAGCAGCGGCACCGCGAAGAACGCGGCGCTGATCAACCTGCACCTGGCGACCGGCCAGATCGGCAAGCCCGGCGCCGGGCCGCTCTCGCTGACCGGCCAGCCGAACGCGATGGGCGGGCGCGAGGTCGGCGGCCTCGCGAACCTGCTCGGTGCGCACCGCGATCTGTCGAACCCGGAACACCGCGCCGAAGTGGCGCGGCTGTGGAACGTGACCGACGTGCCGTCGAAGCCTGGCAAGACCGCGGTCGAGATGTTCGAGGCGGTCGCCGACGGCGAGATCAAGGCGCTGTGGATCGCCTGCACGAACCCGGCCCAGTCGATGCCCGACGCGTCGGCCGTACGCCGCGCACTCGAGGTCGCCGAATTCGTCGTCGTGCAGGAGGCGTTCGAGACCACCGCGACCTGCGCCTATGCCGATCTGCTGCTGCCCGCCTCGACCTGGGGCGAGAAGGACGGCACCGTCACGAACAGCGAGCGCTGCATCACCCGCGTGCGGCGCGCCGCGCCGGCGGTCGGCGTCGCGCGCGACGACTGGCACATCGCCGCCGACTTCGCCCGCCGGCTCGAAGCGCGCCTGCATCCCGACCGGGCGAGTGGCTTCGCCTACCCGACGGCCGAGTCGATCTGGAACGAGCACCGCGAGTCGACCCGCGGCCGCGATCTCGACATCACCGGCCTGAGCTACACCGCTCTCGAGCAGCGCCCGCAGCAATGGCCCTTCCCCGAAGGCGCGACCCGGGGGCGGGCACGGCTCTACGAGGACGGCGTCTTCCCGACCGCCGATGGTCGCGCGAGCTTCGTCGACACGCCCTACACGCCGCTCGCCGAGCCGCGCAACGTGCGCTTTCCGTTCTCGCTCAACACCGGCCGGCTGCGCGACCAATGGCACGGCATGAGCCGCACCGGTACGATCGGCCGCCTGTTCGGCCACGTGCCGGAGCCGGCGATCGAGATGCACGGGCAGGACATGCGGCGTCTGGCGCTGGCCGACGGCGATCTGGTCCAGGTCACATCGAAACGCGGCTCGATCGTGCTGCCGGCACGCGCGAGCGAGCAGCAGGCGCTGGCGCAGGCCTTTATCGCGATGCACTGGGGCGACGAATTCCTCTCGGGCAGCACCGCGACTGGCCGGCGCGCGGCCGGTGTCAACTCGCTGACCTCGCCGGCGTTCTGCCCGAGCTCGAAGCAGCCGGAGCTGAAGCACGCCGCCGTCAAGATCCTGAAGGCCGAGCTGCCGTGGAAGCTGCTGTGCGTCGCCTGGCTGCGCGGCGAGGACGCGCTGCGAGCGCGCGAGCAGCTGAAGCCGTTGATGCAGGCCTTCCCCTTCGCCGCCTGCGTGCCGTTCGGTCGCGAACGCAGCGGCGTGCTGTTCCGCGCCGCCTCGCACGAGGCGGCCGACGAAGCGCTGCTCGAACAGATCGAAGGCGTGCTCGGCCTCGGTGCGGCCGGGGTACTGCACTACGCCGACAAGCGGCGCGGCCAGCGCCGCAGCATGCGGGTCGAGCCGAGCGGCGCCGACACACGGCTCGAAGCCTTCATGCTCGCCGGCGACATCAGTGCCGAGGCATGGGTCCGGCCGCTGCTGCAGGACGAACTCCCCGCGCAGGCCTACGGCCGGCTGCTGCTGATCCCCGGCGCGAAGGCGCCGGTCGCGGTGGCCTCGCGCGGCCGGCAGGTCTGCAGTTGCTTCGATGTGAGCGAACGCCAGATCGAAGCCGCACTCGATGCCTCGGCCGGCCCGCCGGACGCACAGCTCGCGCAACTGCAGGACCAGCTCCGCTGCGGCACCAACTGCGGCTCGTGCATTCCCGAACTCAAGCGCGTGATCCAGTTGCGCCGTAAGCTCGCCTGACGCTCGCGCGCCATCGGTCGCAACCGGACTGTGCAAGCGAGTGTTTCGAGCACTCGCGCCGGGCCTGAAAATTGCGACCCGCACGAGCGGGAGACAAGAATGGCGATCGCAAGCTACATCAAGGAAATCGGGCGCGGCAAGGAAGGCGCCCGTTCGCTGACCGAGGCCCAGGCGCATGACCTGATGAGCCAGGTGCTCGACGGCCAGGTCACCGATCTCGAGATCGGCGCGTTTGCGCTGGCGATGCGCATCAAGGGCGAGTCGATCGCCGAGCTGACCGGCTTTCTGCGCGCCGCCCACGAGCGCTGCATCGAGATCCGGCCGACGCTGCCGACCATCGTGCTGCCCTCGTACAACGGCGCGCGCAAGCTGCCGAACCTGACGCCGCTGCTCGCGTTGCTGCTCGCACAGGAAGGCGCGCAGGTGCTGGTGCACGGGCCGATGCACGATGCCGGGCGCGTCAGCACCGCCGAAATCTTTCGCGACCTCGGGCTGCCGTTCGCGACCAACACCGACGAGATCGAGAACGGCTGGTCGCGGCGCGAGCCCGTCTTCATCGCGACCGACGACCTGTGCCCGCCGCTCGCCCGCCTGATCGCGGTGCGGCGCGTCGTCGGGCTGCGCAACTCCGGCCACACGATCGCGAAGGTGCTGGCGCCGTGCACGACGAGCGCCTGCCTGCGCGTCGTCAACTACACGCACCCCGAGTACGCGGCGATGCTCGCCGAGTTCCTTGCCCACACCGGTGGCGACGCGGTGCTGCTGCGCGGCACCGAAGGCGAGCCGGTCGCCGACCCGCGGCGCGCGCCGAAACTCGACGTGTTCATCGCCGGGCAGCCGCGCGCCGACCTGTCGCGCGCCGCGCACGAGGGTGTGCTGACCGAGCTGCCGCTGCTCCCGCGCGGCTTCGATGCGGCGACCACCGCGATCTACATCCAGGCGGTCGTCAGCGGCGAGAAGCCGGCACCGGCGCCGCTCACACTACAGGTCGCGTGCCTGGTGGGCGCACTCGGGGCGATCCAGCGCACGGCGCCGCAGAAAGAGACGGCATGAGCCCGCCCGGCCGCCAAGGGCCTCAAAGGGGCCCCTCCGTGGCCCCTGGCTCATACCGGAGTGCGCAGCACGAAGGTACTCCGATGAGCGGTCAGGTCACGCTCGTCGGCGCGGGGCCGGGCGATCCGGAACTGCTGACGCTGAAGGCCGTCCGCGCGATCGGCCGCGCGACCGTGCTGCTCGTCGACGACCTGGTCAGCGACGCCGTGCTGGCATATGCGAGCCGTGCCGCGCGCATCGTGCGCGTCGGCAAGCGCGGCGGCTGCAGGAGCACGCCGCAGGCCTTCATCGACAAGCTGATGGCGGCCGAGGCGCTGAACGGCGAAACGGTCGTTCGCCTGAAGGGCGGCGACCCGTTCATCTTCGGCCGCGGCGGCGAAGAGGCCGAACGCCTGCGGGCGCAGGGCATCACGGTCGAGATCGTCAACGGCATCACCTCGGGCCTCGCCGCCGCGAGCTCGCTCGGCGTGCCGCTGACGCACCGCGATCATGCCCACGGCGTCATCTTCGTGACCGGCCACGCGAGCGCCGAGGGTGCCTCGCTGCAGTGGCCGGCCCTCGCGGCGGCGGCCGCGCAAGGGCTGACGCTGGTGATCTACATGGGCGTGACCTCGATCGACGCGCTGCAATCCGGCCTGCTGCAGGGCCTGCCCGCGGCGACCCCGGCGGCGGCAATCCAGCACGCCTCGCTGCCGCAGCAGCGTCAATGGCACTGCACGCTCGGATCGCTCGCGCAGACCGTCCGCGCCGAGTGCATCGGCAGCCCGGCGATCGTCATCGTCGGCGATGTTCTGCGCGGCGCGCAGACCCTGGCGCAAGCGCCCCGCGCCGAGCAAGCCGCCTGAGTCGACGCGCGGTGCCCGCCGCATAATGCGCGACAAAATCGCGCAGGGGGCCCGCATGAAGACAGAGCTCGAGAAGCTGAACAAGCTCAGCGCATCGCACGGTGCGTTGCGCCCCGGCAAGGGGATGGTCTCGGGCGTGATCGCGCTGTCGCTGGCGGTGCTCTGTTTTCTCGGCGTGCTCGCATTCCACTGGCCGCAGTACCTGACGACGCCGCAGCTGCGCCAGTCGTACAACGTCGACGTGATGCGCCAGCTGCTGTTCTGGTCGATGGTGCTGGCGGGCGCGCTCTCGCTCTACAACATCATCGGCGGCCGTGCGCGCTGGCTGGCGCTCGCGGCTTTCGTGCTGATCGGCCTGGCGCTCGCGCTCGGCGGCCACAAGGTGCCGGTCGACAGCAACTTCCCCGACCACACGCCTTACATCGGCCTCGACTGGTTCATCCTCGACCTGCTCGGCTCGACGCTGATCTTCGTCTTCATCGAGAAGCTGTTCGCGCTGCGCCGCGAGCAGCCGGTGTTCCGCCCCGAATGGCAGACCGACTTTCACCACTTCATCGTCAACCACATGATCGTCGGCTTCGTGCTGCTGGCGACCAACCTGCTGGTGCATCGGCTGTTCGGCTGGGCCGCGCAGGACGGCGTGCGCGGCTGGGTGCAGGGGCTGAACTTCTGGATCGCGCTGTTCCTGATCGTGCTCGTTGCGGATCTGGTGCAGTACTGGACGCACCGCGGCTACCACGAGGTGCCGCTGCTGTGGCGGCTGCACGCGGTGCACCACAGCGTCAAGAGCATGGACTGGCTGGCCGGCTCGCGCCAGCACATCCTCGAGCTGATCATCACGCGCACCTTGGTGCTCGCGCCCATCTACGTGCTCGGGTTCAGCAAGGAGGTGATCGATGCGTACATCATCATCGTCGGCTTCCAGGCGGTGTTCAATCACGCGAACGTCAGCGTCCGGCTCGGGCCACTGCGCTACGTGATCGTGACGCCGAACTTCCACCACTGGCACCACTCGCAGGACGATGAGGCGATCGACAAGAACTACGCGGCGCACTTCGCGTTCCTCGATCACGCGTTCGGCACCGCGGTTCAGTCCGATCGCGAATGGCCCGAGCAGTACGGCGTCGTCGGCGACTACGTGCCGAACGGCTTCTTCAAGCAGCTCGCGTTCCCGTTCGTCTGGCGGGGTTGAGAGACCGCCAGGAACCCGGATGCATCGCGCCGCGCGCCTCGTTGCCATCGTCGCCACCGCGCTGCTGGCGGCGCACTGCACGCCCGCGCCGCCGCCCAGCACGCCCGGTGTCGTCGAGGGCGACATGGTCCAGGTCGCCGCGCCCGCCGCGGGTCGGGTGGTCGAGCTCGCGGCCGTGCGGGGCCGCACGGTCGAGGCCGGCGCTCCGTTGTTCCGGATCGAATCGGTCGACGACAGCGCGGCAATCACCGAGGCGCAGTCGCGCGTGGCACAAGCCACCGCGCAGCTCGCCGATCTCGACAAGGGCAAGCGGCCCGACGAGATCGCGGTCAATGTCGCGCAGGTCGCGCAGGCGCGCAGCGCGCTGGCGATGGCCGAGGCGCAGCTGCGGCGCGAGCGCGGGCTGGTCGCGCAGGGTTTCGTCAGCGCGAGCCGGCTCGACACGCTGGTCTCGACGCGCGACGAGGCCGCGGCGCGGCTGCGCGAGCTGCAGGCGCAGCAGCGCGTCTCGAAATTGCCCGGGCGCAGCGACGAGCGCCAGGCGGCGGCCGCCGCACTGGCCACGGCGCAGGCCCAGCTGCGCGCGCTGCAGCTGCGCCAGACCGACAAGGCGCAGCGCGCGCCCGTGGCCGCGCTCGTCGACGACACGCTGTACCGTGTCGGCGAGACGGTTGCCGTCGGCGCGCCGATCGTCACGCTGCTGCCGCCGGCCAACATCAAGGTGCGCTTCTTCGTCGCGCAGGCGCAGCTGCCGCGCCTGAAGCCCGGCGACAGCGTCACGGTGCGCTGCGACGGCTGCCCGGCGCCGGTGCCGGCGCGCATCGGCTCGATCTCGCACGCCGCCGAATTCACGCCGCCGGTGATCTACAGCCGCGAGCAGCGCGCGCGCCTCGTTTACCTGGTCGAGGCCTGGCCGAGCGCGGCCGACGCTTTGCTGCTGCGCGTCGGCCAGCCGGTCGACGTGTTCCTGCCCGACGCGCCGCCGTCATGAGCACGGCGACCGACACCGGCGCGGTCATCGATGTCCACGGGCTGACCAAGCGCTACGGCAGCAAGACCGTCGTCGACGGCCTGGACCTGCGCGTCGAGCGCGGCCAGATCTACGGCTTTCTCGGCCCGAACGGCAGCGGCAAGACGACCTCGATCCGCATGATCTGCGGGCTGCTGACGCCGGACGGCGGCGGCGGCCAGGCGCTCGGCCACGACATCGTCCGCGAGGCGCCGCTGATCAAGCGCGAGGTCGGCTACATGACGCAGCGCTTCGGGCTGTACGAAGATCTGACGATTCGCGAGAACCTCGACTTCGTCGCCCGCATGTACGCGATGGATCGTCGCGAGCAGCGCGTCACCGAACGGCTCGAGCGCCTCGGCCTGGCAGCCCGGCACGACCAGCTCGCGGGCAGCCTGTCGGGCGGCTGGAAACAGCGCCTCGCGCTCGCGGCCTGCCTGCTGCACGAGCCGAAACTGCTGCTGCTCGACGAGCCGACCGCCGGCGTCGACCCGCAGGCGCGGCGCGACTTCTGGGAGCACATCCACCAGCTCGCCGCCGAAGGCATCACGGTGCTGGTCTCGACCCACTACATGGACGAGGCCGAGCGCTGCCACCGCCTCGCCTACATCGCGTACGGCAAGCTGCTCGCCAGCGGCACGCCGGACGAGCTGATCGCCCAGGTCGGCTTCAGCAGCTGGCTCGGCGTCGGCCCTGCGCTCGCGGCACGGTCGGCGCAGATCGAGGCGACGCCGGGCGTCGAGCTGGTCACGCGCTTCGGCAATGCACTGCATGTCAGCGGGCGCGACGCCGCGGCACTCGAGGCCGCGGTGCGGCGCTTCGGCGATGCCGGCCATTGGGAACCGCTCGCGCCGACCCTCGAAGACGTGTTCATCTTCCTGATGCGCGGCAGCGACGCGGGGACAACATGAACGGCCTGTCGTGGCGGCGCCTGGTCGCGATCATCGTCAAGGAGTTCATCCAGCTGCGGCGCGACCGGCTGACCTTCGCGATGATGGTCGGCATCCCGATCCTGCAGCTGACACTGTTCGGCTTCGCGATCAACAGCGACCCCAAGCAGCTGCCGACGCTGGTCGTGACGCGCGAGCACACGGTCTACACGCGCAGCCTGGTGCGCGCGCTCGAGAACAGTGGCTACTTCCGCATCGTCGCCGGCACCGACGACCCGGGCGTCGCCGACGCCGCGCTCGCGGCCGGCGACGTGCAGTTCGCGCTCACCGTGCCGGCCGGTTTCTCCCGCGGGCTGCTGCGCGGCGAGCGCCCGCAGCTGCTGCTCGAGGCCGACGCGACCGACCCGGCCGCCACCGGCAACGCGATCACCGCGCTGCAGTCGCTGGCGACGACCGCGCTGCAGCACGACCTGACCGGCCCGCTGGCGTCACTGCAGCCGGGCCAGCCGCCGTTCGAGCTGGTGATCCAGCGCCGCTACAACCCGGAAGGCGTCACGCAGTACAACATCGTGCCGGGGCTGATGGGCGTGATCCTGACGATGACGATGATCATGATGACCGGCCTGGGCATCACGCGCGAGGTCGAGCGCGGCACGATGGAGAACCTGCTGGCCACACCGGTGCAGCCGGCCGAGGTGATGGTCGGCAAGATCGCGCCGTACGTCGCGATCGGCTATGTGCAAGTCACGGTGATCCTGCTCGCGGCGCACTGGATGTTCGCGGTGCCGTTCGTCGGCAGCCTCGGCGTGCTGCTGCTCGGCACGCTGGTCTTCATCGCGGCGAACCTGACGGTGGGCATCACGCTGAGCAGCGTCGCACGCAACCAGATGCAGGCGATGCAGATGACCTTCTTCTTCTTTCTGCCATCGATCCTGCTGTCGGGCTTCATGTTCCCGTTTCGGGGCATGCCGCGCTGGGCGCAATGGATCGGCGAGGCGCTGCCGCTGACACACTTTCTTCGCATCGTGCGCGGCGTGATGCTCAAGGGCAGCGACCTGGCCGAGATCTGGCCGCACCTGTGGCCACTGCTGCTGTTCACCGCGATCGTGCTCGCGCTCGGGCTGAAGCGCTTTCGCAAGACGCTCGACTGATGCACTTCGACGCGATCGTGATCGGCGCCGGCGCGGCCGGATTGCACTGCGCGGCCCTGGCCGGCCAACGCGGCGCGCGCGTGCTGCTGATCGACCACGCCGAGAAGATCGCCGAGAAGATCCGCATCTCCGGCGGCGGGCGCTGCAACTTCACGAACCGCGACACGACGCCTGCGAATTTCAGCGGCGCGAACCCGCACTTCTGCCGCTCCGCGCTGGCGCGCTACACGCCGGCCGACTTCATCGCGCTGGTGCAGCGCCACGGCATCGCGTGGCACGAGAAGCACAAGGGGCAGCTGTTCTGCGACGACAGCAGCGAGCAGATCATCGCGATGCTGCTGCGCGAGTGCGAACGCGGCGGCGTCACGCACTGGCAGCCATGCGCGGTGCAGGCGGTGCGCCGGGTCGACAACACCGGCTTCGAGCTCGATACCGACCGCGGCACGGCGAGCGCGAAGCAACTCGTGGTCGCGACGGGTGGTCTGTCGATCCCGAAGATCGGCGCGACCGACTTCGGCTACCGGCTCGCACGCCAGTTCGGGCATGCGATCGTCGAGACCCGCCCGGCTTTGGTGCCGCTGAGCTTCGACCCGGTCAGCTGGGCGCCGTTCGCGGCGTTGTCCGGCCTCTCGCTCGAAGCCGCGATCGAGACCGGCGAGGCCCAGGCGCGCACCGCGTTCGTCGAGGACCTGCTGTTCACGCACCGCGGGCTGAGCGGCCCGGCGGTGCTGCAAATCTCGAGCTTCTGGCGTGCCGGCACGCCGATCCGGCTCGATCTGGCGCCTGGGCATGACTTGCAGGCCGAGCTGCTGCAGGCCAAACAGACATCGCGCCGCAAACTCGCGAATGAGCTCGCCGAGCTGATCCCGAGGCGCCTGGCCGAGGCCTGGCTCGCGTCGACGCCCGAGCTTGCCGACCGCCCGCTGCCCGAGCAGCGCGATCGCGACCTGGCGCAGCTCGCGGCGCGGCTGCAACGCTGGGAGCTGAAGCCGCAGGCGACCGAGGGCTACCGCAAGGCCGAGGTCACGGCCGGCGGCGTCGACACCCGGGAACTCAGTTCGCAGACGATGGAGAGCCGCCTCATGCCGGGCCTGTTCTTCATCGGCGAGGTCGTCGACGTGACCGGCTGGCTCGGTGGCTACAACTTCCAGTGGGCCTGGGCGAGCGCCGCGGCCTGTGCGCAGGCGCTGAGCGGGAGACTGTTGCAGGCCCCCGGCGCTGGGCTATAATCGATAGTCTTTGCTGGCAAAACCCTGCGCTGCGATTGGCAACGGCCTGAGAACCGGAACTCCGGACCCTCCGGTTCCCCCAAAGCCCCTGCCGACACCGAGCGCATTCATTTCAGGATCAACCTTTTACATGACTACGATTCGCGTCAAAGAAAACGAGCCATTCGACGTGGCGCTGCGCCGCTTCAAGCGCACCATCGAGAAGCTCGGCCTGCTGACCGACCTGCGCGCCCGTGAGTTCTACGAGAAGCCCACGGCCGAGCGCAAGCGCAAGAAGGCTGCCGCGGTCAAGCGCCACTTCAAGCGCGTTCGCAGCATGCAGCTGCCGAAGAAGCTGTTCTGATCTCGCGGCGCTGAGCCCCCACGGGCTCGTCATGCCCAGGAAGCCCGCGAACCGCGGGCTTTTTCGTTTTTGCCGATCGGAGTTGCCATGACCCTCAAAGACCAGATCACCGAAGACATGAAGACGGCCATGCGCGCGAAAGACGCGGCGCGCCTGTTGACGATCCGCGGCCTGCTCGCCGCCTGCAAGCAGCGCGAGGTCGACGAGCGCATCGTGCTCGACGACGCCGCCGTGATCTCGATCATCGACAAGCTCGTGAAGCAGCGCAAGGATTCGATCGCCCAGTTCACGGCCGGCAACCGGCCCGACCTGGTCGAGAAGGAGAGTGCCGAGCTGAGTGTGCTCGAGGCCTACCTGCCGAAGCGCATGGATGCCGACGCGGTCGCGGCCGAGGTCGCCACGATCGTCGCCGAGGTCGGCGCGAAGGGCCCCGGCGACATGGGCAAGGTCATGGCCGCCGTCAAGGCGCGCCTGGCCGGCAAGGCCGACATGGCGCTCGTCTCCGCCGCCGTCAAGAAGGCACTCGCACCATGAACCCACCGCAAGTGCAGCAGCTCAACGCCGACGTCTGCGTCGCCCCGCAACTCGATCCGGCCGCGATGGCCTGGGCCGCGCAGGCGGGCTTCAAGAGCGTCGTCAACAACCGACCCGACTTCGAGGGCGGCCCCGATCAGCCGACCAACGCCGCGATCGAGGCAGCGGCGCTCGCCGCAGGTTTGCGCTACGCCTTCCTGCCGGTGCATCCCGCGGTGCAGACGTCTGAAGAGATCGCACGTTTCGCCGAGCTGCTGGCGGAGCTGCCGAAGCCGATCCTCGCCTTCTGCCGCAGCGGCACCCGCTCGGGCAAGCTCTACCGCGCCGCCAGCGGCGGCTGAGCGACGCGGCCACCGCGTGCGCTTGACGGCGCGTGCTCAGGGTTAGACCGCGCAAGGATCGCAAATCGTCCCCCTAGAATCGCGCGGTTCATGACGGGGCGCGCGTCCGCGCGACGTTCCCGCACTCGGCAACTCTGGGAGACACCGTGCCGTTCTTGCTTCAGGTTTCGCGCTGGATCGACCGATTCAGCGAATTCGTCGGGCGCTCCGTGGCGTGGCTGATTCTCGCTGCGGTGCTCATCAGTGCCATCAACGCGGTGGTGCGCAAGCTGTTCAACATGAGCTCGAACGGATTCCTGGAAATCCAGTGGTATCTGTTCGCGGCGGTCTTCCTGCTCGCCGCCGGCTACACCATGTTGCGCCAGGAGCATGTGCGCATCGACGTGATCGTGGGCCGATTCAGCAAGCGCACGCAGATCAAGATCGAAGCCGCGTGCATCGTGCTGTTCCTGTTTCCGTTCTGCTTCAAGGTCATCACGCTGGTCTGGCCGCTGGTGGTTCAGGCCTATGTGACGGGCGAGATGTCGTCCAATGCCGGCGGCCTGATCCGCTGGCCGGTGTTCGCGCTGGTTCCGGCGGGCTTCGCGCTGCTGCTGATGCAAGGCGTCTCGGAGCTGATCAAGCGCATTGCCTTCCTGCAGGGCAGGATCGACGACCCGACCAAGAAGAAGCAGGAGAAGACGGCCGAGGAAGAGCTCGCCGATCTGATCCGCGCCGAAACCGAAGGGGCCGCGCGATGATCGACTTCCTGTCGGCCTACATGGCCCCGATCATGTTCGGGGCGCTGATCGTCTTCCTGCTGATCGGGTATTCGGTCGCCTTCTCGCTGGCCGCCTGCGGCCTGCTGTTTGGCATCATCGGCGTCGAGCTCGGCCTGATGCCCGCGACGCTGCTGCAGGCCTTGCCGCTGCGCATCTTCGGCATCATGCAGAACGACACGCTGCTGGCGATCCCGTTCTTCACCTTCATGGGCCTGATCCTCGAACGATCGGGCATGGCCGAAGACCTGCTCGACACCATCGGTCAGTTGTTCGGCCCGGTGCGGGGCGGTCTGGCCTATGCCGTGATCCTGGTGGGCGCGATGCTCGCGGCCACCACCGGCGTGGTCGCGGCTTCGGTCATCGCGATGGGCCTGATCTCGCTGCCGATCATGCTGCGAACGGGTTACGACCGGCGCGTGGCGTCCGGCGTGATTGCGGCGTCGGGCACGCTGGCGCAGATCATCCCGCCATCGCTGGTGCTGATCATCATGGCCGACCAGCTCGGCCAGAGCGTGGGCGATCTGTACAAGGGCGCGTTCGTCCCCGGCTTCGTGCTGACCGGCTTCTATCTCGCCTACGTGCTGGTCGTGAGCCTCGTCAAGCCGAGCTACGTGCCTGCCCTGCCCGCCGAGGCACGCACGATCCGCGAAGACAACGGCTCGCCGGGGCTGCGCTCGCTGGGCGTGCTGTTCGTGGCCTCGACGGCGCTGGCCATCCTGTTCGCGAAGACCCGCCCGGCCTCGACACCGACCGATGAACTGATCGTCGTGTCGATGTGTGTGGGAGTCGGCACGGCCTTCGTGCTCGCGGTCGTCAACAAGACCCTCAAGCTCGGCCTGCTGTCGCGCATGGCCGAGCGCGTCACCTTCGTGCTGATCCCGCCGCTCGGGCTGATCTTCCTGGTGCTCGGCACGATCTTCCTGGGCGTGGCCACGCCGACCGAGGGCGGTGCGATGGGCGCGGTCGGCGCGTTGTCGATGGCGCTGGCCCGCAAGCGCATCGACATGCGGCTGCTGCGCCAGGCCATGGACGCGACGATGAAGCTGTCGTGCTTCGTGGTCTTCATCCTGGTCGGCTCGACCGTCTTCAGCCTGTCGTTCCAGGCGGTCGACGGCTCGAAGTGGGTGGAGCATCTGCTCGGCGGCTTGCCCGGCGGCGCGATCGGCTTCCTGATCGTCGTCAACATCCTGATCTTCGTGCTGGCGTTCTTCCTCGACTTCTTCGAGCTCAGCTTCATCGTCGTGCCGCTCCTCGGGCCGGTGGCCATCAAGCTGGGCATCGATCCGGTGTGGTTCGGCGTGCTGCTGGCCGTGAACATGCAGACCTCGTTCATGCACCCGCCGTTCGGCTTCGCGCTGTTCTATCTGCGCAGCGTGGCGCCCACCGATGACTACAAGGACCGCATCAGCGGCAAGACCATCGCGAAGATCACGACCGGGCAGATCTACTGGGGCGCGATCCCGTTCGTGATCATCCAGATCGCGATGGTCGGCCTGATCATCGCGTTCCCGGGCATCGTCACGCGCGACACGAACAAGGCGCCCGAGGGCAACCTCGATCAGCTGCAGCAGCAGATCGACAACGGCCTGGGCGCCTCGCAGAAGCCCGAACCCACGCTGCCGGGTGCCGACGACAAGACGAAGGACGCGCCTGAGGACCCGATGGAGGCGATTCGCCGGGCCAACGAGCAGGACAAGGCGAAGAAGTAGGCGTCCGCCGCATGCGCCACGCGCGCATGAAAAAGGGGCCCCGAGGGCCCCTTTTTTTTGTGCAAGTCAGCGCGCTTAGAGCTTCTGCGCCTGCATGAAGTCGTCGAAGCCGGCTTCGGTGAAGCGAAACCATAGGTTGGAATCGCGCCGGAAGGTCGCGTAGTCCTCGTAGACCTTCTTCCACGACGGATTGCTCGCGGACAGCTCGCTGTACAGCGCCGTCGCTTCCTTGAAGGCCGCTTCCATGAAGTCCTTCGGGAAGCGGAACAGCTTGGTGCCGCTGGCGACGAGCCGCTTGAGCGCGGCGGCGTTGCGCGAGTCGTACTTGGCCTGCATGTCGACGTGGGCGTGCGATGCCGCCACTTCGATCATCGCCTTGTACTCGGTCGACAGCGCGTTGTAGGCCTTGTCGTTGATGAAGAAGTCGAGCTGCGGGCCGCCCTCCCACCACGCCGGATAACCGTAATTGGGCGCAATCTTGTTCAGCCCCAGCTTCTCATCGTCGTAGGGACCGATCCATTCGGCCGCGTCGATCGTGCCCTTCTCCAGCGCCTGGTAGATCTCGCCGCCGGGGATGTTCTGCGGCACGCCACCGATGCGCTCGACGACCTTGCCGCCGAAGCCGCCGATGCGGAACTTGAGGCCCTTGATGTCGGCCAGCGACATGATCGGCTTGCGGAAGAAGCCGCCCATCTGCGCGCCCGTGTTGCCGCCCGGGAAATTGATGATGTTGTACTTGGCGTAGAACTCGCGCATCAGCTTCAGGCCGTTGCCTTCGTACATCCACGCCGTCATCTGGCGCGAGTTCAGGCCGAACGGGATCGCGCAGCCGAGCGCGAAGGTCGGATCCTTGCCGAAGAAGTAGTACGGCGCCGTGTGCGCCATCTCGACCGTGGCCGCCTGAACGCCATCGACGACGCCGAAGGCCGGCATCAGCTCGCCGGGCCCGTGCACGCTGATCTGGAACTTGCCGCCGGTCATGTCGCTCATCCGCTTGGCGAACACGTCGGCGCCGCCGTAGATGATGTCTGCGGCTTTCGGAAAGCTCGACGCCATGCGCCAGCGAATGGCGGCCTGGGCGTGCACGATGGCCGGCGCGGCGCCGGCGGCCAGCACGCCCGCGATACCTGCACTGCGGACGAAGGAACGACGTTCCATGAATGGATCTCCTGAAGAGGTGGGCGCGTGCCCGGGGAAATGGACACGCGGGATTCTAGGAGTCGGACCTGCGCCCGCCGCACCGGGTTTCCCCCGTCGGCCTCAGGCCGGACGGCCTTTCACGCTCTCAGAGACCGGCGATCTTCAGCCGATCGATCAGCACCGAGCCGATCGTCTTGCTGCCCATCGTGTAGACATCGGCGCCGACCGCCTGGATGCCCTTGAACATCGTGCGCAGGTTGCCGGCGATCGTGATCTCGTGCACCGGATACTGCAGGCGGCCGTTCTCGACCCAGAAGCCCGCGGCGCCGCGCGAATAGTCGCCGGTCACGTAGTTCACGCCCTGGCCCATCAGCTCGATCACGAACAGGCCGCGGTGCAGTTTCGCGAGCATCGCGTCGAGGTTGTCGCCGGGCTGCGTGAGCCGGCTCGTCAGCTTCAGGTTCTGCGAACCGCCGGCGTGGCCGGTCGTGCGCATGCCGAGTTTGCGGCCCGAGTAGGTCGACAGAAAGTAGCCCTGCACGACGCCGCCGCGCACGACATCGCGCGGCTTCGTCAGCACGCCTTCGTCGTCGAACGGCGCGCTGCCCTTGCCACGTGGCAGGTGCGGGTCTTCGTGGATGTCGATGTGCTCGGGCAGCACCTGTTTGCCCAGGCTGTCGAGCAGGAAGCTCGACTTGCGGTACAGCGCACCGCCGCTGGTCGCCTGCACGTAAGCGCCGAGCAGCCCGGCGGCCAGCGAGGACTCGAACAGCACCGGCACCTCGCAAGTCTTGATCTTGCGCGACTTCAAGCGCGACAGCGCGCGCTCCGCCGCGTAGCGCCCGACCGCCTCCGGCGAGGCCATCTCGACGGCCGAGCGCATCGAGGTGTACCAGGCGTCGCGCTGCATGTCGTCGCCGCGCTTGCCCGGCAGCGACGCGATCGGCGCGACCGACAGCGAGTGCCGCGAGCTCGCGTAGCCGCCGCGAAAGCCGCGGCTGTTGCCGGCGAAGAAGTGCGATTGCTGCGCCGACACGCCGGCGCCTTCGGAATTCGTGACGCGCTTGTCGACCGCGAAGGCCGCGGCCTCGCATTTCAACGCCATCTTCAGCGCGCGCTCGGCGTCGATGCCCCACGGATGGAACAGATCGAGGTCGCGCTGCGCGTCGACGCCCATCGCCATGTCCTGCGTGTCGGGCAGGCCGGCCGCGGTGTCTTCGGCGGTGAAACGCGCGATGTCATGCGCGGCGCGCACCGTCTGCTCGAGCGCCGCGGGCGAGAAGTCGGAGGTGCTCGCGTTGCCGCGCCGCTGCCCGATGTAGACCGTGATGCCCATCGACTTGTCGCGGTTGCGCTCGACGTTCTCGGTCTCGCCCTTGCGGATCGAGACCGAGAGCCCGATGCCTTCGGAGACCTCGACCGCCGCGTCGCTCGCGCCCAGCGCTCGGGCGAGCTTCAGCGCGTCTTCGACATGCTGCTGGAACTGCGCCGGGGCATAGGCGAAGCCGGACAAGGGTGTTGCCGAAGGCTGGGAGGAAGAAGGCATGGGTGCGCGTGTGACCGGTAGGAGCGCGGCCGCCGGGGCGGCGTGCGCGGATGCGCGACTATGATACCGAGCCCCTGTTCCGCGGCGCCGCCTCGGCTGCGCCCTCGCCCTCGATGACTTCGTTGCCCGACACTCCCGACGCCGACGCGCCCCCGCCGTCGCCCGTCTTCTCGTTCGACGATCGACCGAGCAAGACGCGCATGAAGCAGGTCTCGCACGAACTGCAGGCGCTGGGCGAGGCGGTCGTGGCACTGCCGGATGCACGGCTCGATGGCCTGGGCATCGCCGAGATCCTGCTCGACGCGATCCGGCAGTACAAGAAGACCAAGAGCTTCGAGGGCCGGCGCCGCCAGATGCAATACATCGGCAAGCTGATGCGCAACCACGACGTCGAGCCGATCCGCCAGGCCGTGACCGACATGCAGCTCGGCCGCGCGAAGGATTCGCTCGCGCTGCATCAGGCCGAACGCTGGCGCGCCGAGCTGATCGCCGACGACGACGCGGCCACGCGCTGGATCGGCGCGCACCCCGGCACCGACGTGCAACAGCTGCGCAGCCTGATCCGCGCCGCCCGCAAGGATGCCGCGCTGGCGCCCGAGAAGCGCAGCGGCCGCGCATTCCGCGAGCTGTTCCAGTTCATCAAGGAGCACCCCCTCGAATGAGTGCCCACGAATCGGTCCGCATCGGCCTGGTGTCGGTCAGCGACCGCGCCTCGGCCGGCGTTTACCAGGACCAGGGCATTCCCGCGCTGCAGTCATGGCTGGGCGCGGCGGTGCGCAATCCGATTCACTGGGAGACGCGGTTGATCGCCGACGAACAAGCCGACATCAGCGCCGCGTTGATCGATCTGATCGACCGTCAGCGCTGCGATCTGGTGCTGACGACCGGCGGCACCGGCCCGGCGCCGCGCGACGTGACACCCGAGGCGACGCTGGCGGTGGCGGACAGGGTGATGCCCGGGTTCGGCGAGCAGATGCGCCAGATCAGCCTCGCGTTCGTCCCGACCGCGATCCTGTCGCGGCAGGTCGCGGTGATCCGCGGCAAGGCGCTGATCATCAATCTGCCGGGTCAGCCGAAAGCGATCGCCGAGACGCTCGCCGGGCTGCCGGCGGCCGCCGGTTCGGCGTCCGCGCCGGTGCCCGGCATCTTCGCGGCCGTGCCGTATTGCGTCGACCTGATCGGCGGCCCGTACATCGAGACCGATCCTTCGGTGTGCAAGGCGTTTCGGCCGAAGTCGGCCCAGCGTCCCGCGCCGGCCCCCTGAAAGTTCCGCGATGACCTACTCCGCTGTGCACCCGAAACTCGCGCGCACATGGCTCGCCGCTGTGCTGATCGCAGGGCTGGCAACAGCCGCCCGCGCCGCTGACACGATGATCGAGTTCGTCGTGGTTCGGGCCGACACGCTGATCGGCCTGTCGAGCAGCGTGCTGAACTCACCGCGCGCGTGGCGCGAGGTCGCGCGTATCAACAAGCTGCCGGACGCGAACCGCATCCTGCCCGGTCAGCGCCTGATGATCCCGGTGCGGCTGCTGCGCGGCGACGCGGTCGGCGCGACGCTGGTCAGCGCGACCGGCGACGTGCGCGCGGGCGATGCGCCGGCCGCTTCCGGCGCCACGTTGGCCGAGGGCCAGTCGGTGCAGACCGGCCCGGGCGGCTCCGCGGTGATCGCGCTGGCTGACGGTTCGCGCGTGCGGGTGCCGCCGTCGAGTCTGGCCCAGGTCGCGGCGAGTCGCAGCTACGGCGGGCGCCTGCCGGCGACCGCCGCCGCGACGGCGGAAGAAGCCGCGGCCGCGAACGCGCCGAGCCACTGGTTCGCCGGCACGATGCGCGTGCTGCGCGGTTCGGTCGAGGTTTTCGCGACCAAGGTGCTGCGCGCGAAGCCGCTCGAGGTCGTCACGCCGACCGCGGTGGTCGGGGTGCGCGGCACGCGCTACCGCGTCGCCTTCGACGCCGGCGCGAACCAGCGCACGCACGCCGAGGTGCTCGAAGGCAGCGTGCGCTTCGACGCCGCGAACGGCACGACCGGCACCGATCTGCGCAGCGGCTTCGGTGCCTCGGTCGGGATCGGCGCGAACACCTCGGTCATCGCGCCGCTGCTTGGCGCGCCTGACTTGTCGGCACTGCCTGAGCGCTTCGAGCGACCGATCGTGCGCTTCGTGTTGCCTGGCGATGCGGCGCCGCTGCGCGTGCAGGTCGCCGCCGACCCGGCCTTCGACCGCATCGTCAATGACCAGCAGGTCGCCGCCGGCAGCGAGCTGCGCGTGGCCGGCCTCGATGACGCGCAGTGGTTTCTGCGCGCACGCCGCATCGATACGCAAGGCATCGAGGGCCTCGACGCGACGCGCCCGTTCGTCCTGAAGGCGCGCCCCGAACCACCCGCGTACCGTGCGCCGCGCTCGAATGCGAAGCAGGCGGTCGGCGCCGTCGAATTCGCGTGGGCGCCAAACGTCGACGCGCCGCGCGCGCGGCTGCAGGTCGCCGAAGATGCCGCATTCAGCCGCATCGTGCAGGACCGCGACAACCTCGACGACGCGACGCTGCGCAGCGACATGCCGTCCGCGGGCGCGTACTACTGGCGCCTGGCCAGCGTGCGACCGAGCGGCGACCACGGCCCGTTCGGCGACCCGCAGCGTTTCGAGCTGCGGCCCACGCCCGAGCCGGCCAAGGTCGAGCGCGCGGTCGATGGCGATGCACTCGTGTTCCGGTGGAGCGGCCGGGCCGAGGATCGTCAGCAGGTCGAGTTCGCGCGTGACCTCGAGTTCGCGCAGATCGTCGCGCGCAGCGAGGTTTCCGCATCCGAGTGGACCCTGCCGCTGCCGTCGAGCGGTGGGCGCTACTACTTCCGCTACCGCAGCGTCGAGCCCGATGGCTTCGTCACGCCGTACAGCGACAAGCTGATGGTCGACGTGCCGCGCGACTGGTCGGGCCTGGGCCTGCTGCTGCCGCTGCTGATCCTGCTGTTCTGACGCTGCGCGGGGCGACCCGCAGGCTGTCACTTCACCAGCTGGTTGAAGCGCTCGGCGTCGAACTGCTCGGTCGTGTGCGCATCGGCCGGCACGCAGTCGGGCGTCGGCAGCTCGCGCGAGCGTGACGACAGCTTCTCGATCGCCTGCCACAGCAATGCGATCTGGTGCTCGTGGCCGGAAGCGTTGTCGATCAAGCCCTTCATCGCGTGCGACATCGGATCGTCGCCCTGCGTGATGCCGTAGGCCGAGAAGCCCATCTTCGCGGCGGCAGCCTCGCGCACCGCGTCGGCTTCCTTCTGCAGCACGCGGGCCGGGTTGCCGACCGCCGTCGCACCGGGCGGCACTTCTTTCAGCACCACCGCGTTCGAGCCGACCCGGGCGCCGTCGCCGACCGTGAAGCCGCCGAGCACCTGCGAGTTCGCGCCGACGATCACGCCGCGGCCCAATGTCGGATGGCGCTTCGCGCCCTTCGCGAGCGAGGTGCCGCCCAAGGTCACGCCCTGGTAGATCGTGCAGTCGTCGCCGATCTCGGCGGTCTCGCCGACGACCACGCCCATGCCGTGGTCGATGAAGACGCGCCGGCCGATCGTTGCGCCGGGATGGATCTCGATGCCGGTCACGAAGCGTGCGACATGCGAAGTAAAGCGCGCCAGCCAGTGCAGACCGTGGACGCGGAACCAGTGCGCGCGCCGGTGCAGCACCAGCGCATGCAGGCCGGGATAGCAGGTCAGCACCTCCCACGCGCTGCGCGCCGCGGGGTCGCGCTCGAGGATGCAGGCGATGTCTTCGCGCAGCCGCTGGAACATGGGCAATCCGGTGAGTGGGTTGCGGGCCAGTTTAGCCGCTGCGCCCCGAACGCGCTGCCCGCTCAGCGGCGCGCCCTGTCGACGGCGCGGGCAACGCCGCGCAGGATGTGCACCTCCTCGTCGGTCAGTTGCGCACGGTTCAGCAGCTGGCGCAGGCGCGGCATCAGCTTGCGGGGCACCGCCGGGTCGAGAAAACCGATGTCGACCAGCGTCTGTTTCCAGTGGTCGAGCAGGCCCTGCACCGCGGTGTCGTCGGCACGCCGCGCGTCGACGGTGCGCGGCTCGACCGGGAACCCGCCGAGCGCCTGGCGCCAGTCATAGGCCAGCAGCTGCACCGCCTGCGCGAGGTTCAGCGAGCCGTACTCGGGCAGCGTCGGGATGCTCAGGCAGACATGGCAGCGGTACACGTCGTCGTTGCTCATGCCGAAGCGCTCGGACCCGAACACGAACGCGACTCGCTGCGTGCTCGCGGCGAGCTCGGCGAACAGCTCGCGTGGCGCGCGTGTCGGTGGCCCGAAATCGCGCGGTGTCATCGCGGTCGCGCAGGTGTAGTTGATGCCGTCCAGGGCATCGGCGAGCGTGGGCACGACGCGCGCGCGCTCCAGCACATCGGTTGCCCCGCTCGCCATCGCGTGCGCCTCGGCCTGCTGGAGCACATCGGCGAAGCGCGGCGCGACCAGCACGAGGTCGGTGAAGCCCATGACCTTGATCGCGCGGGCCGCGGCGCCGACATTGCCCGGGTGGCTGGTACCGATCAGCACGAAGCGCGTGTCGTTGGGTTCGAGCAGAGGATCGGGTGAGTCCGGCACGGCCAGGGGTCGCGGGTAAAATGCCGATTATCCGCAGCGGTCCGTCCGCCGCACCGCTCTTTTTCCCCGTCGCCCCCCGATTCAATCCCGCCTTCGATAGGTCAGCCATGTCCCAAGCTTTGCACCCCATGCTCAACACCGCGATCAAGGCGGCTCGCAGCGCCGGGGCGATCATCAACCGGGCCTCGCTCGACCTCGACCTGCTGAAGATCACGACCAAGTCGGCGAACGACTTCGTCACCGAGGTCGACCACAAGGCCGAGGCGGCCATCATCGAGACGCTGCTCGGCGCCTATCCGGGCCACGGCATCCTCGCCGAAGAATCGGGGCGCACCCACGGCGCGAAAGACAGCGAGTTCGTCTGGATCATCGATCCGCTCGACGGCACCACCAACTTCATCCACGGCTTCCCGGTCTACTCGGTCTCGATCGCGCTCGCGTTCCGCGGCCAGGTCCAGCAGGCCGTCGTCTACGACCCGACGCGCAATGACCTCTTCTACGCATCGAAGGGGCGCGGCGCGTTCCTGAACGACCGGCGCCTGCGCGTCTCGAAGCGCATCCGCCTCGCCGACGGGCTGATCGCCACCGGCTTCCCGTTCCGCAAGGGCGACAACTTCAAGCGCTACCTGCAGATGATGGAGGCGATCATGCCGGCGTGCGCCGGGCTGCGCCGCCCGGGCTCGGCCGCGCTCGACCTGTGCTACGTCGCGGCCGGCTACACCGACGGCTTCTTCGAGACCGGCCTGAGCCCCTGGGACATCGCGGCCGGGGCCCTGCTCGTCACCGAGGCCGGCGGCCTGATCGGCAACTTCACCGGCGAGGCCGACTATCTCTACCAGCGCGAAGTCGTTGCCGGCAGCCCGAAGATCTACGGCCAGCTCGTCGGCCTGCTGCACCCGTTCTCGCGCGTGATCGCGGCCGACGCGCTCGCCGGCGCCGAGACCACGCTCGGCCTGACGCCCGAGGACGCGCTCGCCGCCGGCGTCACGATCGAGCGCGACCCCGAAACGCCGGCCGCACCGGTGCCGGTCGCACCGGTCAAGAAGGCCGCGACGCGCATCAGCAAGGAGAGCATGGCGCGCGAGAAGCAGGCCGCGGCCGATGCCGATCGCAAGCCCCCGCGTGCGCGCTCGCCGCGCGGAGGCGACGCGCCGTTCTGAGCACGCCGCCGACGCGCCGCCCTCCCGCCGCAGCCTGCCGATGCCGCCGCTGAACCTGGAGGCGATCCCCTCGCTGCGGCACTCGGTGTGGCTGCGCCTGCTGCTCGGCCACCGCGTGCTGAACGGCCTGTCGGTCGGCTTCGGGCTGGCCTTGCTGTCGGTACCGATCTTCGTGCTCGGCGGGCCGGTGGTCGCGGCCTCGGCCTCGGTCGGCATGCTGATCACGAGCATCGGCGACCAGACCGCGCCGGCGCGCGGCAAGCTGCGCCAGATCGCGCCGGCGCTGTGGCTGGCCGCGCCGATGACGCTCGCCGTGCAGCTCGCGCATCTCGTGCCAGCGTATTCGACCGCGTTGATCGGTGCGCTGGTCGGCATCGGCGGCTTCATCGGCATGCTCGGCACCGCCTGGGGTCTGCGCGGTGCGCCGCTCGGCTTCGCGCTCGTGCTGGCGGTCGTGTTCGCGATGTCGACCGAGCCGCCGGCCGACTGGCGCGCGGCGCTGACGCACGTGGCCTGGTTCGAGCTCGGCGCGCTGCTCTATGCGGCCTGGGCGGTGTTCAGCGCGCGCATCCTGAACCTGCGCTTTCGCACGCTGGCGCTGGCCGAGGCGATCAATGAACTCGCGACGATGCTGCGCCAGCAAGGCGCGCGCCTCGTCGCGACCGGCGACCGGCGCGAGAACCAGCTGCGCGCGCTGCTCGGCGAACAAGCCGCGCTCGCCGACAAGCTGCAAACCGCGCGCGACCTCGTGCTCGACCGGCCCGCCACGGCGCGCGAGCTGCGCCTGACCGGCCTGCTGATCGCCGCGATTCGCCTGCGCGAGCAGGCGCTCGCCTGCGAACTCGAACTCGACATGCAGCCGACGCGCGGCGGCCCGCAGCCCACGCTCGCGCAGGTGCTCGCGCTCGAAGCGCTGTGGGCCGATCTCGGCGCGCACCTCGACCGCGTCTGCTGGGCGCTGTTCACAGCGGGCGAGTTGCCGGCCGACCTCGCCGCGTCGTTCTCGCGCCGCGCGGCCGCTGCGCCGGGCGCCGCACCCCCTGCACTGCGCGGCGCGGTCGACGCGATGCGCACCGAGATGCATGGTCTGCTGCAGCTCGCCGCGCGCGGCCACATCGATCCGAGCCTCGAGCTCGACGAGCGCGCGCGCCACTGGCCGCGCTTTCGCACCTCGATGCGCTGGCCGATCGCGCCGCTGCGGCGCGCGATGAACGGCCACTCGCCGGTGTTGCGCTATGCGCTGCGCGTCGCGGTCGCGCTGCTCGTCGGCTACACGGTCGGCCTGCACCTGCCGTGGGCCGCGCATCCGCAGTGGATCCTGCTGACGATCGCCGTCGTGATGCGCACCAACCTCGCGCAGACGATCGAGCGCCGCAACGCGCGGCTGCTCGGCACGCTGCTCGGCTGCGTGCTGGTCACCGCCATCCTGAGCCTGCACCCGAGCGTGCCGGTGCAGTTCCTCGTGCTCGCGCTCGGCGCCGGCATCGCGCATGGCTTCGCACAGGTGCGCTACCTCGTCGCCGCGACGGCCGCGACCGTGCTCGCGCTGATCCAGGGCCATCTGCTGCACACGGCGGGCGAGTTCGCGCTGTTCGAGCGCCTCGCCGACACGCTGATCGGCACGGCACTCGCCTGGGCCTTCAGCTATGTGCTGCCGGCCTGGGAGCGACGCCAGCTGCCGACGCTGCTGATCCGGCTGCGCAAGGCGCAACTCCAGCATGCGCAGGCGGCACTCGGCGGCGACGCGCTCGCGAGCGCCGATGCCGACTGGCGCCTCGCGCGCCGCGAGGTGCACGACAGCCTCGCCGCGATCGCGCTCGCCGCGCAGCGCGCGCAGGCCGAGCCGCGCTCGGTGCAGCCGCCGCTCGACCTGCTCGAGCGCGTGCAGCTGCGCAGCTACCGCCTGCTCGCGCAGCTCGGCGGCATGCGCACCTGGCGCGAGCAGCCGCAGGCGCTGCCCGCCGAACAGGCCCGGCCCTTGCTCGCCGCGCACCTGGCGCGCATCACGGCCGCGCTCGACGCGGGGTCGGCGCCCGCCGCGGTCGCCGAACCGGTCGAAGCTCGCACCGAAACGATCGGTTCGAACGAAAAGACCGCTGCCCTGCACCAGCGCCTGCGCGACGCCGCCGACGAAGCGCGCGCTCTCAGCGCCGATCTGGCCGCGGCGCAGGCCTGGGAAGCCGCGCGGCTGCAAGACAAGCAACGGCTCCAGATGTGATTCGACGGGTCGTTGCGGGTGTTCAAGCGACCACCTTGCGTGCGCGCAACGCAGCGATTTCTCCGTCCGGCAGCCCGAGCCCGCGCAACACGCCGTCGGTGTCGTCGCCGAGCCCGGGTGCCGACGAGCGCACGCCGCCCGGCGTGCCGAGCAGCTTCGGCACGACACCCGGCACATCGAGTTCGTGGCCGTCGCGGGTCCGCTGGCGCAGGATCATCTCGCGCGCCTGGTAGTGCGGGTCCTCGGCGATGTCCTTCGCGCTGTAGACCTTGCCGACCGGAACATGCGCGCCGGCGAGAGTCCGGAGCACGTCATCGACGCTGCGCGCCTGTGTCCACGCCTCGATCGCGCCGTCCACCATCGCGACGTTCGCGACGCGCCCGGCGTTGTCGGCGAGTTCGGGCATTGAACCGAGGTCATCGCCTCCGATCGCCTGCACCAGCCGCTTGAAGATGCTGTCGCCGTTGCCCGCGATCAGCACGTACCCGTCGGTGCAGCGATAGGCATTCGATGGCGCGATCCCGGGCAGCGCGCTGCCGCCAGGCTCGCGCACCGCACCGAAGGCGCTGTACTCCGGGATCAGGCTTTCCATCACGTTGAAGACCGCTTCGTGCAGTGCCACATCGATCACCTGACCCTTGCCGCCGTTGACCTTGCGGTGGTACAGCGCCGTGAGCACGCCGATCGTGCCGTGCAGCGCCGCCAGCGTGTCACCGATCGAGACGCCGCAGCGCACCGGCACCCGGCCCGGCTCGCCGGTCAGGTAGCGCAGCCCGCCCATCGCCTCGCCGATCGCGCCGAACCCGGGCAGGTCTCGGTACGGGCCGGTCTGGCCGTAGCCGGAGATGCGCAGCATCACCAGGCCGGGGTTGACTTCGGCCAGCGCTTCGTAGCCGAGCCCCCAGCCTTCGAGCGTTCCTGGGCGGAAGTTCTCGATCAGCACGTCTGCGTCGGCGATCAGGCGCCGCGCGATCTCTTGCCCTGCGGGCTCGCGCAGATCGAGCGCGATCGAGCGCTTGTTGCGCGACTGGACCTGCCACCACACGGAGGTGCCATCCTGCAGCAGGCGCCAGTTGCGCAGCGGATCGCCGCTGCCGGGGGGCTCGATCTTGATCACGTCGGCGCCGAAGTCGCCGAGCGTCTTGGCGGCGAACGGGCCGGCGATCAATTGCCCCATTTCGATGATGCGCAGACCTTGCAGCGCCTGCGTCGTGGGTTCGCCGTTCAGCATCGAATCTGAAGTGCTCATGCGGATCTCGGGTCGGTTCGTGGGGGTAGGCGTTGCGCGACTATCGCTTCATTCTCCACACGCCCGCGCCGGCCGCAGGCAGAATGCGACGCGCCCCGCGGCAGGGTGTTCAGGTCGCTTTTCAGGAGATCGTGACTCGACATGCAGGCTACTCTCACCTCGATGAGCGACACGACGTTCCCCGTCGACGTGGCGACACCCGAGACTTCCGCGTGGGCCGAACGGCCGGCCGCATGGCGGTGCCCGCGGTGAAAGTGGGCAAGGCCGCGGCTCGGTTGCCCCGCTACTGGGGAATCGTCGCGTTGTTCGTCGCGATGACGACCCTGCAGGCCTCGGTGGCCGCGTTCAGCATCCAACTGTTGTCGGCGGTGCGGGCCTACGTGACCGGCGAGAGCCTGTACTCGAAAGGCCAGAAGGACGCGCAGATCTACCTGCTCGACTATGCCGAGAAGCACCGCGAAGAAGACTACGCGCGGTTCATGGCGGCGCTGGCCGTACCGCTTGGCGATCGCGCTGCGCGCGAAGCCCTGCAGCAGCCCGAGCCCGACCTGGAACGCGCGCGCCAGGGCTTCATCGAAGGCGGCAACCACGCGGACGACATCGACGGGCTGATCCGCCTGTTCCTCTGGTTTCGGCACGTCCCGTTCATGTCGAAGCCGATCGCGACGTGGACCGACGGCGACCTCGTGATCGAGCAGATGCGCGGTCTCGTCGACCGGGCGCGCGCGCGGATCCTCGCCGGCGACCCGCAGTCCGCCGCGCTCGCCGAAATGCGCGTCCGGGCGCCGATCCTGAACACACAGCTGACCCAGCTCGAGAGCGCGTTCTCGTTCCAGCTCGGCGAGGCCTCGCGGACGACGCAGCAGCTGCTGCTCGGTCTCAACGTGTCGATCGCGCTGCTGCTCACCGTCACCGGGCTGGCGTTCGTGCGCCGCAGCGCGCGCATCCAGGCCTCGACCGAGGCCGAGGTGATCTACCGGCAGAAGTCGCTGCAGCGGCTGCTCGACTCGGCCGCCGAAGGCCTCTACGGCGTCGACATCGAAGGGCGCTGCACCTTCATCAACCGCGCCGCCCTGACGATGCTCGGCTTCGAGCGCGAATCCGATCTGCTGGGCCGCGACATCCATGCCGCGATCCATCACTCGCGCGCCGATGGCCGCCCGTACCCGGCGCATGAATCGAAGGTCTACAGCGCCTACCGCAGCCGCCAGGCATCGCACTCGACCGACGAGGTCTTCTGGCGCCAGGACGGCACCTCGTTCCCGGTCGAATCGTGGTCGCACCCGGTGATCCACGACGGCGAGGTCCAGGGCGCCGTGGCAACCTTCTTCGACATCAGCGATCGGGTTGAGATGCTGGCGGCGCTGCGGCGCGGCGAAACGCGCCTCGAGCGGCTGATCGATGCGGTCACCGACGGCGTCGTGACGATCGACGACGAGCAAAAGATCGTGCTCTTCAACCGCGCGGCCGAAACCATGTTCGGCATCGACGCAGCCGACGCGCTCGGCAGCCGCGTCGACCGGTTCATCTCGAAGGCCGCGCCGGCGGAAGACTCCGCCGTCAGCGATGCCGAGGCGGCGACAGCCCAACCGGTCGCCGCACTGGCCGGTGCGCTGCATGAACTGGTCGGCAAGCGACAGAACGGGCAGGAGTTCCCGATCGAGGCCTCGCTGTCGCGGCTTGAGACCGACCGCGACGTGCTGACGACGGTCGTGCTGCGTGATGTGACGGCCTTGCACACCGCGAACGCCGAGCGCCGCGCGCGCCAGGCGCTCGAGGCGGCGAATCAGGCCAAGACCGAATTTCTGTCGCGGATGAGCCACGAGCTGAGAACGCCGCTGAATGCCGTGATCGGCTTCGCGCAGCTGTTGCGCATGGATGGCTCCAGGCCCTTGTCGGCCGAGCAGCTCGATCGCGTGCAGCACGTCGAGAGCGCTGGCGAACACCTGCTCGCGCTGGTGAACGACGTGCTGGACCTCTCCCGCATCGAATCGGGCGAAATGCCGGTGGCGCAGGAGGCTGTTCCGATGTCGGCGGTGGTCGAGGAGGCTGTCACGATGGTGTCGCCGCTCGTGACGGACGCCGGCGTCGAGGTCTTCGTGTCGCCGGCTCCTGTTTCAGACCCGCCCGCGGCATCGGCGGTCGTGTCGCCGAACGAGGTCTGGGTCCAGGCCGACCGGGTCCGGCTGCGCCAGGTGCTGGTCAACCTGCTGAGCAACGCGATCAAGTACAACCGCCCCGGCGGAACCGTCGCGCTGACCTGGAAGGTTGCCGATGGCGAGTGCGAGGTTCGCGTGATCGACACGGGCCAGGGAATTCCCGCCGACATGCTCGGCAGCCTGTTCGAGCCCTTCAATCGACTCGGCGCCAACGCCTCGCGGGTCGAGGGCACCGGCATCGGCCTCGTGCTCTCGCGCCAGCTCGCCGAGATGATGGGTGGCCACCTCGGCATCACGAGCACCTTCGGCGAAGGGACGATCGCGAGTCTGAAATTGCGAGTCGCCCAGCCACCGCTGGCGCCGCAGGACTTGCAGGGTCCGCCTCAGGCGGACGAGCGCAGCTGCCAACCGCTTCGCGTGCTCTATGCCGAGGACAACGAAGTCAACGCCGAGCTGATGCGACAAATCGTAAGCTTGCGCCCGGCTGTGTCGCTTCGAGTGGCAGAAAACGGCAACATGGCGCTCGAAATGGCAACCATCGATCCGCCCGATCTGCTGCTGGTCGACATGAATCTCGGCGACATGTCCGGCATCGAACTCGCCCGGATGCTGCATCGGGATCGGTCGACCCGCGACATCCGGATGGTGGCACTGTCGGCCGACGCGCTGCCCGAGCAGATCGAAGCGGCGATGCGCTGCGGCTTCGAGGGCTACCTGACGAAGCCGATCAACTTCCGCGAGCTGCTGGCGGTGCTCGACAAGCACAGCCAAGAGGCCTGAAGTTCGAGCGCCCGCGGGCGCGAACCGGTGCCGCAAAGGCCGACTGTCTAAATTCCACAACACTGATTCAGCCGCCGATTGCCGGCGTGTTGACCGGCGGGCATGCTTCGTGCGACTTTCATCACGCACATTTCGTAACAACCGTTGGGAGAAAGCCATGTCGCATGATTTCCGTCGCACCGGCGACCTGAAGAGCATCGGTAGCTACCCCGTGTGGGTGCAGCGCGTCGTCCGCGAGACCAGCCCGCACAAGCAGCGGGTGGTCGAGCATGAACTGTTCGCGCTGATGCGCGAGGCCAAGCTGCCGCTGGCGGCGATGCGGCGCTTCCTGATCGGCGTCTGGCCGACGATCGAGCAGTTCCCGCGCTTCATGTCGATGAACCTGAAGAAGATCGGGTACGGCGACAGCGTCGGCGAAGACATGGCGCGGCGCTACCTGATCCAGAACATCCGCGTCGAGCAGAAGCACGCCGAGCACTGGGCGGCCTGGGCCTCGTCGGCCGGCCTGACGCTGCACGACCTGCGCAGCGGCGGCGACATCGAGGGCTTGCAGGCCCTCGCGCACTGGTGCTGGTACGTGTGCGACCAGGGCAAGCTGGCAACCGCGATCGCCGCGACGAACTATGCGGTCGAAGGCGCGACCGGCGAGTGGTCGTGCGTCATCTGCTCGAAGGACACCTACGCCCGCTCGCTTCCCGACGAGGTGCGCGCTCCGGCGATGCGCTGGCTCAAGGTGCATGCCGAGTACGACGACACGCACCCGTGGGAAGCGCTCGACATCGTCGCGACGCTGCTCGGGCATGCGCCGAGCCCGCAGGACATCGCCGAGGTCCGGCGCGCGATCCAGTCGAGTTATGCCTACATGGAAATGGCGCTCGACAACGCACTGATGGCCGCGATGCACGGCAGCTTCGACGAAACCGCGTCGAACGCGTCGACGCTGGACATGGAGGCGCGCGACGCCGCGTAAGCGGCTCGAGTCAGGGCTGGCCGCCGAGCAGCCGGTCCATCCGCTTCTGTGCGAGCCGCCTGACGACGGCTCGCTCCAGCCCATTGCTGGACGCCAGCAGCGCCGCGCCTTCGGCGGCGCACTTCTCCTGGCGCGCACCGAGCTCGGCGGCGCTCAGGCGCTTCTGGGCCTCGAGCTCCTGGTTCGCCAACGCCCTCGCCCGCTTCTCGTCGGTCGTGCCGTGAAGGTAGGCGTCGCCGACGAAGGCGGTACCCGCTTCCAGTCGGCTTTTCAGCGCCGGCCGTGCGTCTTCGCCGCCCGCCTTGACCTGCTCGGCCAGCTGCTCGGTGTTCACCTGAAGTGCGGCGACGCACTGCGCCGAGTGCAGCTCCCGCGCGCTCGGCCCCGCTTGTGCGAGCACGCAGCTCGCGGCGAGCAGGCCCGACGCGGCGGCCAGAAATCGGTTCATCGCAACGAATCGCATGGCGAAATCATAGCGAAGCGCCGGACCACAGGCGTCGCCGGCGTCGATTGACTCTTTTCTGGTGCCTCGATCGTCTTGGCAGTACCTTGAGACATCGGAGCACAACGGAATGAGCCTCACAGACAAGAACGTCGTCGTCACCGGCGGGAGCCGTGGATTGGGCCTGGGGCTCGTCGAGGCCCTGGTCGCGCGCGGCGCGCGCGTGACGGTCGTCGCCCGCGACGCCGATGCGCTCGCCGCCGTCCGTGCCCGGCTGGGCATCGCCGCGCTCTGCGCCGACGTGACCGACGAGCGCGCCGCCCAGCGCATCCTGGCCGAGACCCGACCGGACATCCTGGTGCTCAACGCCGGCGCGAAGCCGCGAATGGGTCGGCTGGATCGGCTGAGCTGGGCCGACTTCGCCGTGCCCTGGGAGATCGACGTCAAGGCGGGATTCCATTGGCTGCAGGCAGCACTCAGGCTGCCGCTCGCGCCGGGAAGCCGCGTGCTGGTGGGGTCCAGCGGTGCCGCGCAGAACGGTTCGCCGCTCTCCGGCGCCTATGCCGGCGCGAAGCGCATGCTGTGGCTCATGGCCCGCTACGCTGATGGAATCTCGAAGCAGGAGGATCTCGGCATCCGCTTCCAGACGATCGTGCCGCTGCAGATGGTCGGCGGCACCGGCGTCGGCGATGCCGGTGCGAGCGCCTATGCGCGCGCGATGGGCCTCGAGCCCGAAGCCTTCCTGGCGCGCTTCGGCACGCCAATGCCGCCGCGGGAGTTCGGCGAGAAGGTCGTCGCCGTGCTGGACGACCCGCAATATGCGCCGGGCTTCGCCTTCGGGCTCAAGGGCGACACGGGCATCACGATCCTCGAGGAGGCGGCGGCTTGAGCGCAGGGCCGGTCCCGACGAACGGCGACCGCCACGCGGCCCTCGTCGCGCTGGCCGGCGCGCTCCGGCCCGAGCTGCATCGCTATTGCGCGCGCCTGATGGCATCCGTCATCGACGGCGAGGACGTCGTTCAGGACACGCTCGTTCGCGCCTTCGCCGCGTTGCCGGGGCTGGACGAGTCGACACCGCTTCGCCCCTGGCTGTTCCGGATCGCCCACAACCGCGCCCTCGACACGTTGCGCGGCCGGGCAGTGCGTCATGCCGAGCCCATCGAGACCGCCGCCGACATGGCCGACCCCGCCAGCCCCGACCCGATGGAGATGCTGATGCGCCAGCAAGCGGTGAACACCGCGGTGTCACGCTTTGCGGAGCTGCCGGTCCTGCAGCGCAGCGTTGTCATCCTGAAGGACGTGCTCGACGAGTCGCTGGGCGAGATCGCTGCCCTCCTCGATTTGACGGTCGACGCGGTGAAGGGTCATCTGGCACGCGGCCGGGGGCGGCTTCGGGAGATCCATGCGCAGGCCGTGCCGCCAGCGAGCGCGCGGGCGGCGTCCGCCGCGATGCTGCGCTACGTCGCGCTCTTCAACCAGCGCGACTGGGACGGCCTGCGCGCGCTGCTGGCCGACGACGTGAAGCTGAACCAGTCCTCGCACCCGCTGCGCGCCGGCCGCGCCGATGTCGGAATGTTCTTCACGATCTACGCCAGAAGCGATCGCGTGTGGCTCGTCCCGGCCTGGCTCGAAGGCCGCGAGGCGATTGCAGTCTTCGAGGATCGCACCGCGGCCAGGCCCAGCTCCATGATGTGGCTCGAGTGGCGCGACGGCCGGATCAGCTTCATCCACGACTATCGCCATGTGCCTTATGTCACCGCCGACGCCGAGCTGGAACGGATGCCGGACGCCCGCCCCGCGCGAAGCGCATAGCGAGCAGATGGCGTCATCGCGTTTTCACCGCCTCGTCGGACACAATCCGACGCGACGGGAAGGACGCAACTCACCCATGGCCACCTTCGAATGGATCATCGTGCTGCTGCTCGGTGCGGCGCTGCTCGCGGCGCTGGCGCGCAGGCTCGGCGCGCCGTACCCGACCTTTCTCGCGCTCGGCGGCGCGCTGCTCGCGTTCGTGCCTGCGAGCCCGAACTGGACGCTCGACCCGCACCTCGCGCTGACGCTCTTCGTCGCGCCGGTGCTGGTCGACGCGGCCTACGACACCTCGCTGCGCGACCTGCGCGCGAACTGGCGGCCGGTCGCCGGGCTCGTCATCGCCGCGGTCGGAACGACGGTGCCGGCCGTCGCGCTCGCGGTGCGCTGGCTCGTGCCCGAGATGCCGTGGGCCATCGCGATCGCGCTCGGCGCGATCGTCGCACCGCCCGACGCGGCCGCGGCGACCGCGGTGATGCGGCAGGTGAAGCTGCCGCACAAGCTGCTGAAGATTCTCGAAGGCGAAAGCCTGCTGAACGACGCGAGCGCGCTGCTCGTCTACCGGCTCGCGATCATGACCGCGCTGACCGGCAGCCTCGGCTTCGCGAGCTACGCGCCGGTGTTCGTGCTGACCGTCTTCGGCAGCCTCGCGGCCGGTGTCGCCTGTGCGCATGTGCTGCGGCCGTTGACGAGCGGCCTGCATGAGGTGCCGATCCTGCTGATCGTCCAGTTCGCCTGGACCTTCGGCGTGTGGCTCGCGGCCGAGGCCGTCGGGCTCTCGGGCATCCTGACGCTGGTCGCGTTCGCGATGACGCTCGCGCGGCGCGCCGGCCCGCAATTGCCGGCGCGCGTGCGCGTGCCGGTCTTCGCGGTGTGGGAAGCGATCGTCTTCGTGCTCAACGCATTCGCCTTCGTGCTGATCGGGCTGCAGCTGCGGCCGATCTGGACCCGGCTGGAAGCCGGCGGCGCGCGGGTCGACGCGATCGTCACCGCTGCGGTGGTGCTGGCCGTCACGATCGGGGCGCGCTTCGCCTGGGTGATGAGCTACAACGCGTTGAGGCGCTGGCGCCATGACCGCGCCGGCACCGGCACACGGCCCACGGCGGCCGGCGGCATCGTCGTCTCGTGGGCCGGCATGCGCGGCATCGTCACGCTGGCCGCGGCGTTCGCGATCCCCGAGACGCTGCCGAACGGGTCGCCCTTTCCGTACCGCGACCTGATCCTGCTGTGCGCGTTCGCGGTCGTGCTCGGCACGCTGGTGCTGCAGGGCCTGACGATGAAGGCGCTGATCCGCCGCATGGGCCTGACCGACGACGATCCCGTCGGCCGCGAGATCCGGATCGGCCGCACGCAGGCCTACGACGCGCTGCTCGACGCGATCAAGGACGACGAGACGCCGGCCGCGAAACTGCTGCGCAAGGAATACGGCGCCATCGTCGAGATGAACGCCCGCCAGGCGCCCGACACGCCGATCGACGAGGTGCCCGGCGGGCCGCTCCGGCGCCGCGCGATCGGGGTGGCGCGCCAGCGCGCGTTCGAGCTGCGGCGCGACGAGGTGATCGGCGACGATGCCTATCGGGTGCTGCTGCAGGAGCTCGATTGGGCCGAGCTGAGCGCCGGCGGCGCAAGACAGCAGAGCTGACTGGGACTTGTCTACAGGTCCTAGCGTGGCCCCGCGCCTCTGAGAAACAACTCGATCGCGCGCTTGACCATCGGGCGCAGGTCCTTGCGCGGCAACGGCGCCGGGTTCCGCTGGAACTGCCTCGCGTCGCTCTCGGCCGTGACGAGCGCGAGGAATTGCATGGCGGCGATGCGCGGATCCGATCGGCGCAATTCGCCGCGCTGCATCGCCGCCCGCAGGATCGCCGCGACCGCATCGACCGCCTCGGCCGGCCCGGCCGCGTAGAACAGCTGGCCGACCTCCGAACGCCCCGCTTCGGCGACGACCATCCGGTAGACGGCTAGCGCGCTCTCGTCGTTCGTCAGCACGTCCAGCATGCGCTCGCCGAAGCGCATCAGCCGCGCCTCCAGCGTCGACGGGGCGTTGCCTTCGGCGGCGAGCTCCTTCGCGGCACCCAGCAGATGCGCGGTGGCGACAGACTCGACCACGGCGACGAAGAGTTCCTCCTTGGAACGAAAGTACCCGTACAGCGTGGCCTTCGAGCCGCCGAAGCGCTTGGCCAGTTCGCTCATCGACGCGCGCTCGTAGCCCATCTCCTTGAACAGCTCAGTCGCCGCTTCGAGGATCGCCTGGCGTCGCGCCTCCGTTCGCACCTTCATCGGGCCCCCTCAAAAATGAACACGTCGGTACATTTTAGTTGACCGCCGTTCGGTGCCCGCCATATACTGAACTGTACGGAGCGGTTTCGTAATGCTCCACCTCAACCCAGCAACCCAGGAAGGCCGAATGCTCACTTCATCCACTCTCCACCGCGGCGCCGCCGGTCTCGCCTTGTGCGTCGCACTGGCAGGCTGCTCCACGACGCAACCATTGCCGTACACCGGCGTCGCCTCGGCGTCGAAGATGCGCATCAGCGAGCGCGACGCGACCGGCCGCATCCCCTACGAATACAAGACCGAGACGGACTGGGGAAAGTACGCCGCCTTCATCGTCGAACCGGTGGTCGTCTACGGTGGGCGCGACAACCAGTTCGAAGACATCTCCGACGAGAGCAAGGCCCACCTGGCCCGCTACCTGCAAAGTCGGTTCTCGGAGAAGCTGAGCACCCGGCTGCGAAAGTCCAAGGTCCCGGGCGATGACACGTTGCGCATCAGGCTCACGCTGACCGGCGCGAAGGCCAACACCGCCGTCTTGAGCACCTTCACGCGGTTCGACCTGTTGGGCGGCCCGTACAACGCGGTTCAGGCGGTGCGCGGCAAGGAAGGCACGATGACGGGCTCGGTGAGCTTCGCCGTCGAGATCTACGATGCGGCCTCGAACGAACTTCTGGGCGCTTACGTGGCGAAGCAATACCCGAACGCATGGAACCTCAAGGCCGGCATCGGCGCGATGAGCGCCTCCGAGGTCGGGATCGACAATGGCGCCGAACAGTTGATGGCCTACCTGCGCTGATGCACAGTCTCTTTCGACCCAAGGACCACCCGATGACCCTCCCCTTCACACTCCGCGTCGCCTGCCTCGCCGCGGCCGTCAGCTTCACGCCGCTCGCGCACGCCGACAGCTTCACGTCGTCGGCGTCGAGCGCGGGCTCGGCCTCGAGCGGCAGCGTGTCCGCATCGCTGCGCGGTTCGAGCAACAGTTCGACCGGCGGCGACAAGACCGCCGAGGTCGACTACCGCATCATCGATGTGGGCGACGCGCCCGATCGCGCCGGCATCGCGCGCATCACGCTGCAGGCCGACGATCCGAAGCAGCAGGTCGTGCTCGATCTGCCGCGTGCGATCGCGCAGCAGCAGCGCCTCGGCCCCGGCGACCGCGTGCATGCGCGCCGGCACGTCTACGGCTTCGAGTTCGCGCGCGGCGACACGCGCGAGGCCTTCTATCTCGTGCTCGCCGACGACTGGTTCGACGACCTCGCGGCGCGCCCGCTGAGCCTTTGAAGCTCGGGTGCGCCCTGGCGCTCGCGGCAACCCTCGCGGCGGGAGCGGCTCATGCGCAGTCCGACTCTTCGGCGTTCTGCGATCGCGCGCACCCGCTCAGCGCGGGCCAGCAGGATCTCGCACTGCGCTTCGCCGCGGTGCTGCGCGACGAGCTGAATGCGGGCGACGACGCCGTGCTGATCAGCCGCTCGGGGATGGACCTGTCGCGCTTTCGCATCCGCTACTCGCATTCCGCCGTCGCGTGGCGCGGCGACACCGGCACCTGGTCGGCGCGCCAGCTCTACTACGCCTGCGATGAAAGTCGCCCGCGAATCTACGACCAGGGCCTCGCCGGCTTCGCGATGGGAATCGACGATGCCTCGCTCGGCTATGTCTCGATCGTGCGGCTGCCGAACGCGGCGGCGCAATCGTTGCGCCGCGCGTCACTCGACACGCCGCGTGCGCTGCACCTGCTGGCGGCGAGCTACAGCGCGAACGCCTACCCGTTCAGCCTGCTGCACCAGAACTGCAACCAATGGGTGGCTGAAATGCTCGCGGTGGCCTGGGGCGACCTGACCGATGCCGACGACCTGCGCAGCCGCGCGCAGCGCTGGCTGCAGGACGCGCACTACGCGCCAGAGCCGGTGGACATCGGCTCGCACGCACTGATGTTCGCGTCGGTCTTCGTGCCCTTTCTGCACCTGGACGATCACCCGCAGGACGACCGCTTCGCGCTGAAGCTGAAGGTCAGCCTGCCGTCGACCGTCGAGGCGTTCGTTCGCGAGCGCCTGCCGGCCAGCGAGCGTGTCGAGATTTGCCACAACGGCCGGCAGGTCGTCGTGCACCGGGGCTGGACCGCGATTCCGGATGGCTGCCGGCCCAGCGAAGGAGACAGGGTCATATCGCTCGACTGACGCGCGCTGCGGCGGCCGGCGCGGCCGGCACGTCGAGCGTCGACAGCAGGCGCTGGCGCCCGTGCAGCACATGGGCTTGCGCGAGCTTGCCGGCCCGGTCTTTCGCGCCCTTCGCCACGGCCTCGAAGATGCGGCGGTGCTCGATGTTGGAACGGCGCATGTTGAGGGTCGCGTCGAAGTGGCGCCGCCGGTACAGGTGCAGCTCCTTCGCGTGGTCTTCATAGGCTTGCCGCGCGCGCTGGTTCGGCCACTGCGCCATCAGCAGCGCGTGAAAGCGCAGGTTCAGCACGTAGTAACGCTGGCCGTCGCCGGCTTCGCAGGCGGCGTCCATGCCATCGAGCAGTTGCTCGAATTGCAGCCGGTCGGGCTCGCTCACGTGACCGGCCGCCTGCTCCGCGGCAAAGCCGAAGAGCAACGCGCGCAGTTCGTAGATCTCGAGCATCTCGCGCACGGAGATCCGGCGCACGAACACGCCGCGGTTGCGCACCGCGACCACCAGGCCGATGCCCGTCAGCATGCGAATCGCCTCGCGGATCGGCCCGCGGCTGGTACCCATGCGCAGCGCCAGCACGGCCTCGTTGAGACGCTCGCCCGGGGCGACCTCGCCGCTGTAGATCAGTTGTTGCAGTTGTTCGCAGATGCCGTGCGCCAGGCCGAGTTCCGGCGTCGCGGCGCGGGCCGGTGCGGCGTTCTTCTTGGCGGGAGCGCGGGTCGGCATGGAGCGGATGCTAACGCAGCGGATGGCCTTCGGAGGCCTCAAAGAGTTTTCGATCTTGTTCGAAGTGTTGACACTTCACCGACGGTGCATCGACACTCCCGGCTCGTTTCCATCGAGGACTTCCATCAAGGAGCAGGCATGAAGAAACTCGGTTCCCTGATCCTGGCTGCCGTGGCAGCCACCCTCGCCGGCTGCGCCGGCGTGCCCACGCCGCAGACGCCGGCGGCGCTGCAGCCGGTGGCACCCGGCAACATCGCCGCCGGCAAGGCCGAGGTGCTCTGGCTCGGGCAGGCCACGACCCGCATCACGACCCCCGGCGGCAAGGTGATCGCGATCGACCCCTGGCTCGCCACGAACCCGAAGACGCCGGCCGAGTACAAGCAGCTGAGCGCGTTGGGCAAGGTCGACATGATCCTCGTCACGCATGCCCACAACGACCACTTCGCCGATGCACCGGCGCTGGCGAAGCTGAACAACGCACCGATCTACAACGCCGGCGGCCTGGGCTCGGCGATCGTCAGCCTCGGCATCGTGCCGGCGGCGCTGGCGCAGCGTTTCGGCAAGAGCGGCACCGTGATGCCGTTCGGCCCGACCGGCCCGAAGATCACGGCCGTCCACGCCGAGCATGCCTCGGAGCTGGTCTGGAAGAACCCGGCCACCGACAAGGAAGAAACGCACTACGGCGGCGAGCCGGTCGGCTACATCATCGAGCTCGAGAACGGCTTCAAGATCTGGCACATGGGCGACACCGGCCTGTTCGGCGACATGCGGCTGATCGGCGAGACCTACAAGCCCGACCTGGTGCTGATCCCGATCGGCGGCCACTTCACGATGGGCCCGCAGGACGCCGCGATCGCGGTGCGCGACCTGATCAAACCCAGGTATGCGATTCCGATCCACTACGGCACGTTCCCGCTGCTGCGCGGCACGCCGGCCGAGTTCAGCGCCGCACTCGGAGCGGCGTCGACGACCCGCGTCGTGGTGCCCGAGCCGGGCCAGAAGGTCGACTTCTGACGGCCGACTTCCGCCGCACGTTCTGCGTCGATCGACCGCCCGGGTCAGTCGGCGCCGCGCCGAAGGTGGCGGTAGATCAGGCCCCGCGACACGCCAAGCGTGCGCGCCGCCTTCGACATGTTGCCGCCGCATTCGGCCAGCACGCGCACGACCGTCTGACGCTCGGTGTCGCGAAGCGTCGCGGCCTGCGGCGCCGGCGCCGGCGGCGGCGACGCGCGCTGCGGCGCGGGGGCGGGATCGGTCCCGGCCGCATGCACTTCGCGGCGGCCGTCGCGCGAACGCCATTCGCAGCCCACCCACAGCATCAGGCCGTTCGGCAGATGCATCGGTTGCGGCTCGCTGCGCGCTGACATCGAGATCAGCGCCTCGAGCGGCACGCCCAGGCTGTCTTCGACCCAGGGCGCTTCGCGGCGTCCGAGCGGCGCCGTCAGGCCGAGCAGCCGGGCGGCGGCACCGTTCATCCAATCGATCCGGCCGTCGCCGGTGACGCCGACCAGCGCCGCCATCGGCGAGTGCAGCAGCACCGGCGTGATCTGCATGCGCAGCACCAGGTGCTCGATGGACTGCGCGCACAGCAGCCGGTTCTCGATCTCGGCCGCGTAGTGCGCAACCACCGAGGCGGCATCGAAGCCGAACGGGATGCCCTCGCTCGACAGATCGAGCACGCCGGCCAGCTCGCCGCGCACGTCGCGGATCGGCGCTGCGGCGCATTGCATCGTCTGCACGTTGCCGAAGAAGTGCTCGCTTCCGACGACCACGCTCGGCTGGCCGCTGCGAGCGGTGATGCCCGGCGCGGTGGTGCCGACGATCTCTTCGGCCAGGTTCACGCCGATTCGCGCGGTGGCAGGCATCAGCTGCTCGTGACTGCGGCGTTGCGCGAAGGTCGTGCCGATGATCACGCCCTGCGCATCGGTGAGGATCGCCGTGCCGCTGGTTCCCGCCAGCGTCACCTGCAGCCGCTGCAGCTCATCGCTGGCGGCCTCCAGCAGCTCGCGGTTCCTGCGCAGGGCGCCGTGCACGCGGCTGGTCGTGACCGGCTCGAACACCGCCGGTCGCGTCGGATCCGGGTGCGTGCGCAGGCAGCGTGACCACGACTGGATCACCGCCTCGCTGACCATCCCCGACGGCCGCACGCCGTTCTCGAAGAAGTGCTGGCGCGCGAGCGCGACCCGCTGCTCGGGCGATGCGTAGAAGGGATTGGCAGGAAGGCTCGGGCCGGTGGTCATGAGGGGTCTCCGGCGGCGAGTGTGCGATGGACCCGCGCCGCCGCGCAAGCTGTCTCGCAACGGAACAGCGCAGGGCTAGGGTTACTCCCGGAGTGGCCGGCTGCCCGTCATCGTTCTATCGTTCAAGCCGTCCGAAAACACAAGACCCTCGAGGAGACACGATGGACAAGACGATCATGCGCGGCCTGGCCGCGATGCTGCTGTCGTCGGCCGCGGCGATCGCGGCGGCGCAGAACCTGGCCGATCTGCGCAACGACGCCACGACGCCGGGCGACGTCACCACCTACGGCATGGGCTGGTCGCAGCAACGGCACTCGCCGCTCAAGCAGATCAATGCCGGCAACGCCGGCAAGCTGCAGGCGGTGTGGAATCTCAGCCTCGACAACTCGAGCAACGCATCGAGCCAGCCGCTGGTGATCGGCGGCACGATGTACGTCGCCTCGCACACGCACACGATCGCCATCGATGCGCTGACCGGCCGCCAGACATGGAAGAGCGCGATCGAGCTGCCCGCCGACATCGCCGGCTACCTGTGCTGCGGCATCCATTCGCGCGGCATGGCGGCCCTGGACGGCGTGCTCTATCGCACGACGATCGACGCGCACGTGCTGGCGATCTCGATGGCCGACGGCAAGACCCTGTGGAAGCAGAAGGCCGCCGAGTACAAGGACGGCTACACGATGACGCATGCGCCGCTGATCGCCGGCGGCGTGCTGATCACCGGCATCTCGGGCGGCGAGTACGGCACGCGCGGTTTCCTCGACGCGTGGGACCTGAAGACCGGCGCGAAGAAGTGGCACCGCTGGACCACCGCCGCTCCCGGCGAACCCGGCGGCGACACCTGGAAAGGCGACGCCTACAAGACCGGCGGCGCGCCGACCTGGCTCACCGGCACCTACGACCCCGAGCTCGACCTGGTCTACTGGGGCGTCGGCAACGGCGGCCCATGGAACCCGGCGACCCGCGGCGGCGATTCGCTCTACATCGGCTCGGTGCTCGCGCTCAAGCCGTCGACCGGCGAGGTCGTCTGGCACTACCAGTTCTCGCCCGGCGACCCGTACGACTACGACGGCACCAACGAACTGGTGCTCGCCGAGCTGCCCAACCTGCCCGGCGCGGCCGGCAAGACGACCAAGGTGCTGATGCAGGCCAACCGCAACGGCTTCTTCTACGTGCTCGACCGCACCAGCGGCAAGCTCGTCTCGGCCACCCAGTTCGCACGCAAGCTCAACTGGGCCACCGGCATCGACAAGACCACCGGCCGGCCGATCGACACGCCGATGACCGCGATGGTTCGCAAGACCGAGGAGATGAAGGACTTCATCGAGGTCTGGCCGAGCGCCTTCGGCGGCAAGAACTGGATGCCGATGAGCTACGACCCGAGCAGCCACCTCGTGTACCTGAACTCGATCGATCTCGGCATGAAGGTCAAGTACGTCAAGCAGGAGCGTCCCGGCGGCCCGAACTGGTATCTCGGGCTGGAGCTCGGCGGTTTCGTCGCGCCGGAAGACGGCAACCGCGGCGCCCTGGTCGCCTGGGACCCGGCGGCCGGCAAGGCGGTGTGGCGGGTGCTGAACAAGTCGCCGTTCTGGTCGGGCGTGCTGTCGACCGCCGGTGGCGTTGTCTTCACCGGTTCGCAGAGTGGCCAGTTCATGGCCTTCGACTCGAAGACCGGCGCAAAGCTCTGGAGCTTCCAGACCGGGTCGGGCATCAGCGGCCTGCCGATCAGCTGGGAGCGCGACGGCCGCCAGTACGTGACCGTGCTCAGCGGCTCGGCGACCGTCTACGCGGCGCTCGCCGGCGACCCCGACGTGGCCAACGTTCCGGCCGGCGGTTCGGTGTGGACCTTCGCATTGCCCGCGGCCCGATGACCGGACGGCGACGGATCGCATTCGCTTTCGCTGCGGCGCTCGCCGCCGCAGCGCCGGTGGCCAGCGCGCAGCAGCCGGGATCGGACCCGGTCGCGATGGGCCGGTCGATCTACGTCAGCTCCTGCCAGCGTTGCCACGGCATCGAGCTCGCGACCAACGGCATCGGCTTCGACCTGCGCAGCTTCCCGCAGCAGGACAAGGAGCGCTTCGTGCGCTCGGTGACGAACGGGCTGCGAGCGATGCCGGCCTGGGGCGCGACGCTGAAGCCTGGGCAGATCGACCTGATCTGGGCCTACATCGGCTCGGTCAACGGCTGGAAGCCGACTTCGACGCCCTGAGCCAAGGCTTTCGCTGCGCGGCAGCGGCCCGAGCGGCGCGGTGGTACATTGCCGCCCCCGCATGTTCACGTTCCCGTCCACGCAGTCCACGACCGAGAGCCGCGCGCTGCTGCGCCTCGCGAGCCCGATCATCCTGTCGCAGATCGCCCAGGTGCTGCTCGGATTCCTCGACACGGTCATGTCGGGTCACGCCGGCGCGATGGAGCAGGCCGTGGTGGGCATCGGCGTCGCGCTGTGGATCCCGGTGTTCGTGAGCCTGATGAGCGTCGCCCAGGCGGTCTCGCCGATGATCGCCCACCACTTCGGCGCGGGCGACGCCGAAGCAGTGGCGCGCGACGCACGCGACGGCATTTGGCTGGCGGGCTTCGCCGGGCTGGTCCCGCTGAGCCTCGTGCCGTTTGCGCCCGACCTGCTCGCATTCGCCGGCATCGCAGCGCCGCTCGCACAGCGGGCCGGGGTCTTTCTGTGGGGCATCGGCCTGGGCATGCCGGCGGCGCTGGTCTACCGTTCGCTCGCGTTCTACTCGGCGAGCATCAACCAGACCGCGCCGATCATGGTGCTTTCGTTCGTCACGCTCGGGGTCAACGCGCTGCTGAACTGGGTGTTGATCTACGGGCACTTCGGCTTGCCGGCGATGGGCGGGGCCGGCTGCGGCTGGGCGACCGGCATCGGCATGTGGGTCGGCCTGATCCTGCTGGCCCTGTGGACGCGATACGCGCGCGTCTACAAGCCCTACTTCCTGTGGCGCGCGTGGACGCTGCCGACCTGGGCGGCCCAGAAGCGCCTGCTGCGGCTCGGGCTGCCGATGGGCGGCGCCGGGTTCGCCGAGGTCGCCGCGTTCTCGAGCATCGCGGTGCTGGTCGGGCGTTTCGGCGAAGTGCAGATCGCGGCGCACCAGATCGCGCTGAACTTCTCGGCGCTGATCTTCATGCTGCCGATGGGGCTGTCGTCGGCGCTGACGATCCGCGTCGGGCACGCGCTCGGCGCGCGAGACGCGGTCGGTGCGCGATTCATCGCGTGGAACGGGATCGCCGTCGGGCTCCTGATTGCGGCTTTCGCGATCGGGCCGATCATCCTGTTCCGGCATCAGGTTGCCGCGGTCTACAGCACCGACGCGGCGGTGCGGATGCTCGCCGCCAACCTGCTGCTCTTCGCCGCCTTCTGGCAGTTGTTCGACGCGGCGCAGGTCTGCGCGATCGGCGCGCTGCGCGGTTACAAGATCACGTTGATGCCGATGGTGTTCATGCTGGTCGCGTTCTGGGCCATCGGGGTTCCGGTCGGAACCTGGCTCGGATACCACGGCGTCGCGGGCGAGCCGATGCAGGTCTACGGCTTCTGGATCGGCCTTGTCATCGGCCTGGTGCTGGTCTCGTCGGCGCTCGTGCTGGGGCTGCGGCGGGTCGCCAGCGACGCGGTCGGCGGCCAGTGAAACCGGGGCTTGCTTTTGGTCAAGCAATAGGCGCGCGCAGCGCCTAAAGTCAACGGATTCGCCCGCACGCCAGGAGTAAAGCGATGACTTCTCATTCCGGCACCGTGATCGACTCGACGCTGCCCATTCCCGAACAGTGGTGGGCGTGGCCCGCCGCCTGGTATTCGTACTGGTTGACGCTTCAACTCGAATATCTGAACGAGCTGGCGAAACCACTCGCTCTCCCCCCGTGGATGGCTTGGTACAACGGCGCCGAGCAGCTCGCCTGAACCGAGCAACGCTGACAGGCCTGCGGGAGACCAAGACATGGCCATCGCCTTGATGACGCAAAGCCTCCAGCAGCTGGAGGAGCTCCTGAGCCGTTCGAACGCCGATCCGGAAACGCTCAGCCTGCTGGCGGACGAGCTTCGATACCGAAGCGTTCCACGTGCCCTGGCACTGCTGATTCGAGTCCAAGGTGTCCGCCACCGACTCGGCCCCTGCGCCGATGGCCGGGCGATCGACCCGCCGCCCGCCGGTCGCTGACACGTGGTGTCTTGATGGTGGGCGGTGAGGGTTTCGAACCCCCGACCCCAACAGTGTGAATGTTGTGCTCTACCCCTGAGCTAACCGCCCGATATCTGCAAACTTGGCTGCATGTTCAGCGGGCGTGGGTGCGCCGCGAACAGCCAAAGATTATGCCACAGGCTCGAGTTGCCGCCAGACCGTCTTGCCACCGCTGGCCTTGTCGAGTTCGGCCAGCACCGCGCCGTGCGCGGCGCATTCGGCCTCGCTCGCGAACACGATCTGCAGTTCGAGCCGGCCGAAATCGACCGCCTCGAGCGCAGCCTGCGCGGCGCTCGTCTCGCCGGCGTCGATCACCAGGGAGTTCTGGCCGCGCGTCATCCGGATGTAGACCTCGGCGAGCAGCCCGGCATCGAGCAGCGCACCGTGCACTGCGCGGTTCGAATTGTCGACCTCGAGGCGTCGGCACAGCGCGTCGAGCGAGTTCGCCTTGCCGGGGAACATCTCGCGCGCCATCGACAAGCTGTCGGTGACCTGGAAGACGTGTTCCGGAAACTTCGGTCGGCCCAGCCGGCGCAGTTCCTCGTTCAGGAAGCCGATGTCGAACGCGGCGTTGTGCGCAATGATCTCGGCGCCGTCGACGAATTCGAGCAGTTCGTCGGCGACGGTCGCGAACAGCGGCTTGTCGGCCAGGAACTCGTCGGTCAGCCCGTGAACCTTGATCGCATCTTCGTGGCTGCGCCGCTCGGGGTTCAGGTAGAAGTGCAGGTTCCGGCCCGACAGGCGCCGGTTCAGCATCTCGACGCAGCCGATCTCGATGATGCGGTCGCCCGAGTCGGGGCTCAGGCCGGTGGTTTCGGTGTCGAGGAAGATCTGGCGCATCGGCGAGATTTTAGGCGGTGGGATGGAGCCTGCCGCGACCCCAGAGCCAGATCGCGATGCCGGTCACGATCATCGGCACGCACAGCCACTGGCCCATGCTCATGTTCAGCGCGAGCAGGCCGAGGAAGTCGTCCGGCTCGCGGAAGAATTCGGCGATGAAGCGCAACACACCATAGCCGACCAGGAACGCGCCCGAGACCTGGCCGAGCCCGCGCGGCCGCTTCGCGTAGAGCCACAGCAGCACGAAGAGCAGCAAGCCCTCGAGCAGGAACTGGTACAGCGACGACGGATGGCGCGGCAGCGGCCCGGCGTTCGGGTAGACCATCGCCCACGGCAGGCCGGGGTCGGCAAGCCGGCCCGGCAGCTCGCCGTTGATGAAGTTGCCGATGCGCCCCGAGGCCAGGCCCAGCGGCACGCAGGGTGCGATCAGGTCGGTCACGTCGAAGAACTGCCGGCCGCGGGCGCGCGCGAACAGCGCGACCGCGCCGATCACGCCGAGCATGCCGCCGTGGAACGACATGCCGCCCTTCCAGACCGCGAAGATCTCGAGCGGGTGCGCGGCGTAGTAGCCGGGCTTGTAGAACAGCACGTAGCCGATGCGACCGCCGAGCACGACGCCGAGCACGCCGTAGAACAGCAGGTCTTCGATGTCGCGGCGCGTCCAGTGGCGCGATGCGAACTGGGCGAGCTGCGCGCGCCGCGCGCCGAGCCAGACGAACAGCACGAACGCCACCAGGTAGGTGATGCCGTACCAGTGGATCGCGACCGGGCCGATCTGCAGCGCGACCGGATTGAACTCAGGGTAGTGAAGCATGGGCGAGATGGGGATCGGATCAGCGCGAACGATAACGCAGCGCCCCGTCGCTCGATGGCTGCGCCGCCAGCGCGCGCACGAACTCGACGAACCGGGTCACCGCCGGCGCCGCGTCGGTCGACCACAGCAGGCTCGTCTCGCCCTGCGGTGCGCCTGCCGCGAGCGCGGCCGGCAACGGCCGGTAGACGACCCCGGGGCGCTGCAGCTGCGTCACGGCCTGCGGCACGAGCGCGATGCCCAGGCCGGCCGAGACGAGGTTGACGATGGTCTGCATCTGCGTCGCCTGCTGCGCGATCACCGGCGTCGCGCCGTGGCGGTGATAGAACGCGAGCACCGCGTCGTACAACGAAGGCGTCGCGCCGCGCGGGAAGATCACCAACGGCTGCGCCAGCACATCGGCCGGGCGCAGGCGGCGCGCCCTCGCCCACGGTGCTTCATCAGGCAGCGCCAGCACCAGCGGCTCGATGCCGACCGACAGCCGCTGCAGGCGCAGCGGCGCGCCCCCCGCCGGATGCGGCGCGACCGGCGCCAGCCCCGGCGCGTGCAGCATGAAGCCGACATCGATCTCGCCGCGTTCGAAAGCCTTCAGCTGCACATCGCTGGTCGCCTCGATCAGCTCGATCGCGATGCCGGGCTGTCGCTCGCGAAACGCGCGCAGCCAGAGCGGCAGCGGGCCGAAGCCGACCGTCGAGATGAACCCCAGGCGCACGCGGCCGAACCCGCCCGCGGCCGCGTCGCGCGCGCGCGCCTGCAGCGTGGCAGCCTGCAGCAGCAGCTGCCGCACCGGCTCGACCAGCGCGGCGCCGGCCGGCGTCAGCGCGACACTGCGCCGCGTACGCTCGAACAGCGGCGTGCCGAGCTGCCGCTCGAGCTGCTGGATCGCCTGCGTCAGCGGCGGTTGCGTGATGTGCAGCTGCTCGGCCGCGCGGCCGAAGTGCAGCGTCCGCGCGAGCGCGAGGAACTGGCGCCAGCGGCGCAGCTCGATGCCCGGATCGGGCAGCGGAAAGGTCGTCTCGTTCATTCATGCAGCATATCAATCCCGCCTTTCATATCTATTGGACGCCGATTCGCGCAGCCCGGATACTGTGCATTCCCGAAGGAGACCCACGATGACCGACGCCGCTGACGCCAGCAAGATCAACCGCCGTTCCGCGAACATCACCGAGGGCGTCGCGCGCGCGCCGAACCGCTCGATGTACTACGCGATGGGCTACGAGGAAGGCGACTTCAAGAAGCCGATGATCGGCGTCGCGAACGGCCACTCGACGATCACGCCCTGCAACTCCGGCCTGCAGAAGCTCGCCGACGCGGCGGTCGCGGGCATCGAGGCCGCCGGCGGCAACGCGCAGATCTTCGGCACGCCGACGATCAGCGACGGCATGGCAATGGGCACCGAGGGCATGAAGTACAGCCTGGTCTCGCGCGAGGTCATCGCCGACTGCATCGAGACGTGTGTCGGTGGCCAGTGGATGGACGGCGTGCTCGTCGTCGGCGGCTGCGACAAGAACATGCCGGGCGGCATGATGGGCATGCTGCGCGCCAACGTGCCGGCGATCTACGTCTACGGCGGCACGATCCTGCCGGGGCGCTACAAGGGCCAGGACCTGAACATCGTCAGCGTCTTCGAGGCCGTCGGCCAGTTCAGCGCCGGCAACATGAGCGAGGAAGACTTCTGCCAGATCGAGCGCCGCGCGATCCCCGGCACCGGCTCGTGCGGCGGCATGTACACCGCGAACACGATGAGCTCGGCCTTCGAGGCGCTCGGCATGAGCCTGCCGTTCGCCAGCACGATGGCGAACCCGCACGACGAGATCGTCGCGCACACGACCGAGGCGGCGCGGGTGCTGGTCGAGGCCGTCAAGAAGAACCTGAAGCCGCGCGACATCGTCACACGCAAGAGCATCGAGAACGCGGTGGCGGTGATCATGGCCACCGGCGGCTCGACCAACGCGGTGCTGCACTTCCTCGCGATCGCGCACGCGGCCGAAGTCGAGTGGACGATCGACGACTTCGAGCGCGTGCGCCAGAAGGTGCCGGTGTTGTGCGACCTGAAGCCGTCGGGACGCTACCTCGCGGTCGACCTGCACCGGGCCGGCGGCATCCCGCAGGTGATGAAGACCTTGCTCGCCGCCGGCCTGCTGCACGGCGATTGCATCACGATCACCGGCAAGACGGTCGCCGAGAACCTCGCGGCGATTCCCGATGCGCCGCGCGCCGACCAGGACGTGATCAGAGCGATCACGAACCCGATGTACGAGCAGGGTCACCTCGCGATCCTGAAGGGCAACCTGTCGCCCGAGGGCTGCGTCGCGAAGATCACCGGGCTGAAGAACCCGGTCATCACCGGCCCGGCGCGCGTGTTCGACGACGAGCAGTCGGCGCTGGCCGCGATCATGGCGAAGAAGATCGTGCCGGGCGACGTGATGGTGTTGCGCTACCTCGGCCCGAAGGGCGCTCCGGGGATGCCCGAGATGCTCGCGCCGACCGGCGCGCTGATCGGTCAGGGTCTGGGCGAGTCGGTCGGCCTGATCACCGATGGCCGCTTCTCCGGCGGCACCTGGGGCATGGTCGTCGGCCATGTCGCACCGGAGGCCTACGCCGGTGGCAACATCGCGCTGGTGCAGGAGGGCGACTCGATCACGATCGACGCGCACACGCTGACGCTGCAGGTCAATGTCAGCGACGAGGTGCTGAGGCAGCGCCGCGCCGCGTGGACCGCGCCGAAGCCGCGCTACACGCGCGGCGTGCTCGCGAAGTTCGCGAAGAACGCGTCGAGCGCCAGCAGCGGCGCCGTGCTCGACGGCAACGGCTGAGGCCGGCGCTCCTGCGGTTCAGGGCTTCGGATCGCCCGGCCGGGTCACGTGCTGCTCGCTGTCGAAGCGGCTGCCCAGGATCGACTCTCGATCCCTCGCGCGCTTGTCGGCGCGCTTGCCTTCGATCTTGTCGATCTCGCGCTGCCGCGCTGCGAGGAACTTCTGGGCGCGGCGATCGGCCTTGTCGGCCGAGTTGTAGCGCAGGCCCAGACGCTCCATCGCGGTGCGGCGGCGTTGCTTCTTGCGCTCTTCCATGCGGTCCATCTCGCGCCGCTTGGTCCAGCCCGACACATCCGCGTACCACCACCACACGACGGCGAGGCCGAACGGCGCCAGCACGAGCAACCATGACCACGTTGCCACCGGCCCGAACTCGAAGTACTTCATCGCCAGCAGCAGACAGCCCAGCACCACGAATACCATCTCGACACTCCCTGCGTTCGCGCAGCCCGACCGGCGCGCGCGTCAACCTTGCAACACTACAATGCGTTGAGGCCAATGTAGTCCATCAGAGGCACCCCCGCGGGGTGAAGTAAGACATGAAAACAGTGCTAGTTCTGCTGGTTGCCGCGTTCTCGGCCCCGGCGTTCGCCCAGGCCGACTTCGCCCAGAAGAAGAACTGCATGGCCTGCCACTCCGTCGACAAGAAGGTGCTCGGCCCGTCGTTCAAGGATGTGGCGGCCAAGTACGCCGGCCAGGCCGGTGCGGCCGACAAGCTCGCCGCCAAGGTCGTCAAGGGCGGCACCGGCGCCTGGGGCAACATCCCGATGCCGGCGAATCCGCAGGTCACCGAGGCCGAGGCGAAGCAGCTGGTCGGGTGGGTCCTGTCGCTGAAGTGATGGTCGCCCCGTGCGACGCAAAAGGCCCCGCATGCGGGGCCTTTTTCTTGATCGGCTTCAGCCCTGCGGCAATCGGCGAATGCGCTCGAGCACCTCGGGCGCGAGCGCGAAGCGTGCGCCATGCTGCGCCGCCAGAGCAGCGGCGTTTTCGATGAAGCGCTCGCGCCCTTCGGATTCGATGAACTGCATCGCCCCGCCGGTCCAGGCCGGGAAGCCGATGCCGAAGATCGAGCCGATGTTCGCCTCATAGCTGCTCGCCAGCACGCCTTCTGCGAGGCAGCGCGCGGTCTCGATCGCCTGGCGGTAGAGCAGACGCTGCTTGATGGCGTCGATCGACGGCGGCACCACGACGCTCTGCTCGAACAGCTCGCGCAGCTCCGGCCACAACTGCTTCGGCGCGCCGGCCGGGTAGTCGTAGAAACCGCCACCGGCGGCGCGGCCGGGGCGCTTGAACTCCTTCACCATCCGTTCGACCAGCCGTTCGCCGGGGCCCGGCTCGTAGGTCCTGCCCTCGGTCGCGAGATCGGCGCGGGTCTGCTCGAGCACGTGCACCGACAGCGCCAGCGAGGTCTCGTCGAGCACCGCGAGCGGACCGACCGGCATGCCGGCCGCCAGCGCGGCGTGCTCGATCAGCGGCGCCGGCACGCCCTCGGCGAGCAGCGTCGCGCCCTCCATCACGAAGGTGCCGAACACGCGGCTCGTGAAGAAGCCGCGCGAGTCGTTGACGACGATCGGCAGCTTGCCGAGCGCGGTGACGACGTCGAACGCGCGCGCGATGGTCTCGTCATCGGTCCGCGCGCCGCGGATGATCTCGACCAGCTTCATCTTGTGCACCGGCGAGAAGAAGTGCAGGCCGACGAACTTCTCGGGCCGGGCGCTGGCCGCGGCGAGGCCGGTGATCGGCAAGGTCGAGGTGTTCGATGCGAACACGCCACCCGGCGCCAGCATCGGCTCGGCCTCGCGCGTGACGGCGGCCTTCAGCTCGCGCTGCTCGAACACCGCCTCGATGATCAGGTCGCAGCCTTGCAGATCGGCGGCCGCCGCGGTCGGCACGATCCGGTTCAGCACATCGGCCTGCTGCGACTCGGTCATGCGGCCCTTCGCGACCGCCGGCGCGGTGATCACCCGCACCGCCTCGAAGCCGGCGCGTGCCTTCTCGACGCTGACGTCCTTCAGCACGCAGGCGATGCCGCGCGACGCGACCGCGTGCGCGATGCCGGCGCCCATCATGCCGGCGCCGAGCACGCCGACCTTCGACGGCCGCCACCTCGGTACGTCGCGAGGCCTGGGCTTGCCGGCGCGGATCGCGTTCATGTCGAAGAAGAACGCGCTGACCATGTTCTTCGTCGTCTGGCCGACCATCGTCTTCGCGAGCTTGCGGCTCTCGATGCGGGTGGCGGTGTCGTAGTCGACCATTGCGCCCTCGACCATCGTCTCGAGGATGGCCTGCGCCGCCGGATACAGGCCGCGCGTCTTCTGCGCCAGCATCGCCGGTGCGACGACGAGGCCGGCGGCGATCTTCGGGTTCGACGGCGTACCGCCGGGCATCTTGTAATCCTTGCGGTCCCAGGGCTGCACGGCGTCCGGGTGCTCGGTGATCCACGCCAGCGCCTGCGCGCGCAGGCTCTCGAGACTGTCGCCGAGGCCCTCGACGAGGCCGAGCGCCAGCGCCTCGCGCGGGCCGAAGAGCTGGCCTTCGAGCAGGTAGGGCTGCGCCGCCATCAGGCCGAGCCGGCGCACGGTCTTCGTGATGCCGGTCGCGCCCGGGATCAACCCCAGCGTCACCTCCGGCGTGCCGAACTGGATCTTGCGATCGTCGAGTGCGAAGCGGGCATGCGCGACCAGCGCCACCTCCCAGCCGCCGCCGAGCGCCGCGCCGTTCAGCAACGCGACGACGGGCCGGCCCAGCGTCTCGATGCGGCGAAAGCTCCGCTTCAACGCTTCGATCCGCCTGAAGCCCTCGGCCGCATCCTCGGCTCTCAGCTTCAGCACACCTTTCAGTTCGGCGCCGGCGAAGAAAGTGCTCTTCGCCGACGACAGCAGCACGCCCTTGATGCGCTCGCGGTCGCGCACCAGGCAGTCGCTCACCGCGGCGAGATCGTGCTGCCATTGCAGCGTCATCGTGTTGACCGGCGAGCCGGGCTCGTCGAAGGTGATCGTCGCGATGCCGTCGTCGGTCAGTTCGTAGCGGAGCGTTTCCATCTTCACACTCTCTCGATGATCGTCGCGATGCCCATGCCGCCGCCGACGCACAAGGTAACGAGGCCGCGCTTCAGCTGGCGCCGCTCGAGTTCGTCGAGCAAGGTGCCGATCAGCATCGCGCCCGTCGCGCCCAGCGGGTGGCCAAGCGCGATCGCGCCGCCGTTGACGTTCACCTTCTCGTGCGGCACGCCCATCTCGTGCATGAAGCGCATCGGCACCGCAGCGAAGGCCTCGTTGACCTCGAACAGGTCGATGTCGGCTATCGTCAGCCCCGCCTTCGCGAGCGCCTTGCGCGTCGCCGGCATCGGGCCGGTCAGCATGATGGTCGGGTCGGCGCCCGAGAGTGCCGTCGCGACGATGCGGCCGCGCGGCGTCAACCCCATCTCGCGGCCCTTCGCCTCGCTGCCGATCAGCACGGCCGCGGCGCCATCGACGATCCCCGACGAGTTGCCGGCGGTGTGCACGTGGCGGATGCGCTCGACCTGCGGATAGCGCGCGAGCGCGACCGCGTCGAAGCCCATCGCGCCGAGCTCGCCGAACGCGAGCTTCAGCGCGCCCAAGCCCTCGAGCGTCGTGCGCGGCTTGATGAACTCGTCGCGCTCGAGCACCGGCAGGCCAACGCAATCGTCGACCGACAGCACCGAACGGTCGAAGCGGCCCTCGGCCTGCGCCGCGGCCGCGCGCTGTTGCGAAGTCAGTGCGAAGCGGTCGACGGCGTCGCGGTCCCAACCACCGAGCGTGGCGATCAGGTCGGCGCCGATGCCTTGCGGCACGAAGCCGGTCGCGAAGTTCGTCTCGGGGTCTTGCGCCCACGCGCCGCCGTCGGAGCCGATCGGCACCCGCGACATGCTCTCGACGCCGCCGGCGACGACCATGTCTTCCCAGCCGCTCGCGACCTTCTGCGCCGCCAGGTTCACGGCCTCCAGCCCCGATGCGCAGAAGCGATTGATCTGCATGCCGGCGACGCGGAAATCCCAGCCCGCCTTCAGCGCCGCGGTCTTCGCAATCACCGAGCCCTGCTCGCCGACCGGCGACACGACGCCCATCACGACATCGTCGAGCTGCGCCGGATCGAAGGCCAGGCGTTGCTGCAGCTTCGTCAGCAAGCCGGCGAGCAGGTCGACCGGCTTGACCTCGAACAGGCTGCCGTCTCTCTTGCCCTTGCCGCGCGGCGTGCGCACGGCATCGAAGATCATCGCATCTGGCATGGTGTGGGCTCCGGTGCTGGCTGCCCGGCGGCGGCCATTGACAACGCATTATGGCGACGGGCACACTCGCCGGCAACTCACCAAGCAAGTGCTTGGTTGAATCGAATTGCATCGAATCCGGGGCTCACGATGTCACGCTATCGATCGATATTCCAGCCCGGCCTGTTCGCCGATCAGGTCGTGGTCGTGACCGGCGGCGGCTCGGGCATCGGCCGCTGCACGGCGCACGAGCTGGCCGCGCTCGGCGCGGCGGTCGCGATCGTCGGGCGCAGGTGCGAGAAGCTCGACGCGGTGCGCGCCGAGATCGAGGCCGCGGGCGGCCGCTGCTCGACCCACGTCTGCGACATCCGCGACGAAGACACGGTGCGGGCGACGATCGCGCAGGTGCTCGCGCACCACGGCCGCATCGACGGCCTCGTGAACAACGCCGGCGGCCAGTACCCCGCGCCGCTCGCGACGATCAGCGCCAAGGGTTGGGACGCGGTCGTGCGCAACAACCTGACCGGCGGCTTCCTGATGGCGCGCGAGTGCGTGACGCAGTGGATGAACGCGCACGGCGGCGCGATCGTCAACATCATTGCCGACATCTGGGGCGGCATGCCGGGCATGGGCCACTCGGGCGCGGCGCGCGCCGGCATGCTGAACCTGACCGAAACGGCGGCGCTCGAATGGGCGCCGATCCGCGTCAACGCGGTCGCGCCGGGCTGGATCGCGTCGAGCGGCATGGACCAGTACCCGCCGACGATGCGCGAGACGATCCGCGGCATGAAGCAACTCGTGCCGCTGCAGCGCCTGGGCACCGAGAGCGAGGTCTCCGCGGCGATCGTGTTCCTGCTGTCGCCGGCCGCGGCGTTCGTCTCTGGCGCCTGCCTGCGCATCGACGGCGCCGCGCCGAACGCGAAGCGCATCTGGCCCGAGGTCGGCACCGGCGGCAGCACCACGCCGTTCGACGGCTTCCACCTCGCGACGACACCCCAGGTTCTGCGCGGCTGAACATGCCAACCCTCGACCTGCGTCTCGACACGGCCACCGAGGCTTTCGCCGCGAACCGCGCGCACGCGCTCGGCCTGATCGAGCAGTGGCGCGCGATCGAGGCGCGCACGCGCGCGGCCAGCGCACGCGCGCAGCCGCTGTTCGACAGGCGCGGCCAGCTGCTGCCACGCGAGCGTGTCGCGCGCCTGCTCGACCCCGGCCTGCCCTTTCTCGAACTCTCGACGCTCGCCGGCTGGCTGCAGGACACGCCCGATGCCGAGCAGTCGATCCCCGGCGGCGGCACGATCTGCGGCATCGGGGTGGTGCGCGGCACGCGCGTGATGCTCGTCGCCGACGATGCCGGCATCGATGCCGGCGCACTGCAACCGAAAGGCCTCGAGAAGCTGCAGCGCGCGCAGGCGATCGCGCTCGAGAACCGCCTGCCCTTCGTGCACCTGGTCGAATCGGCCGGCGCGAACCTGCTGAACTACAAGGTCGAGCAGTTCATCCATGGTGGCAGCGCGTTCTACATGCTCGCGCGGCTGTCGGCCGCGGGACTCCCGGTGATCGCGGTCGTGCATGGCTCGTCGACCGCCGGCGGCGCCTACATGACCGGCCTGTCCGACCACGTGATCATGGTGCGCGGCCGCGCGCGCGCGTTCCTCGCCGGCCCGCCCTTGCTGAAGGCCGCGACCGGCGAGATCGCGACCGACGAGGCGCTCGGCGGCGCCGACATGCATTCGACCGTCTCGGGCCTGGCGGAATACGTCGCCGACGACGACGCGCACGCGCTCGGCCTCGCGCGCGAGCTGGTCGCCGCGCTCGGCTGGCAGCCCCAGGCGGGCTGGCCCGACGGCCCGCCGCCGGAGCACGACGCCGACGCGCTGCTCGGCCTGTTCGCCGCCGACATGAAGAAGCCGGTCGAGATGCGCCACGTGATCGCGCGCATCGTCGACGCCTCGGAGTTCCTCGAGTTCAAGCCCGACCACGGCCCGGCGACCGTCTGCGGCTTTGCTGCGATCGCCGGCTTCCGCGTCGGCATCGTCACGAACAACGGCCCGCTCGACCCGGCCGGCAGCACCAAGGTCACGCACTTCATCCAGAGCTGCTGCCAGACCGGCACGGCCATCGTCTACCTGCAGAACACGACCGGCTTCATCGTCGGAACGGATGCCGAGCGCGCCGGCATGATCAAGCACGGCGCGAAGCAGATCCAGGCGCTGTCGAACGCGACGGTGCCGCAGATCACGATCCAGTGCGGCGCCTCGTTCGGTGCCGGCAACTACGGCATGTGCGGGCGCGGCTTCCATCCGCGCTTCGCGTTCAGCTGGCCGAACGCACGCACCGCCGTGATGGGCCCGCAGCAGGCCGCCGGCACGATGGAGATCGTGATGCGCGATGGCGCGGCGCGCAAGGGCGTGCCGGTCGACGAAGACCGGCTCGCGGCGCTGAAGGTGCAGATCGTCGACACCTTCGAGCGCCAGATGCATGCGTTCTACACATCCGGGCTGTTGCTCGACGACGGCCTGATCGACCCGCGCGACACGCGCCGCGTGCTCGCGCTGTGCCTGGCGCTGTGCGACGAGGCGCAGCGCCGCACGCTGCACCCGATGCAGTTCGGCGTGGCACGCCCCTGAATTCCCGAGGAGACATCGCGATGCAACTGACCCATGAACACGAAGAGATCCGGCGCACGCTGAAGCGCTTCATCGCCGAAGAGATCAATCCGCATGTCGACGCGTGGGAGGCGGCGGAAGAGTTCCCCGCGCACGAGGTCTTCAAGAAACTCGGTGACCTGGGCCTGCTCGGCCTGACCAAGCCGACCGACTACGGCGGCATGGCGCTCGACTACTCGTACTCGGTCGTGATGGCCGAGGCGCTCGGCGACTGCAACTGTGGCGCGATCCCGATGGCGATCGGCGTGCAGACCGACATGGCCACGCCGGCGCTCGCGCGCTTCGGCTCCGACGCGCTGAAGCGCGAGTTCCTCGCCCCGGCGATCAGCGGCGACGCGGTCGGCTGCATCGGCGTCTCCGAACCCGGCGCGGGCTCGGATGTCGCGAGCATCAAGACGACCGCGAAGAAGGATGGCGACGACTACGTCATCGACGGCGGCAAGATGTGGATCACCAACTCGCTGCAAGCCGACTGGATGTGCGTGCTGGCGAACACCTCGGAAGGCGCGGCGCACAAGAACAAGAGCCTGATCATGGTGCCGATGGGCACGCCCGGCGTCACGCGGGCGCAGAAGATCCGCAAGATCGGCATGATGGCCAGCGACACCGGGCTGATCCACTTCGACGCCGTGCGCGTGCCGCAGCGCAACCGCGTCGGCGAAGAAGGCATGGGCTTCACCTACCAGATGATGCAGTTCCAGGAAGAGCGGCTGTGGGCCGCGGCGAACGCGATCCAGGGCCTGACGAACTGCATCGAGGAGACGATTCGATACACCCGCGAGCGCCAGATCTTCGGCAAGAGCGTGCTCGACAACCAGGTCGTGCACTTCAAGCTCGCCGAGCTGAAGACCGAGGTCGAATCGCTGCGCGCCTTGGTCTACATGGCGACCGAGAAGTACATCGCCGGGCAGGACGTGACCGAGTGGGCCTCGATGGCCAAGCTCAAGTCCAGCCGGCTGCTGCGCACCGTGCCCGACGGCTGCATGCAGTACTGGGGCGGCATGGGCTACACCTGGGACAACCGCGTCGCGCGCCTGTACCGCGACGGCCGGCTCGCGTCGATCGCCGGCGGCGCCGACGAGGTGATGCTGGGGATCATCGCCAAATACATGCACACGCTCCCCGTCCGGCACTAGGGTTGCAGCCGTGATCCGCATCGAGACTCGCCGCGCGTTCGTGTTCGCGACGCTCGACGCGCCGGCGACGCGCAACGCGCTGAGCGAGGCGATGGTCGCCGGCCTGGCCGACGCACTCGCGCGCGCCGCCTCGCAGCCGGACGTGCGCGCGCTGGTGATGCGCGGCGCCGGCGGCCGCTTCTGCGCCGGCGGCGACTTCAGCCGCTTTCGCGAACTGATGGCCGGCGCGGCGCCCGCCGAAGGCACCGACCCGATCGCACGCTTCAACCGCGGCTTCGGCGCGCTGCTCGAGCAGCTGCAGGCCAGCCCGGTCGCGACGATCGCGGTCGTCGAAGGTGCAGCGATCGGCGGTGGCGCCGGCCTCGCGGCGGCCTGCGATTTCGTGCTCGCGGCGAGCGATGCGCAGTTCGCCATGCCCGAGGTCACGCTCGGGCTGCCGCCGGCGCAGATCGCGCCCTTCGTCGCCGCGCGCCTGGGCCATGGCGCAGCGCTGCGGCTGATGCTGACGGGCCGGCGCATCGGCGCTGCCGAGGCGCTCGCCTGCGGCCTGGTCGACGAGCTGTTCGAGCCTGCCGCGCTGGACGAACGTCTGAACGCACTGCTGACCGAACTCGACCGCGCCGAGCCCGCCGCGTTGCGCGCGACCAAGGCCATCCTGCAGCGCCGCGCGCGCGAGCCGCTTGCCGCGACGCTCGATTTCGCAGCGCTCGCGTTCGCCGCGGCGCTGCGCGGCGGCAGCGCGGCCGAGGGTCTGGCTGCGCTGGCGTCGAAGCGGCCGGCGGCGTGGGTCGCGCGTCCCGATGGAGCCGGCGCATGACGACGCGCTTCGACACGCTGCTGATTGCGAACCGTGGCGAGATCGTCCCGCGCATCGCGCGCAGCGCACGTGCGCTCGGCCTGAAGACGATCGCCGTCGCGCCCGATGCCGACCGCGGCGCGCCTCACGCGCAGGCCTGCGACAGCGTGTTCGCGATCGGCGGCGAGCACCCGGCCGACTCGTACCTGCGCATCGACAAGCTCATCAACGCCGCGCTGGCCTCGGGCGCGCAGGCAGTGCATCCGGGCTACGGTTTCCTGTCCGAGAACGCCGCATTCGCGCAGGCAGTGATCGACGCCGGCCTGGTCTGGATCGGCCCGCCGCCGGCGGCGATGCACGCGATGGCCGACAAGGCGCGCGCGCGCCAACGCCTGGCGGCCGCGGGCGTGCCGGTGCTGCCCGGCTACGACGGCGCCGACCAGCGGCCGGGCGCGCTGCACGACGCGGCGCTTCGGCTCGGCTTCCCGCTGATGGTCAAGGCCAGCGCCGGCGGCGGCGGGCGCGGGATGCGGCTCGTGTCGGACCCGGGCGCGCTGGCCGGCGCGCTCGCTTCGGCCGCGGCGGAAGCTCAGGCCGCGTTCGGCGATGCGCGGCTGCTGATCGAGCGCGCGCTGCTCGCGCCGCGGCATGTCGAGGTCCAGGTGTTCGCGGATGCGCACGGCCACGTGATCCACCTCGGCGAGCGCGATTGCTCGGTGCAGCGCCGTCACCAGAAGATCATCGAGGAAGCGCCCTCGCCCGCGGTCACGCCGGCGCTGCGCCGGCGCATCGGCGAGGTCGCGGTCGCGGTCGCGCGCGAGGTCGGCTATGTCGGAGCCGGCACCGTCGAGTTCCTGCTCGACACCGATGGAGAACCCCCCGGCGCGTTCTGGTTCATGGAGATGAACACGCGGCTGCAGGTCGAGCACCCGGTGACCGAGGCGCTGGTCGGCGTCGACCTGGTCGAGTGGCAGCTGCGCATCGCCGCCGGCGAAGCGCTGCCCATGTGTCAGGACGAGGCGCTCGCCCGCTTCGAGGCCGGCGGCCATGCCATCGAGGCGCGGCTGTGTGCCGAGGATCCCGCCCACGGCTACCTGCCGCAATCGGGCCACGTGCGGCACTGGCAGCCGCCGCGCGGCGTGCGCTGCGAGCACGCGCTGGCGAGCGGCTGCGAGGTCAGCCCGTTCTACGACTCGATGCTCGCGAAGCTGATCGTGCATGCGCCGCAGGGAGGCGCCGGGTCATCGCGCGACGCGGCGATCCACCGCCTGGCCGATGCGCTCGACCGCACGGCCTGCCTGGGCATCAAGACGAACCGCGCGTTCCTCGCCCGCGTGCTGCGGCATCCGGCATTCGCCGCCGACGACGTGAGCACGGCGTTTCTCGGCCAGCACTTCGCCGACGATGCGGCCCGCACGACCGACGCGCCGTCGTGGCTGCGCGCGCTCGCGGCCGCGAGTCACGCGCTGCTCGCGCCGGCCGCGTTGCCGCCGCTGTGGGCGGGGTGGCAGGCATCGGGCCGCGTCGACACGGCGGCACCGATCGAGCTCGACGACGGCCGCATCGAGACCTGGCAGTTCAGCGGCACGCCGCAGCGCTTCGCCGCCCGCTGCGCCGCGCTGACGCACAGTGTCGAAGGGCTCGAACGCGAGAGTCGGTCTGTCGTGCGCGCCAGCGTCGACGGCCGGCCGGTCAGCGCGCGCTGTGTCCAGCAGGCCGATGCATCGTGGTGGTTGTGCGAAGGTGCCGAGCTCGCGTCGCGCGACCTCCGGTTGATCGGCGTCCAGGCCGCGCAGGCCAGCGCCGCCGGCGCGCTGCGTGCGCCGATGCACGGCCGGGTCACGCAGGTGCACGCGCAGCCCGGCGCGAGCGTGCCGGCCGGCGCGCTGCTGCTGGTGATGGAGGCGATGAAGATGGAGCACCAGATCCACGCGCCCTTCGCCGGCATCGTGCACGCGCTGCACACGCGCGTCGACGATCAGGTCGCGGCGCGCCAGGTGCTGATCGAGATCGCCGGATGAAGCCCTCGCCCGAGCACGAGTTGTTCCGCGACAGCGTGCGCAGCTTCGTCGCTGCCGAGATCGCGCCGCACATCAACGCATGGGACGAGGCGCAGGGCTTCCCGCGCGAGCTCTACCGGCGCGCCGCGCACATCGGGCTGCTCGGCCTGGGCTACCCCGAGGCCTACGGCGGCACGCCGGCCGACACGTGGTTCCGCCTGATCGCGACCGAGGAGATCGCACGCGCCGGCAGCGGCGGGCTGATGGCGAGCCTGTTCTCGCACAACATCGGGCTGCCGCCGCTCGTCGCGCACGGCAGCGAAGCGCTGAAGCGCCGCGTGATCCCCGAGGTGCTCGCCGGCGCGAAGATCGCCGCGCTCGCGATCACGGAACCCTCTGGCGGCTCCGATGTCGCGCGCTTGCGCTGCAGCGCGCGGCGCGACGGCACGCACTGGGTCATCGATGGCGACAAGACCTTCATCACCTCCGGAATGCGCGCCGACTGGATCACGCTCGCGGTGCGCACCGGCGGCAAGGGTGCAAGCGGCATCTCGCTGCTCGCGGTGCCCGGCGACGCCGCCGGACTGACGCGCACACCGCTCGCGAAGATGGGCTGGTGGTGCAGCGACACCGCGCAACTGCATTTCGAGAATTGCCGCGTGCCGGCCGATCACCTGATCGGCGACGAGAACGCGGGCTTCCGCATGATCATGGAGAACTTCAACGGCGAGCGGCTGCTGATGGCGGCCGGCGCCGCGGCGTTCGCGCAGGTCTGCTTCGACGAGGCGCTGGATTGGGCGCGCCAGCGCCAGACCTTCGGCGCCGCGCTGGTCGAGCACCAGGTGACGCGCCACAAGCTGATGGACATGCGCATGCGCCTGGACAGCACGCGGGCCTGGCTGCACGCGACGGTCGCGCGTCTCGAAGCCGGCGACACCGGTGCCGAGTGGGTCGCCGAGCTGTGCCTGCTGAAGAACCACGCGACGCAGACGATGCAATGGTGCGCCGACGCCGCCGTGCAGATCCTCGGCGGCATGGGCTACATGCGCGGCACGAAGAGCGAACGCATCTACCGCGAGGTCAAGGTGATGATGATCGGCGGCGGCGCCGAAGAGATCATGAAGGAGCTGGCTGCGCGGCAGCTCGGCGTATGACGCGCTCGACCGCTTTCGAGCCGGAATTCGTCGACGAGACCAGGTTCTCCTCTCGCAGCTGTTCGCCGCGCTTGCGGCTCGGCGTCGAGGCGCCGCTGCCGCTCACTGCGGGTTGAAGTATTCCGACATCACCTTCCAGCGCGCGTCCTGCAGCTGCGACAGGCGCGAGACGTTGCTGCCCAGCCGCTTCGTCGACGTGAACGTGACCTGCGCGCCGCCGAACATGTCGGGCGCGAAGCTCATCGTGTCCATCGCTTTGATGAAGCTGTCGGTATTCAGGTTCGGCCCGGCCTTCGTGGCGCCGGCCGCGAACGCGTCGATCGCCATGTAGCCGTAGACCGAGAACACCGTCGGGTCCTCGCTGAACTTGGTCTTGTATTTCGCGGCCCAGAAGCTGATCCCCTTCGAGGCATCGTCGAGGTACGGGTTCTGCACCGTCATCGTCGCGTACAGGCCGTCCATCGCCTTGCCGCCGAGCTTGTGGATCAGGTCGGTGTAGCTCGCGCTCGAGCCGAGGAAGGTCGGGTTGAAGCCGGTCTTGCGGCTCTCGGCGATCGCGCCGATCGTCTCGCGGATGATCGTGCCGAGCACGACGAAGTCGCAGCCCGCGGCCTTCATGCGCGCGACCTGCGACGAGAAATCGGTCGCGCCGCGCTTGTAGCTCGTCTTCTCGGCGAACTCCATGCCGATCGTCTTCAGGCCGGCCTCGCCGCCGCGCACGACCTCGAGGCCGAACTCGTCGTCCTGGTACATCGTGCAGACCTTTTTCGCGCCCTTCTCCTTCACGAGCTTGGGCACGGCGCCGCGCATCTGGTCGTAGTAGGTCGCGGCGAACGCATACTTCAGCCGGTTGTACGGCTCGTACATCTCGCGCGCTGCGGTAATCGGATAGAAGTTGATCACGTTCTTCTCGAACTGTACCGGCATCGCCGCGTTGTTCTGCGCGGTGCCGATGTGGCCGACCATGATGAAGATCTTGTCCTGGTTGACGAGCTTCTGCGCCGCCAGCACCGCCTTCTTCGGGTCGTAGGCCGAGTCTTCGACGATCAGCTTCACCTTGCGGCCGTTGATGCCGCCCTGCTCGTTGATCTCGTCCACGCGCAGCAGCATGCCGGCGCGCACCTGCTTGCCGAAGCCGGCGATCGGCCCCGACAGGTCCTGGATCGAGCCGACGACGATCTCGTCCTTTGAGACGCCCTGCGGCGGCGCCTTCGACTGGGCGTACAGCGAACCGCTGGCCAGAGCGGCCGCGGCGAGAACGAATGCGGTCTTCATGTCGTGGTCTCCTTCGGTGATGAACCCTCGTCAGCCGTACATCGCCTCGATGCGCGCGGCGTATTTCTTCTCGACGAGCTTGCGCTTGAGCTTCATCGTCGGCGTCAGTTCGTCGTCCTCGGCGCTGAGCTGCGTGTCGAGCAGCCAGAACTTCTTGATCTGCTCGACGCGTGCGAACTTCCTGTTCACGCGCTCGATCTCGGCCTGGATCAATTGTTGGACTTCGGCGCTCAGCGTCAAGCTGGCGTAATTGCTGAATGGGATGTCGCGATCCTGCGCGTACTTCTCGACGTTCTCCTGGTCGATCATCACGATCACCGTCAGGTAGGGCCGCTTGTCGCCGACCACCACCGCGTCGGTGATGTAGGGCGAGAACTTCAGGTCGTTCTCGAGCTCGCTCGGCGTGATGTTCTTGCCGCCGGCCGTGATGATGATGTCCTTCATCCGGTCGGTGATGCGGAAGCACCCGTCGGCGTCGACGAGGCCGACATCGCCGGTGTGCAGCCAGCCGTCGGGCGTGAGCGTCTCGGCGGTCTTCTCGGGCAGGTTCAGATAGCCCATGAAGACGTTCGTGCCGCGCACCATCAGCTCGCCGGTCGCCGGATCGCACCTGACCTCGTTGAACGGGCAGGCCGGGCCGATCGTGCCGGGCTTGATGCGAGCGGCCGGCGTGTAGGTCGAGGCGCCGCAGGTCTCGGTCATGCCCCAGACCTCGAGCATCGGCACGCCGAGCGCGAGGTACCACCTGACCAGCTCGGGCGAGATCGGCGCTGCGCCGGTGACGCAGAAGCGCGCACGGTGGATGCCGATCAGCTTGCGCACGTTGTTCAGCGCGAGCACGCGCGCCAGCCCGAACTGCAGCTTCAGCAGCGCGCCGACCGCCTCCCCGGCGAGCACGCGATCGGCGATGCGCGTGCCGACGCCGATGCTCCATGCGTACGCGAGCTGCTGCAGCCGGCCGGACTCGCGCAGCGCGATCGTCACGCCCGAGTAGAACTTCTCCCAGATGCGCGGCACCGCGGTGAAAACGGTCGGCGCGATCTCGCGCACGTTCTCGGGCACCGTCTCGGGGTTCTCGACGAAGTTCAGCTTCGAGCCGGTGTAGACGGCGAAGTACTCGCCGCCCATGCGCTCGGCGATGTGGCACAGCGGCAGGAAGCACATGCGCTCGTCGGATTCGTCCTGCGCGACGATGCGGTTGTAGCCGCGCGCGGTGTAGACCAGGCCGCGGTGCGAATGCATCGCGCCCTTGGGCTTGCCGGTCGTGCCGGAGGTGTAGACCAGGATCGCGAGGTCTTCGGGCCGGCATGCCCGGCTGCGCGCGACGAGCGCCTCCGGGTGCGCCTGCGCGTGGCGGCGGCCGAGCTCGCGCAGCGCGGCCAGGTCGATCACGTCGGGGTCGACGAAGTCGCGCAGGCCCTTCGGGTCGAACACGACGATCTTGCGCAGCCGCGGCAGGCGCTCGCGCACCTCGAGCGCCTTGTCGAGCTGCTCTTCGTCCTCGACGAACAGCACGCGGGTGCGCGAGTCTTCGCACAGGTACTGCACCTGCGGCGCGGCATCGGTCGGGTAGATGCCGTTCGAGACGCCGCCGCAGCTGAGCACGGCCAGGTCCGCGAGCACCCATTCGACGACCGTGTTCGACGCGATCGACGCGCAGTCGCCGGCCTCGAAGCCGAGCGCGAGCAGGCCGTTGCCGATCTCGCGCACGGCCTGCGCGGTCTCGTCCCAGGTCCATTCGCGCCACAGGCCGAGCTTCTTCTGGCGCATGAAGACCTTGCCGCCGCGCAGCGCCGCGGCGTTCCAGAACATCGCCGGCAGCGTCTCGCCTTCGACGACGATCGCCTCGCGCGGCTGAAGATGACCGAGGTCCCAGAGCTTGCTCATCGCCAGGTCTTCTTCTTCTTCCAGCGCCGCTCGCCACGCACGCCGGTTTCCTTCATGCCGAGGTAGAACTCCTTGATGTCGTCCTTCTCGCGCAGCTTGTCGCAGCGGTCTTCCATCACGATGCGGCCGTTCTCGAGCACGTAGCCGAAGTCGGCGACGTTCAGCGCCATGTTGGCGTTCTGCTCGACCAGCAGGATCGTCGTGCCGCGCTCGCGATTGATGCGGATCACGATCTCGAAGATCTCGCGCGTGAGGCGCGGCGAGAGGCCCAGGCTCGGCTCGTCGAGCAGGATCAGCTCGGGCGCGGCCATCAGCGCGCGCGAGATCGCGAGCATCTGCTGCTGGCCGCCGGAGAGCAGCCCGGCGTGCTGGTCGAAACGCTCGCGCAGGATCGGGAAGTAGCCGCAGACCGCTTCCAGGTCGCGTGCCACACCGTCGCGGTCGTGCCGCGTGTAGGCGCCCATCATCAGGTTGTCGCGGATCGACAGCAGCGGGAACACCTCGCGCCCCTCCGGCACGTGCGAGAGCCCGCGCTGCACGATCAGCGCCGGGTCGCGCGCAGTGATGTCTTCGCCCTTGAACGCGATGCTGCCCTTGCGCGGATCGATGATCCCGGAGATGGTCTTCAGGATCGTGCTCTTGCCGGCGCCGTTCGAGCCGAGCACGGTCGCGATCTGGCCGCGCCGCACCTGCAGGCTGACACCGCGGATCGCGCGGATCGGGCCGTATGCGCTCTCGACGTTGAGCAGCCTGAGGATCGCGTCGTCCGCATTCATTGGGTAACCTCCGCGCTGCGCGCTGCGGTGCGAGCCCCTTCGGGCGGCCGGGCGGGGCTCATGCCATCACCCTGCGCAGGCTGGCCACGTCGTCGACCGAGCCGAGGTACGCCTCGATCACGCCCGGATGGCGCTGCACCTCGGCCGGCGTGCCGAGCGTGAGCACTTCGCCCTGGTTCATCGCGAGCACGCGGTCCGAGACCTTCGAGACCAGCGCCATGTCGTGCTCGACCATCAGCACCGTGATGCCCAGCTCGCTGCGGATGTCGGCGATCCAGAACGCCATGTCGTCGGTCTCTTCGACATTCAGCCCCGACGAAGGCTCGTCGAGCAGCAGCAGCTTCGGCTCGGTGCACAACGCGCGCGCCAGCTCGACGACCTTGCGCACACCGTAAGGCAGCCCGGCGACGAGCGCCTCGCGGTGGTGCTGCAGGTCGAGCAGGTCGATCACCTGCTCGACCTTCTCGCGCGCCGCGATCTCGGCCGTGCGGGCCTTGCGCGTGAACAGCAGCTCGCTCCACAGATTCGTCTGCCGGTGCGTGTGGCGGCCGATCAGCAGGTTCTGCAGCACGCTTGCGTGTTCGAACAGCTCGATGTTCTGGAACGTGCGCGCGATGCCGAGCCGCGCGATGTCGTGCGGTGCCAGGTCGGCGAGTTGCCGGCCCTCGAACGCGATCGAGCCGGTCGTCGGCGTGTAGATGCGGCTGATCAGGTTGAACACCGTCGTCTTGCCGGCGCCGTTCGGGCCGATCAGCGTGAACACCTCACCGCGGCGCACATCGAAGCTGACCTTGTTGACCGCGAGCACGCCGCCGAAGCGCACGCTGAGGTCTTTCGCAGACAGGAGGATCTCGCTCATCGCACCCTTGCCGGGCCGCCCCAAGAGGGCGCGCGCCCCCTCGCGGGGCAGGAACGAAGTGACGTGGGGGCTGTCATTTCAGCCGATCCGATTTGAGGTAGCTCTTCTGCCGCTGGAACATGCCCTTGCGGTAGAACGGGAAGATCTGCAGGTAGGTGCGCAGCTTCAGCCAGCGGCCGTACAGGCCCTGCGGCTCGAACAGCACGAAGCCGATCAGCACCAGCCCGTAGACGAGGCCTTGCAGGCCCGGCGCCTGGCCGATCGTCGCGGGCAGCCAGTCCTTGGCGAGGCCGATCACCTGCGGCATCGTGATCAGGAAGATCGCGCCGAGGAACGCGCCATGGATCGAGCCAATGCCGCCGATCACGATCATCAGCACCAGATCGATCGACTGCAGGATGTTGAACTGGTCGGGCGAGATGAACTGCAGCTTGTGCGCGTACAGCGCGCCGCCGACGCCGGCGAGCGCCGCCGAGATCGCGAACGACAGCGTCTTGTAGCGCGCGAGGTGGATGCCCATGCTCTGCGCCGAGACCTCGGAGTCGCGGATCGCGACGAACGCGCGGCCGGTCGGCGAGCGCAGCAGGTTCAGCACGCCGAGTGTCGCGAGCACCGTGACGACGAGGCAGGCGAAGTAGAACGAGGTGTCGTTGTCGAGCGTCAGCCCGAACACGTCGGGCGCCTTGAGGTGGATGCCGGCGTTGCCGCCGGTCACGCGCTCCCAGCGCGCGAACACCTCCTCGACGATGAAGCCGAACGCGAGCGTCGCGATCGCGAGATAGATGCCCTTCACGCGCAGCGCCGGCAGCCCGACGACCATGCCGACGGCGGCCGAGATCAGCCCGGCCGTCGCGAGCGCGATCGGGAACGGCACGCCGGCGTTCGTCAGCGCCGCCTGCGTGTAGGCACCGACGCCGAGGAAGGCGGCGTGACCGAGCGAGAACAGGCCGGTGAACCCCGACAGCAGCATCAGGCCGAGGCCGACGACCGCGTAGATCAGCACGAAGGTCAGCTGCGCGAGCCAGTACTCCGAGAAGACCCACGGCGCCGCGAGCATCGCGAGCATCAGTGCCGAGTACCAGAAGACCTGGCCGCCGTGCTTGGCCAGGTTGATGTCTTGCGCGTAGCGGGTCTTGAAGACGAATCGCATCAGACCTTCTTCCGCAGCTTCTCGCCGAACAAGCCGTTCGGCTTGACGACCAGCATGATCAGCACGACGACATACGCGGCGATGTCCTTGAAGCCCTCCGGCAGATAAAAGCCCGACAGCGACTCGACGACGCCGATGACCAACCCGCCGACCAGCGCGCCCGGCAGGCTGCCGAAGCCGCCGACGACCGCGGCCGGCATCGCCTTCAGCCCGATGAAGCCCATGTTCGCGTGCACGAAGGTGATCGGCGCGAGCAGCAGCCCGGCGACCGCGGCGACGGCCGCGGCCAGCCCCCAGACGAGCCCGTTCAGCCGTTTCACCGGGATGCCCATGTAGTACGCGGCGATCTGGTTCTGCGACGCCGCCTGCATCGCGATCCCGACCTTGCTGTAGCGGAAGACGGCGTACAGCGCGGCGCTCAGGACGACGGTCGCCGCGATGATCACCATCTGCTCGACGTTCAGCACCAGCGCGCCGGCGTTCCAGACCTGGTCCTTGTACGGCACCGGCAGCGTGTGGGTCTCGGTGCCCAGGGCCGGCAGCATCGTGATCGCGCCGCGCGCGACATAGCCGATGCCGATCGTCAGCATCACGATCGAGAACGCCGGCTGGCCGAGGATCGGCCGGATCACGAGCCGCTCGAGCCCGATGCCGAACGCGCCCATCGCGAGCACCGCCGCGGCGAATGCGAGCCAGAACGGAAAGCCCAGCGAGCTCATCACGACCAGGCCGATGAACGCGCCCAGCATCATCAGCTCGCCCTGTGCGAAGCTGACGGTCTCGGTGGCCTTGTAGATCAGCACGACGCCGAGCGCGATCAGGCCGTAGATACAGCCCTGCGCGACGCCGCTGATGACGATCTGAAGTGCCTGCAACCGGGATCTCCTGGGCGGGCCTGCTCGCGGTGCCTGGGAGGGCTGCGCGGCGTGCTGCTTCTTGCTATGCTCGGCTTGCCAAGCAAGCAATTGCTTTGTAGCGAACTCGACAGGCGCGCGTCAGCGTACAAACCCGAAACCCCATGCCGGCCAAACCCCGCACCGCGACGACCGAAGCTCCCGACAACCGGCGCGCCGACCTGATCCGGGTCGCCGCCCGGCTGTTCCGCGCGAAGGGCTTCGACGGCACGACGATCCGCGACATCGCGCACGCCGTGGGCATGCGCTCGGGCAGCCCGTTCTATCACTTCGCGAACAAGCACGAGCTGCTGATGGCGGTGATGGAAGAAGGCCTGCGCCTCGGCCTCGAGCGCACGCAGCAGGCGCTCGATCCGGCTCGGCCCGCGGCCGAGCGCTTTCGCCAGCTCGTGCGCACGCACTACGGCATCCTGCACGACACCGGCAGCGACTTCATCCCGGTGATGCTGTACGACTGGCGCTCGCTGCCGGCCCAGTACAAGCGCCGCATCATCGAGCTGAAAGACCGCTACGACGCGATCTGGCAGGGCACGCTCGACGAACTGCACGATCAAGGCCTGCTGCGCGCCGACGCGAAGCTGGCGCGGCTGATGATCCTCGGCGCGATGAACTTCTCGGCGACCTGGTACCGCGCCAAGCCGCGCTCGGCGAAGCGCGTCGATCTCGACGAACTCGCGGCGCAGACGGTCGCACTGGTGCTGCATCCCGTATGACCACTCTCCTCATCGAACGCGCCGGCCCGATCTGGACCGTGACGCTGAACCGCCCCGAGGTTCGCAATGCCGTCGACGGCGCAACGGCACATGCGCTCGCGCAGGCGTTTCGCGCGTTCGATGCCGATGCCGACGCCTGCGTCGCGATCCTGCACGGCGCCGGCGGCCAGTTCTGCGCCGGCGCCGACCTGAAGGCGATCGCGAGCGGCCACGGCGGCAACCCGCTCGAAAGCGATCTGCATGCCGATGGCCCGATGGGCCCGACGCGGCTGCAGTTGAACAAGCCGGTGATCGCCGCCGTCGAGGGCCACGCCGTCGCCGGCGGGCTCGAGCTCGCGCTGTGGTGCGACCTGCGCGTTGCGAGCGCGACGGCCGTGTTCGGCGTCTACTGCCGGCGCTTCGGCGTGCCGCTGATCGATGGTGGCACCGTGCGGCTGCCGCGCCTGATCGGCGAGAGTCGGGCGCTCGACCTGATCCTGACCGGTCGCGCCGTCGCGGCCGACGAGGCGCTCGCGCTGGGCCTGGCGAATCGCATCGTCCCCGCCGGCCAGGCCCTGCCGGCCGCGCTCGAACTCGCGCAGCAGATCGCCGCGTTTCCGCAGCAGTGCCTGCGCAACGACCGCGCGAGCGTGCTGGCCCAACACGGTCTCGCGCTGCGCGACGCACTCGCGCACGAGTTCGCGCTCGGCCTGCGCACGCTGCAGTCGGGCGAGTCGGTCAGCGGCGCGCAACGCTTCGCGGGCGGCATCGGTCGGCACGGAAAGTTCGGCACCGACTGAGCCGGTTTCGGTGGCCGCGCGGGCCACGGGCACATGTCCGAAAACGGCGAGTCGTGGGGCGTCCGCTGACGATAATCGTCCTCATGCAATCCGCAACGCTCCTCGACCACAGCGCCGCCTATCAGGTCATCACGGCCCGCGACGCGCGCTTCGACGGGCGCTTGTTCGTCGGCGTCACATCGACCGGCATCTACTGCCGGCCGATCTGCCGCGTGCGCACGCCCAGCGCGAAGAACTGCCGCTTCTTCGAGACACCGGCGCAGGCCGAGGCGGCCGCGTTCCGCCCCTGCATGAAATGCCGGCCCGAGATCGCCCCCGGCGCCGGCTTGCCATGGACCGTGATGGACGCCTCGCGCACGCTCGCGCGCCAGGCCGCCGATGCGCTCGACACGCAGGCCGCGAGCGGCGAGCCGCCGAACCTCGTGCAGCTCGCCGCGCGGCTCGGCGTCAGCGATCGACACCTGCGTCGCATCTTCCAGACCGAGCACGGCGTGACGCCGCTGCAGTACCTGCAGACGCGCCGCCTGCTGCTGGCCAAGCAGTTGCTGACCGACACGCGCCTGCCGGTCGCGCAGATCGCGCTCGCGAGCGGCTTCAACAGCCTGCGGCGCTTCAACGCGGCGTTCGTCGAGAGCTACCGGATGAATCCGAGCCGGCTGCGTCGCGAGGTCGACGAGGCCGCGTTCGACAGCACGGCGGCGATCACCGTGAAGCTCGGCTACCGCGCGCCGTACGACATCGCGGCGCTGCTGCGCTTTCTCGCGCAGCGCGCGGTGCCCGAGGTCGAGGTCGTCGCCGAGCGGCGCGTGCGGCGCAGCCTGCGCGCAGGCACCGTCGCCGAGGTTGCCGGCTGGGTCGAGGCCGAGTTCTCGGCGACCGCGCCGATCGTGCTGCTGCGCTTCGCGCCGGAGCTGGCCGCGGCAAGCGGCCGCGTCGTCGCCGCGGTGCGACGCTGGCTCGATCTGGATGCCGACCCGCAGGCGATCGACGCCGCGCTCGCCGGGCTGCCCGGTGCGCCCGGGCTGCGGCTGCCGGCCAGCCTCGATGCGTTCGAGGTCGCGGTGCGCGCCGTGCTCGGCCAGCAGGTCACGGTGGCCGCGGCGCGCACGCTCGCGCGGCGCCTTGTCGAGCGTTTCGGCGAACCGCTCACGACACCGTGGAACGATGTGAGCCGGGCCTTCCCGTCGCCGACGGCGCTCGCGGCGGCGGCCGTCGAGCAGATCGCCGAGCTCGGCATCATCCGCACCCGCGCCGGCGCGATCCAGGCGCTCGCACGGGCCTGGCCCGAGATCGCGGAGCTGCTCGCGCCACGGGCCCGCGCCGAGCCGCTGATCGAGCGCCTGTGCGCGCTCCCCGGCATCGGCCCGTGGACGGCGCACTACATCGCGATGCGGGCCCTCGGCTGGCCCGATGCGTTTCCGCCGAACGACGTGGCGGTGCTGAAGGCCGTCAGGCAATTGTTCGAAACGAACACGCAGCGCGAGGCCGAAGTGCACGCGCAAGCCTGGCAGCCGTGGCGCGCCTATGCGGTGCTGCGGCTCTGGAACTCCTTGGAGAAAGCGACACCATGAACACGACCACCGATTCGATCCACGCCGCCTGCACGGCGCAGACGACGATCGCGACGCCGCTGGGCAAACTGCTGCTCGCGCGCACCGCACGCGGCCTCGCCGGCGTGTGGTTCGAGGGGCAGAAGCACCACCCCGAGCCGCTGACGGCGTTGCGCCGGCCCGACGATGCGCTGCTGCGGCGCGCGGCCGACCAGCTGCACGCCTACTTCGCCGGCGAGCGCGACGATTTCGACCTGCCGCTCGACCTGCACGGCACGGCGTTCCAGCGCGCCGTGTGGCAGGCGCTGCGCGCGATTCCCGCCGGCCGCACGCGCAGCTACGGCGAGATCGCCCGCGCGCTCGGCTCTGCCACGGCGGTGCGCGCGGTCGGCGGCGCCGTCGGCCGCAACCCGCTCTCGGTGATCGTGCCCTGCCACCGCGTCGTCGGCACCGACGGCTCGCTGACCGGCTATGCCGGCGGCGTCGACCGCAAGCGCGCGCTGCTCGAACTCGAGCATGCGCTGGCTGCGGCCTGAACGCTCTCGCTCGAAGGATCTGCGTCTTGAAGAATTCCGACATCACCGAACTGTTCGCACTCGCCGCGATCTGGGGCGCCGCTTTCCTGTTCATCCGCATCGGCGCACCGGAGTTCGGCGCCATCCCGCTCGCCGGGCTGCGCGTCATCGGCGCGGCCTTGGTGCTGATGCCGCTGCTGGTCATGCGCGGCGAGGTTCGCGCCCTTCTCGCGCACTGGAAGGCGATATTGCTGGTCGGCGTCACCAACTCCGCGTTGCCCTTCATGTGCTTCAGCTACGCGGCGCTGACGATCACCGCCGGCTTGAGCGCGATCTTCAACGCGGCTTCACCGCTGTTCGGCGCCGCGATCGCCTGGCTCTGGCTGCGCGACACGCTGACGCGCTCACGCATGCTGGGCCTGGTGATCGGCTTTGCGGGGGTCGCCGGCCTGGCCTACAGTCGAGCCTCGCTGAAGGCAGGCGCCGATGAAACGAGTGCGATGCTTGCCGTGCTGGCATGCGTGGTCGCCGCCGTCTCGTACGGCTTCTCGGCGAACTTCACGAAGCGCTATCTCACGGGGGTGCCGCCGATGGCCGTGGCCGCCGGCAGCCAGCTCGGCGCTGCGCTCGTGCTGATCGTGCCGACCATCGCGTTGTGGCCAGGCACCGTGCCGGGGCCCGCCGCGTGGACGAACCTCGCGTTGCTCGCGGTCGTGTGCACGGGAGTCGCCTACATCCTGTACTTCCGCCTGATCGCGCACGTCGGCCCCGCGAACGCGATCACCGTGACCTTCCTGATCCCGGCGTTTGCAGTCGCCTGGGGCGCCATCTTTCTCGGTGAAAGGCCGACGCTGGAGATGGCGGTCGGCTGCGCCGTGATCCTGCTCGGCACTTCGCTCGCGACGGGGTTCCTGCCGCGGCCTCGACGGGTGCGAACCACGAGTCCCGGCTAGACTGCCGACGCTGCGCGGCATCACGGGCGCGCACGCCATCCTGATGAGCCAGATCGGCAAGCCAGCCTGCGACGAAGCCGCGATCCTGCATGGTCCGAAGGCAGCACCCTGCCCGGCTGCGGCACGACGCTGGACCCTGCTCGCGGCGATCCTCGGCTCGAGCATGGCCTTCATCGACGGCACGGTCGCGAACGTCGCGCTGCCGGCGCTGCAGCGCGCGCTGGATGCGAGCGCGTTCGAAGCGCAGTGGGTGATCGAGTCGTACGCACTCTTCCTGGCCTCGCTGCTGCTGGTCGGCGGCGCGCTCGGTGATCGGTTCGGGCGGCGGCGCGTGTTCATGATCGGGGTCGGGCTCTTCACCGCCGCGTCGGCCGGCTGCGGACTCTCGACCACGGTCGGCCAGCTGATCGTCGCGCGCTCGGTGCAGGGCGTCGGTGCGGCGCTGCTGGTGCCGGGCAGCCTGGCGCTGATCAGCGCCACGTTCGAGCAGTCGCAGCGCGGCCGCGCGATCGGCACCTGGTCGGCGTTCAGCGGCATCACGGCGGCCGTCGGGCCGGTGATCGGCGGCTACCTCGTCGACCACTTCTCGTGGACCTGGGCCTTCCTGGTCAACGCGCCGATCGGCGTCGTGCTGATGATCGTCTGCGCGGCCAAGGTGCCGGAAAGCCGCGGCGAAGCCTCGAAGGCGCGTGTCGATGTGGGGGGCGCGGTGTTCGCGACGCTCGGCCTGGCCGGGCTCGTGTTCGCGTTCATCGAGGCGCCGAACCGCGGCTGGGGTTCGGCGCCGGTGCTCGGTGCGGCGGTCACTGGCTTGGTCGGCATCGCCTTGTTCGTCGGGGTCGAGGCCACCGGTCGTGCGCCGATGTTGCCGCTCAAGCTGCTGCGTGTGCGCAGCTTTGCCGGCGCCAACGCGCTGACCTTGCTCCTCTATGCGGCGCTCGGTGGCGGGCTCTACTTCTTCCCGCTGAACCTGATCCAGGTCCAGGGCTTCGGCGCGACCGGCGCCGGCGCCGCGATGCTGCCGTTCATCGCCATCATGTTCGCGTTGTCGCGCTGGGCCGGGCAGCTGGTCGACCGGTTCGGCGCCAGGCCGCCGCTGGTCGCGGGGCCGATCGTCGCCGCACTCGGGTTCGCGATGTTCGCGCTGCCCGGCACCGGCGCGAACTACTGGGTGGGCTTCTTCCCGGCCGTTTGCGTGCTCGGCCTGGGCATGAGCATCACCGTCGCGCCGTTGACGACGACCGTGATGAACTCGGTCGGCGCCGGGTTGGCCGGCCTCGCATCGGGCGTGAACAACGCTGTGTCGCGCACGGCCGCGCTGCTCGCGATCGCGGCCTTCGGCCTGGTGATGGCGTGGGCATTCGACGCCGCGCTCGGCGCCCGGCTCGCGCCATTGCAGCTGCCGCCCGAGGCCTTGCAGGGGCTCGCCGCGCAGCGCCACAAGCTGGCGGCGATCGTCCCGCCCGGCGGGGTCGACGCGGCCACCGCGTCGGCGCTGAAGCAGGCCGTCGGCGAATCGTTCGTCGCAGGCTTCCGCTGGATCATGCTGCTGTGTGCAGCGCTCGCGGTGCTGAGCGCGTTGAGCGCCTGGCTGCTGATCGGGCCTTCGGGCTCGATCGCCGGCGAGCCGCCACCTGAACCTGACCCGCAGCCGCGAAGCCCTTGAGTTCGGGCCGCGCGAACCCAGCTTGGCTGGATGAATACGAACAGCGTCAAGGTCAGCTGCGTCCACTGCCAGGCCGTCAATCGCGTGCCGGCGGCGCGACTCGACGACGACCCGGTCTGCGGCCGGTGCGGCAAGGCCCTGCTCGAGGGACGGCCGGTCGAATTGACCGACGCGAATTTCGATGCCGTGACGGCCCGCACCGAGTTGCCGGTGCTCGTCGACTTCTGGGCGCCGTGGTGCGGCCCCTGCGTCGGCATGGCACCCCAGTTCGATCGCGCCGCGCGGCAGCTGAAGGGCAAGGTGCTCTTCGCGAAGGTCAACAGCGACGAGAACCCGCTGACGGCGCGGCGATTCGCGATCCGCAGCATCCCGACGCTGGTGCGCCTCGAGTCGGGCCGTGAACTGGCGCGCCAGTCGGGTGCCCTGCAGGCCGGACAGATCGTGTCGTTCGCGGGGTGACCGCGGCGCGACTGAAGCGGGCTACGGGTCCTTGCGAACCGTCGGCAGCTGCATCGGGAAGAGTTCGTCGAGCAGATCGCCGGGGATCGTGTCGTCCTCGGTGATGTCAGTGCCGTGCAAGAGGTCGAACGACGAGATCACCCAGCCGCCGGAGCTGACTTCGGGAAGATTGGGCGGCAGCGTTTGATCGTCGACGTGCGCCGCCGGATCGACCCATTCGCCCATCGGGGCACGCTCGCTGATGCGCCAGACCAGCCTTCCCTTCGTACCCTGCTGTTTCATCGTCGCCATGGGGAACCTCCCTGAAGCTCATGACGTGCGTCGTCGCCAGTGAAGGGTACTCCGACGCGGCGCGCAAATCTACCAGCATGGAAATCACGCCGGCCGCGCCCTCCCTGCCTCATATCAGGCGCCGAAAGCGTGATGCCGCCGCGGGTGAAGCCGGCGTTGGAGGCGTTGGCCGCCTTGCAGCATCGAGGTTGAGCGCCGGCGGTTGACTTTGGAAATGATCGCTTCCAAAATCAACGGATGCCGAAAGATTCCGTGTCCTCGACCGCCGTCCCGGCCAGAGGTCGACCTCGCGAGTTCGACATGGACGACGTGCTCGACAAGGCCGTACGAGTCTTTTGCGAGCGGGGCTATCACGCCACCTCGATTGGCGATCTGACGGGTGCGATGGAACTCGCCTCGGGCAGTGTCTACAAGGCGTTCAAAGACAAGCGGAGTGTCTTTCTGGCGGCGCTTGAGCGTTACAAGACCGTACGTGACGCCAAGCTTCGTGAAGTGGTCGGTGCGGCCAAGACCGGCAGGGACGGGGTGAGCAAGGCGCTGACCTTCTATGCCGAGTCGTCGCATGGCGCAAGCGGGCGTCTGGGCTGCCTTGTGGTCGGAAGCGCAGCGGAACTGGCCACGTTCGACGACGAGGTTGCACAGTGGGTCAAATCGGCGCTTGCTCGAAACGAGGCGTTCATTGGCAAGCTGATCCGGCAGGGCCAGGCGGACGGCTCGATCCCGGCACATGTCGACAGCGCCGCAACGGCTCGGCTGATGCTCTGCCTGGTTCAGGGCATGCGCCTGGTCGGCAAGACGGGGCGGACTCGCAAGGAGATGGCGGTCGTCGTCGATGTCGCAATGAAGACGCTGGCTTGATTCTCTTTTTGGCAATTCAGGACCCATCGAAAGGCTGCGAATGACCACCACCACGCTCGCCGCGAAGATGCCGCCGGAGCCAGTCGTCTCGATCCGGATGACGCTCTTGCTGGCCTTCGCCTGCGGGCTCATCGCCGCCAACCTCTACTACGCGCAACCGCTGGCCGGACCCATCGGTGCGGCTCTCGGGCTGTCGCCGGGCGCGACGGGGCTGATCGTCACCTTGACCCAGATTGGCTACGGCATGGGCCTCTTGTTCGTTGTGCCGCTCGGCGATCTGGTCGAGACGCGGCGCCTCGTGCTGACGCTGATCGGCCTCGCTCTCGTGGCGCTGCTGGGAGCGGCGATGTCGACGCATCCGCTGCCGTTCCTCGCATCGACGCTTTGCATCGGAGTCGCCTCTGTCGCCGTGCAGGTGCTGGTGCCGTATGCCGCACACCTGGCGCCAGAGGCGACACGCGGCCGAGCGGTTGGCAATGTCATGAGCGGCTTGATGCTCGGCATCATGTTGGCACGCCCCGTCTCCAGCTTCATCGCCCAGATCGCGTCGTGGCACGCCGTGTTCTTCATGTCGTCGGGTGCGATGGGCCTGCTGGCCTGGATGCTCAGCCGGACCTTGCCGCCGCGCCAACCTGCATCGACGCTGTCTTATCGGAAGCTGCTGGCCTCGATGGCACATCTGGCGCGAACGACCCCGGTGCTGCGGCGTCGCGCGCTGTATCAGGCATGCCTGTTTGCGGCTTTCAGCCTGTTCTGGACCACTGCGCCGCTGCTGCTGGCCGGGCCTGAGTTTCGGCTCTCTCAGGGGGGTATCGCGCTATTCGCTCTGGCGGGGGTTGCCGGCGCGATCGCATCGCCGATCGCCGGCCGTCTCGCGGACAGCGGCTGGGCAAGAGCGGCGACCGCGTTCGCCATGCTCGCCGTGGCGGGCGCCTTCCTGTTGACCCACGTCGGCGCCTACGGCTCACCGCTGTCCCTCGGCTTGCTGGTCGTGGCCGGCATCGTGCTGGACTTCGGCGTCACCACGAATCTGGTCATCGGGCAACGCGCCATCTTCGTGCTGGGAGCCGAGTATCGAAGCCGACTCAACGGTCTCTACATGGCGACCTTCTTCGCCGGCGGCGCGATCGGCTCGGCACTCGGCGGCTTGGCTTTCGCCCACGGAGGATGGCCTCTCGCGTCCTGGCTGGGCTTTGCCTTGCCCGTCGCGGCTCTGCTCTACTTCGCGACCGAGAGGCGGTAGGCTTCATCGCGCTCACCTCTTCGATCGGCCATCAGCCGCGAACGCTACGCAACTGCCACTCGGGCACAGTCCTTTCGGACGGTGCGTAGTTCCGCTGCTGTGCCTCGTCAGGGCGCCGTGCAGGTGTAGCTCGTCGCCAACTTGGCGGCCGCAGCGTCATTGGCCGGCCCCGTATACCGCGGGTACTGAGGGTGCTGGCACAACGGCCGAGCAAAGGTCAACGCGCCTGAGGCATCACGCTTTTCCGCAGTCAGATTGGCAGGCGCAGTGCCCTTCGTCACCCATTGATCCAGCGCGGTCAGCAAGTCCGCGCTGTCCGCTCCGGGGCCACCGGCGCAGTGGTCAACGCCGGGTGCGACGTAGAAGCGGGTGGATGCGTCGGCGTTCGTCGCGCCGACGGCGTTGCGCATGTTGGCGACGTACTCGGCGGTCGAGTTCACACTGAGCGCCCCATCATTGCCGCCGTGCCACAGGATCAGCTTGCCGCCGCTGTTGATGAACGGACGAATATCGGTTTGCGTCGCGTCATTGAGCGCCGCCATCGCATAGAGCGCATTCTGGTTCTGGTCCCACGGCGCGTAGGTCAGCGAATTCGCCGCCGGATCGCGCGCGAGGTAGTTCTTGACCGTGGTGTCCTGGAACAGGAACTGCAAGGCGCCGGTGACATTGCCGCCGCCGGTCTCCCAGGCTCCCCAGGCGCCCGGATCGTCCTCATTGCCGGTCAGGTTCCAGCCCGCGTTGCGGAAGGTGCCACTGCCGGTGAACACGGCGTCGGTCGTCCACGACGTGACCACCGCCAGCTGCGCATCCGAAAGGCAGGTGTCACCGGTATCGGCGCCGCCGGCACAACGCAGCGCGGCGACGTTGACGAGCGCCGGCGTGCACGCCGCAGGGTTCGAGACGACGCCGTCATTGAGGCCGTCCAGCGCGTCACAGGCGTCGCGCACGTGCTTCGCCAGCAGCGCCGTCTTCGCCGTGCTGAACGCGCCTCCGGGCGCCGCGAGCGCCTTGGCCGTGCGATTGAATGCGCCCATGAATCCCACCCAGTTGTAGGCGGGGGCGCGCGCAATGACACCATCGAACAGGTTCGGGTTGCGCTGCACAGCCATCAGCGCCTCGCGCCCGCCGTTGGAGCAACCTTCGAAATACGACTTGGACGGCGGCAGACCGTAGGCCGCAGTCACCGTCTCGAGCGCGGTCGACATCACCGTCGGCACCGAGAGGCTGCCGAAGAGCTGGGCCGCGAAGGTGTCGGTCAATGCGAAGCTCGCAGACAGCGCACTGCCCTGGTGACCCGAATCGCTGGCGACCATGGCGTAGCCCTGTGTGAGCGCCGGCAGGGACAAGGCGGGGATCGACCCGTCATAACCGCCACCACCGCCGTAGTAGAGCTTGCCGTTCCAGGCATCCGGCAGCCGCATCTCGAAGTTCAACGCAGGTGCGATGGTGCCATTGACCTTGCAGTAGGTCGGTACGGCCCCACTCGCCGGCACCGCAACAGCCGCCAGCGTCGCGCCCGCGATGGTCTTTCCGGACAGCGCAGTGCAGGCCTGCTGTGCAGTCACGACTGGTGCCGTTTCGTCGTCCCCCGAGGCACATGCGGACAGCAGCAGCGAGCACAGGGCCGATACGACGAGGGGCGCGGAATGGGTCGGGCGTGACTTGCAATTTCCAGCATTCATGTCTCTGATCCTTCGTTGTTTTCGGCCTTGCCATCGCCGCGAGCTGATTCTGAAATTCGCGCTTCCAAATGACTGTCCGTCGATGTACATTCCCGCGCCTTTCGGCTAGGGGAAGACCCGATGACCAGCGCCAAAGACAACTCGCGGCCAACGAACTGGATTGCCCCGATTGCGAAGCCTCGCTGTGCGGATACCGTTGGCGCTTACGTCAGTTGAGTTCTTGCGAGAAAACCATGCCTCCCTCTTCCCTCGAAATGCGCGATCACCTACGGGAAGCCCCCTGGGCTAAACACCTGACCGCCGAGCAGCTGGTGCGCGTCGAGGGAGAGACTCATGTGGCGAAGTACGCAGCGGGGGCCGTCGTCTGTCAGGAGGGCGTGCCGGCCCAGCATTGGATTGGCGTCTTGGACGGCATGGTGAAGGTCGACACCGTGTCACCGGACGGCCGGAGCACCACGTTCATTGGCGTTTCCTCCGGTGGATGGCTGGGGGAGGGGTCGCTGCTCAAGCGCGAGCTCAGGCCCTACGAGGTGATCACGTTGCGCGACAGCTGGATCGCGCTGATGCCAATGAAGACGTTTGACTGGCTCTTTGAAACCAGCTTGGCGTTCAATCACTTTCTCGTGCGCCAGTTGAACGCTCGACTTGGCCAGTTCGTCGCTGTCGTGGAGAGTTGTCGCATGCAGTCAACGACGGCCCAGGTCGCAGTGTGCGTGGCGGAGCTGTTCAACCCGACGCTCTGCTCGGCCAGGTCCGACGCTTTGCGCCTCTCGCAAGAGGAGATCGCGCGCCTTTGCGGCCTGTCTCGTCAAATCGCGAACCGTGCTCTGCACGAACTACAGGCAGCCGGCTTCGTGCGAATGCAGTACGGCACCATCCATGTATTGGATGTCGAGGGCCTGAATGCTTTTGGGAGGGGCGTCGAGCTGGGACATGACGCCCTGCGGCCCGCGGCCGCCGTCACCCGCTCGCACTGAGAGTCTGCTGACCGGCCTCTTTGCCGGCGATCGGAGACTGACCGATCACCCCACCAGCGGAACACTGGCCTCCTTGAGCACGCGCAAGACAAAGTGCGACGTGCTGTGCCGGATGCCCGGGATCTTGTACAACTTCTCGCGCAGCATCCGCTCGTAGTCGCGTGTGTCGCGCACCGCGATGCGGATGTAGTAGTCGTATTCGCCCGACACCAGATAGGCCTCCTGGATCTCCGGGATGGTCGCGAGCACACGGCCGAACTCCGAGAGCGTTTCGTCGTTGTGACTCTCCAAGGTGAGCTGCACGATGACCGAGTCGCGGTATCCGAGCGTCGCGGGGTCGACGTCGATGGTGTAACGCCGGATAACTCCCTCCTCTTGCAACCGCTTGATGCGGCTCCAGCAGCTGGTCGCCGACAGACCGACCTCCGCACCGATCTCTTGCAGGGAGCGCCGCGAGTCTTGCAGCAGGATGCGAAGAATCGCGAGATCGATCCGATCGAATGATTCTTCGGCAGAATCATTCTTCTTCCGATTGCCCTTCATGATTTATCCGCTTTCAGTCGAATTTTCGAAGCACATTTCGCCGTTCAGCCGGAAGAATAGCGCACATGGAAACGATCGATGCTGTTCTCGAGACCCACATCCCGCAACGCGTGGCGACCGTCCCCGACATCGCCAGGAGCAACGGTGCGCAAGCCCTGCTCGAGACCTTGATCGCCTGCGGCGTCGACACGCTGTTCGGCTACCCGGGCGGTGCGGCGCTGCCGCTCTACGACGCGTTGCACGGCGAGCCGCGTCTGCGACACGTGCTGGTCCGCCACGAACAGGCGGCCGTTCACGCGGCCGAGGGCTATGCGCGCAGCACGGGCCGCGTGGGGGTCGTGCTGGTCACATCCGGACCCGGCGTTGGCAACACGATCACTGGCCTGCTCGATGCCATGAGCGACTCAATTCCCGTGCTGTGCATCAGCGGCCAGGTGGCGACCGCCGTGATCGGAACCAACGCGTTCCAGGAAAGCGACGCGCTGGGCATGTCGCGTCCGGTGACCAAATGGAATCATCAAGCGCGAAGCGCGGACGAGATCCCTGGCGCGGTGCGCAAGGCCCTCGCCGTCGCGGCGACCGGCCGGCCGGGCCCTGTCTTGCTCGATGTGCCAAAGGATGTCCAGCTTGCGCTGCTGACAGGTCGCATCGAACCGGCTCGAACCCTCAGGCGCCCTGTGGCCTCCGTCTCGGCGCCGCCGCGCAGCTCCCTGGATCGCGCGGCCGCACTGCTGTCCACGGCCCGCCGTCCCGTCCTCTATGGCGGCGGCGGCCTCGTGAACTCGGGCCCGCGCGCCTGCGAAGCCTTCACCCACCTGGCACGACGTCTGAACCTGCCCTGCACGCTGACGCTGATGGGCCTGGGTGCCTTTCCCGCGTCGGATGCGCGCTTCGTGGGCATGCTGGGCATGCATGGCACGCTCGAGGCCAACCTCGCGATGCACCATGCGGACCTGGTCGTGTGCATCGGTGCCCGCTTCGATGACCGCGTCACCGGCAAGCTCGACGAGTTCTGCCCGCACGCGCGCAAGATTCACGTCGACATCGATCCGACCAGCATCAACCAGACCGTGAGGGTCGACGTGCCGATCGTCGGCGACTGCGCGACGGTCGTGAATGCGCTGCTGCGCAACCCACAGCTTGCCGATCTCGACGAACGGCGGCTCGACGCCTGGTGGAGCCGCATCGACGGCTGGCGAGCCCAGCGCAGCCTGCACTTCGAGCCTCGCGCCGACGTGATCCTGCCGCAGGCGTTGATGCGTTCCCTTCAATCGGCGCTGGACGGGCGGGATGCGATTATCTCCACCGACGTCGGGCAACACCAGATGTGGGCCGCGCAGCACCTGCGCTTCGAACGCCCGCGACGATGGTTGACCTCGGGCGGTGCGGGCACGATGGGCTACGGCCTGCCGGCTGCGATCGGCGCGCAGATCGCCCAGCCCGACGCGCTGACGGTCTGCGTGAGCGGCGACGCCTCCATCCTGATGAACATCCAGGAACTTTCGACGGCCGTGCAGCACCGCGCGCCGGTCAAGGTCGTGCTCTGCAACAACGGCTGCATGGGCATGGTCCGGCAATGGCAGCAACTCAATCACGGCAACCGCCTGAGTCACAGTTGGAACGAAGCGCTTCCCGATTTCGTCGCGCTGGCCAAGGCGTTCGGTTGGGGCGCGCGGCGCGTGGCCGATCCGGCGGCGCTGCCTGACGCGCTGTCCGAATGCCTTGAGTCGTCAGGCCCCTTCTTCCTCGACGTGCAGGTCGCCGCGCAGGAGAACTGCTTCCCGATGATTCCCGCCGGCCAGGGTCACCACCGGGTGATGCTCGGCAACGATCGGTGGTACCGAGAGGACTGACGCTCGAAGGCATAGCTCCTTCGCGTCAATGACACTCCACGAGTCTCAGCGCCGGCGGAAGTGCGTCAGTGCGTACTCGACGAAAGCCTTCATCTTGGCGGACTGCTGCCGCCTGCTGGGGTAGTACAGGTAGAAGCCTGGAAACGTCGGCGAGAAGTTGGTCAAGACGCGCTTCAAGGTCTTGGCTTTGACGTGCGGAAGCGCCAACTGCTCGAACGTGTACGCCAGCCCGACGCCTTCCAGTGCAGCCTCGACCGAGAACATCGAGTCACTGATCGTGAGACTGCCGCTGGGCTCGTACTCGACGAGCCGGTCGTCGACCTGGAACTCCCACTTGTGAATGGCCCCGCTGCCGGAGAATCTGAATCGGACACAGTTGTGGCGCACCAGGTCGGAGGGGTGCCGTGGAACCGCATGCAGCTTGAAATAGTCGGGGGAACCCACGATGGCGACGGCGATCGGACCGCCCAGCGGCACGGCGACCATGTCCTTCTGAACGCTTTCACCCAGGCGAACGCCGGCATCAAACCCTCGTTCGACGATGTCGACGTAGCCCTCGTCGTTGGTCAGCTCGACCTGGACGTCGGGGTAGGCCTTCAGAAACCCGGCCAACAGAGGCTGGAGGACCATTGCGATCGAGATTCGGGCCGCGTTGATGCGCAGCACGCCCGACGGCTGGCCCCGAAGCGCGTGAAGTTGCTCCCCCGCTTCCTGCACCTCGCCCAGCGCCGGCCCGATCCGCGACAAATAGGCCTCGCCGGCTTCGGTGAGGCTGACGCTGCGGGTGGTCCGGTTCAGCAGGCGAACGCCGAGTCGGGTCTCCAGGGTTCGGATCGCCTGACTGAGTGCAGACGGCGACACCTCGAGCGCCGCCGCGGCCGCGGTGAACCCGCGGTGCTCTGCGACCTTCCAGAAGGCCAGCAGCCCATCGAGTTGGTTGAGTCTCATTATTTGAAGAATATCTTCATATGGTGTTCAGTGTCTGGGTATTTTTCTTCTCAGTCCGCATGCCTACATTCGTGGCATCGAGAAGGAAACGAGTACCGGGACGGCTTCCAGGGCTACAACCATTTCAACGACCACCCTGAGCTGATGCTCGAGCGGTTCGACTCTCACATCTGACAAGGAGCATCCCATGACCGACAGACAAGTTTGGTTCATCACCGGCGCAGGCCGGGGCCTGGGCGTCGACATCGCCAAGGCTGCATTGGCCGCGGGCCACGCCGTCGTGGCCACCGGCCGCGACCCCAAGAAGGTCGCGGCGGCCATCGGCGATCACGCTGACCTGCTGACCCTGAAGCTCGACGTCACACGCGTCGACGACGCCCAGGCCGCCGTGGAGGCGGCCCTCGCGAAGTTCGGCCGCATCGACGTGCTGGTCAACAACGCGGGCAACTTCTACGCCGGCTTCTTCGAGGAACTCAGTTCCGATCAGGTTCGCCACCAAATCGAGACGCTTCTGTTCGGCCCAATGAACGTCGCGCGCGCTGCGCTGCCGGTGATGCGCAAGCAGCGCTCCGGGCTGCTGCTCACGATCTCGTCTACCGCCGGCATCGCCGGGGGCATGTTCTGCACCGCGTATGCGGCGGCCAAGTTCGGCATCGAAGGGTGGATGGAGTCGCTCGCGCCGGAGATCGCCCCGTTCGGCATCCGCACGATGCTGGTCGAGCCCGGGTTCTTCCGCACCGAACTGCTCAGCAACAGCTCCACCACCTACGCGCCCCCGTCCATCGACGACTACGCGCAGCGCACCCGCGAAACCGTGGCCGCCTGGAGCAGCATGGACGGCGAGCAGGGCGGTGACCCGGCCAAGCTCGCCGCCGCCATCGTCCAGCTCGCCGGACTCGAGGCGCCTCCGGCCCGCTTTGCAGCCGGCGCCGATGCGGTGCAGACCTTCGAGGCCAAGGCCAACGGCCTGCTCGCCCAGGCCGAGGCCCACCGCGCCCTGTCGTCCGCCCTCTCGTACGACGACGCCTGACGAGGTGACAACAGGAGGTACGCCATGCGGATCGGTGTCATCGGCGCGGGGCTGATCGGCAGCAAGCTCGGCACGCTCCTCGCCCCCCGGTTCGCCTTCAAAGGTGAGCGGCTCGGCGAGCTGGCGAGGCGCTCGCATCTTGAAGAAATTCTTCATGGGTTGTTCAGTGTTTGCCCATTTTTCTTCCGTGCTCTCGTACCTAGACTGCCGAGATGTCGACTTCGCGCGCGACGCGATCCAGTGTCTCAAATCGATGCTTGAACAGCATTGCACCACCTCATTCGATCTCGTCGCCGCTCACGACAATGGGTTCCCGTCCATGACCACTTCGAAGCAAGCCTTGTCAACTGCATCTGGCAGTGACGCTGTCATGACCCCGGACGCCGGTCGAGCCACCATGGGCCGGTTCACCGAATTCATCAACACGGCGAGCGAAGAGATGGCCAAGGAGCTCGTCTCGCCGCAAGCGATCTTCTACGTGCCCGGACGCGAGAAGCCCCTGCGAGGGCCGGGGGGCTACCTCGAGATCATCCAGATGTTGCGCAGCGGCTTCCCTGACATCCAGTGGGCTCTGGAGGAGGTGATCGTCGAAGCAACCGCATCGCCGCTCGATTCACGATGCGAGGAACTCACCTCGGCACCTTCAACGGGGTGCCGCCCTCCGGTAAGAAGATCGCGGTACAGGCGTTGAACATCTATCACCTGTCCCCTCAAGGCCAGTTCATTCAGGAGTACGGACAGCCCGACATGTTGGGACTGCTCACGCAGATCGGCGCGATCCCCAACCGTTGACGCCGCGACGCTTGCCGCCGGCTTCAAGCCGTCGCAAGCGCTCGGCAATCGGAAACTCAAAGGAAATGGAGGCCGAGTCGGCGGATCCTATCTTGAAGCCCTTCTTCATGGCTTGTTCAGTGTTTACCAGTTTTTCTTCCGAGCGCGCGTACCTACAGTGGCGAGCATCGGCACCGAACCCACCACTTTCCCACCACCTCAGCAAGACCGCGGAGAACCGACCCATCATGAGCACGCTCAACGTCAATGGCCGCCAGCACACGGTCGATGCCGACCCGGCCACCCCCGTCCTCTGGGCCCTGCGCGACACGCTGGGCATGACCGGCACCAAGTTCGGCTGCGGCGCGGCGCTGTGCGGCGCCTGCACCGTGCACCTGGACGGCCAGGCCATCCGCTCCTGCGTCACGCCGATCTCGGCGGCCGAAGGCAAGAAGATCACCACCATCGAGGCCGCCACCGATGGCAGCGACCGGGTCGGTACCGCCGTGCATACCGCCTGGGTGAAACACGACGTGGCGCAGTGCGGCTATTGCCAGAGCGGACAGATCATGAGCGCGACCGCCTTCCTCAAGTCGCTGCCCAAGGGCAAGAAGCCAACGCCGGCCGAAATCGACTCGGCGATGGCCGGCAACATTTGCCGTTGTGGCACCTACGAGCGCATCCGCGCCGCGGTGGCCGATGCCGCCAAGACCCTTGCCTGAAGGAACCATGATGTTGCCCAACTTCGATCGCAGCGAGATGCCCCGCGCCTTGCAGCACATGCTGACCCGCGGCCAAGCCGACGACGCCGCAACGCTGCCGCGCCGCAGCTTCCTGAAACTCGCAGGTGCAGGCGGCTTGGCACTCGGCGCGTTTCCGCACCTGGCCACGGCGCAGTCCAAGGGTGAAGCGGCTGGCCTGAAGCCGACGCAACAGCCCTCGGCGTTCGTGCAGATCGCGCCGAGCGGCGAGGTCACCGTCACCATCAACCGGCTCGAGTTCGGCCAGGGTGTGCAGACCGGTTTGCCGATGATCCTGGCCGAGGAACTCGATGCGGACTGGAAGCTGGTGCGCAGTCGCAACGGCACGGCCGATGCCGCCTACGCCGACCCGCTGTTCGGCATCCATCTCACCGGCGGCTCCCACTCGATCAAGAACAGCTTCACGCAATATCGTGAGCTGGGCGCGCGCGCGCGTTCGATGTTGTTGTCGGCTGCAGCGGCACGCTGGAAGGTGGACGTGGCCACCCTGCGCACGCAGGCCGGCACCGTGCTCGGTCCGGGTGGTCGCAAGGCAAGCTACGGCGAACTGGCCGAGGCCGCGATGGCCTTGCCGGTCCCGGAAAGGGTGACGCTGAAGGACCCCAAAGATTTCCGGATCATCGGCCGGCCCACCACGCGCCTCGATGCGCGTGCGAAGAGCAGTGGGCGACAGGACTTCGGCATCGACATGCGCCTGCCCGGCCAGATCACCGCCGTGGTGGCGCATCCGCCGGTGTTCGGCGCGAAGCTCAGCTCGGTGGACGACAGCGCGGCGCGCGCCGTCAAGGGCGTGAAGGCCGTGCTGCGCGTGCCGGTGGACCGCGGTGGCGAGGGCGTCGCCGTGGTGGCCGACGGCTACTGGCCTGCCAAGCAGGCTCGCGACGCACTCAAGCTGCAGTGGGACACGGCCGCAGTGGAGAAGGTGGACAGCGAGCGTCTGCTGGCCCGGTACCGTGAGTTGGCCGGCCAAACCGGCCCGCACGCGTTCGATGCCGACATGGCGCCGCTGGTCACCGCACCGCGCAAGCTGGAAGCCGAGTTCGTCTTCCCCTACCTGGCCCATGCACCCATGGAGCCGCTGAACTGCACCGTTCAGCTGTCCGACGGACGCGCCGAGCTCTGGGTCGGCACCCAGTGCGCGGGCCTCGATGCAGCCGCGGCTGCAAGTGCGCTGGGCCTGAAGCCCGAACAGGTGACGATGAATGTGCAAACGGCGGGCGGCGGCTTTGGCCGGCGATTCGTCGGCACGAGCGACTACGTGGTCGAGGCCTGCGCGATCGCCAAGGCCGCCCGAGCTGCCGGCCTGGACGCGCCGGTGCGCACGGTGTGGAGCCGCGAGGACGACATCAAGGGCGGCTACTACCGACCCATGCACCTGCACCGCGCGCGCATCGGCTTCGACGAGCGCGGCAACGTGCTGGCGTGGGACCACGTCATCGTCGGGCAGTCGATCACCACCGGCACGGTGTTCGGCCAGTTCCAGGTCAAGAACGGCATCGATGCCACAGCCACCGAGGGCATGCGCGAACCGTACGGCGTGCCGATGCGGTTGACCGTGCACCACCCGACCGTGAACGTGCCGGTACTGTGGTGGCGCAGCGTGGGGTCCACCCACACCGCCTTCGTGATGGAGACCTTGCTCGACGAGATCGCCCGTGCGACGAAGCAGGACCCGGTGGCCTACCGCATGCGCTTGTTCGGCGACAAGCACCCGCGCCACCGCGCCGCGTTGCAACTGGCCGTGGACCAGAGCGGTTATGGCAAGAGGCAGCTGCCCGCCGGTCGCGCTTGGGGTGTGGCGGTGCACGAATCCTTCGACAGCGTCGTCGCCTACGTCGTGGAAGCATCGGTGCAAGACGGCAAGCCGGCGCTGCACCGCGTCACCTCCGGTGTGCACTGCAACCTCGCGGTGAACCCGCGCAGCGTCGAGGCTCAGGTGCAGGGTGCCGCGGTGATGGGCTTGTCGATGTGCTTGCCGGGTGCCGCGATCACGCTGAAGGAAGGCGAAGTGCAGCAGAGCAACTTCGGTGACTTCGTCGTGCCGCGCATCACCGACATGCCGCAGATCACCTGGAACGCGTCGTTTTGCGAGGGCCAGCCACCCGACCATCGGCCCGCCTATCGGACTCAAGAGTCACCGAGATGGCATGACCTCTCGCGCACGACGAACTGCCGGTCCTAGTCCTTTGCATTCGGTCGAGCCGGCTCGTGCGGCATCAAGGATCGAGGGTGCAGCCCGACGGCCGGTCTCCTGTCTAAGGGCGCCCGAGGTGGCTCGCGATCGAGAACGTAGCCTTCGGCGACCCGACCTGCAGACCAACCGCCAACCGCGCCGCCGCGTCGGCACCGGCACGCAAGCCGTGCGGAAGCATCCACAGACCGCAGGAACTCAGTTCTTCCATCATGCCGGGTACCCACTGATGCGGCTTCAGCGACATGAGCGCCTTTTCAGTTTCTTCGTGATGGATGCGATTGAGGTGGATTCGGGTCCAGCCCCTCGCCTCCTGCGCCACCGCGGGATCGCAAGAGGCGACGCCCAACAGACAAGTCATCACCCATGAGGCATCGGGCCGGCCCCTCACCGTCGTCGGTTGCACGATTGGCATAGTGTTGTTGGCATTGGCATCGAGATCACTGAGGTAGCGCAGCCAGTCCTTGGGTCTTACCGTTGCAAGGTCCGCCAACGAGTACAGCCGGTTGTCGAACACCATTCGTTGGACGCGCAGGTGGGCTCGCAATCTGTGGCTCAGAAAGCCCAGGCTCTCACCGGTGGCGAGACGAAGATCGCGCTGCTTGTCTTTGACGGCCTGGCCATCGATCAGTGGGTGCAAATTCGGGAAGCACTTGCGCGTCGTGCGCCGAAGTTGGCCTTCGACGAGGGTGCGTGTTTCGCATGGCTGCCGACCTTGACCTCGGTCTCACGGCAGGCGCTGTTCTCGGGGCTGAAGCCCCGTGAGTTTGCAGACACGATCGAAGGCACTGCCGCCGAGCCGGCTCAGTGGACGCGTTTCTGGTCGGACAACGGCTTGCGCCGCAACGAAGTGCTGTATGAAAAGGGGATCAAACGGGCTGACCAGCTCGACGCCTTGCTCAGCGCCGTCTCGACCCCTTCGGTCAAGGTGGCTGGCATCGTCGTGGATATGGTCGACGAGATCGTGCACGGCGCCACGATGGGAAAGCGCGGCATCAATGCGCTGATCGAGAGTTGGTGTGAGTCGGGCTTCGTCGATCAGTTGTTCGATCGACTGCTCGACCAGGGCTTCCACATCTACTTGACTGCCGACCATGGCAACGTCGAAGCAGTTGGCCAGGGGCGCATCAACCAAGGCGTCACCCCGGATCTGCGCGGTGAACGCGTCCGCACGTACCGGAGCGAAAATCTCGTGGCCGCATCGGCGGCAACAAACCCCAACACCTACCGCCTTGAGATCGCTGGACTGCCCGCCAACTTCATGCCACTGTTTGCCGGCGGCAGGTCTGCCTTCGTGCAGCAAGGCGAGCCTGCTGTTGTCCATGGAGGCATCTCGGTGGAAGAACTGCTGGTGCCCTTCGTCAAAGTCACACGCGTAAGCTGAGTTCAATGTCTTCCACCGCCCCTCAGATCGGCTTCGACCGCTTCATCCATCTTGATTGGGTGACGGCGGCGCTGGAAGTTCGAGCCGGACGGAGCAACGTGGACGAACTGAGCGCGATGCTCGAAGCAGCGGGGCTCAGTCTTGCGGCCAGGAAGAAGACCCGAACCGTGTTGAATCGGCTTTGGCTGGAGCCCAGGCCCGAGTTGGCGGCATTGGCAGCCCGCGGCTTGGAAATCCGCAAGTCCGCATCCGATGTCTCCGTGGCAGCGCTGACTTGGGGTATGGCCATCGCCAGCTATCCCTTCTTTGGCAAGGTGGCTGAACTGGTCGGCCGGCTGTCGGCACTGCAAGGCGACTGCGCCGCGGCTGAGGTTCACCGGCGCATGAGCGAGATCTACGGCGAGCGCGAGGGCACGTATCGCATGACCAACATGGTCCTGCAGTCGCAGGCCAGTTGGGGAGCGATCGAGCGCGCGGAAAAGGGCAAGCGCCTGATCCGCCGGCCGCCGACCACGGTGCAGGACGATCGTGCCGTTGCCTGGCTCATTGAAGCAGCCTTGCGGTACAGCGGCAAAGCGGTGTCGGTGGCGAGCCTGCCCGCCCTGGCCGTGATCTTCCCGTTTGTGTTGAACCGTCCCCTGGGATACGTGGCTTCGAACAGCCCGATGCTGGAGTTGCGGACCGAAGGGGCAGGACATCAGTCTGTCGCGCTGGCGAGCGCGGTTTGACAGAAGGTCGCAGCCTCAACGCCAATGCGCGCTGCTTGCCGAAGCCAAACAGCACCTCAACATGACGCAGCGCCTTCGAACTGACCTTCGCCCAAACATCAGCGAGCCTGTCGTCCTGATGATTTCGCGGCGAGAGGTTAAAGCCGCCAACCTGGCCTCGGTCTTGTCGCCGCTGAAGGGCAAGTGGCCCGGCGCTCGGTAAGCGCGTTCGAAGGCGCTTGCGGGCCGCGGCTCGACGTTCAGGTGAGCACTTCCGCCTTACCCGCCATCAATTCCACCGAAAGCCCACTCGAGGAGTTGGCAAAGAACTTGTCGATGTCGTCCACCGCCTCGTAGGGCAGGAACTTCACCTTGTCACGCAGTTCGAGGCGCCGGAACGCCGGGCGCAGAAGCTGTTCACGCACCCGGTTGCGCTTCTCCACCGGCGCGACGATGAACATCGGGTAGGTCGTGTTCGGCGCGAGGATCGTCAGGTCTGCGAACCGCAACAGGCCCGAGTAGATCGCGGTAGTGTTCTCGATCTCGAAGGCCGCATCGATTCGGAACTCCTCCTTCCAGACCACGTCGATGTTCTCGACGTAGGACTTCGGCAAGTCGATACCGGCGGCAAACTCGGCCTCGAACTCGTTGAACTCGTAGACCTTGCGCAACTTGCCTTGGTCGCTGGCAGGCACCCAAACCTTTTCGCCGGCCTTCAGACCGAGGCTAGCCAGCTTCCACTGCATCTTGACGTGGTCGCTGACGAGGTCACTGGCCAACACGGCCTCGACATCCTCTCGCTCAACCTCCACCAGCGGCGGCGGGGTAGGCTCTTCGGCCTTTGGCTGCTCGCGTTGCTCGACACCCTTGCCAGACCGCAAGCGAACAAGGATCGAGTAGATGTCGTCATAGCGCTCATAGAAGTGGCCCAACCGATCCTCGGACACCGAAGTGAAGCCACGTAGTTGGTAGTTCGGCTCGTACCCGAACAACCGACAGAACTCTCGGAATGGCACACCAACCTCGGCCGGATTTGCAATGAAATAGATAAGGTCCCAGCCTTCGGTCGTTTCGCCGCGCAGGCTCTTCCAGAGGTCTCGCGACAGGTCCGGACTGACGGTCTTGTAGGCGACCTTGCCGAGCAACTTGATGGTTTCACCCTCAACAATCAGCAGATCGTCGCCGACGCCCATGCGCTCGAATTTTGAACGGTTGGCGGGGCTGTTGCGCGAACCCCAGATGGCTATTGGCCGACTCCCGAACACGCCACGAAGCCGCTCGACCTTGTCGCGAGACAGGAACCGCGACAGCCGCTCCATCGACACACGGTTTTGAATCGTGTCCCGGTAGTGCAGCATTGCCTCGGCATTGCCCGGCGGCATGTAGAGCAAGAAGATTTTGCGCAACGTTCGTCGGCCGTCGGGGTGGTGATGAGGTGATGCGGTGATGCGGTTCAATGGCAAATGTACGCGCACAGTGTCGGCGGCGCCTGACGGCTGAGTTTTCCCGCTATACGGGTGCTTTCTGGATCGAATGCGCCAACATTGGCCGCCGGTCTTTCACGTATTGTGATTGCCATGAAACGATCACATCGCACGACAGACTTCGTCGACGACGCAGCACGCCAAAGCCCGCGCGGGTTGGGCCCGATGGAGGCCTTCGCATCCTTGGAAGCGAGCCGAGCGAAAGACGACTGTTGTGCACGGGTCCAACATCAGCCTGGGTTCATCGACGCAGTCAACTTCACTGTCTGCTGGGTGTCGTGTTGGCTGAAGCATCCAGCATTCAGGGGACTTCCTCATGAGCATTGAAGGCACGCGTCAGGTTGCTATCGCTGCGGCGCCTTCGCTCGAAGGAGCGAAACTGCTCCGACTCCCCGATGTCTGCTCGCGAGTCGGCATGCGGCGAACTGCCGTCTACGCGCTGATCAGTGAAGGACGATTCCCGCCTCCAGTGAAGGTGGGTGGAGCGAGTGCCTGGGTCGACGTCGAGATCACGGCCTGGATCGAGGGCCTAGTAGCTTCGCGCGACGCGAACTCAAGTGGCAGAGGTCGAAGGCGGAACTCGAGCCAACCAGGAAGCCCCGCCACGTGAAGGTGGAACGTGGAGGCGCCGCGCGGCCTGTACTTCGGAAGCACTTTCCTCCCTCGCCCTGCCCTTCTTGCATCGCTCGCCGCCAGCACTGCTGCCAAGTCGGTGCAGACCCAAACCGAACGGGCGCTACGCTGAGGATATTGACCCAGCGGCTGCAGCCACCCACGCGATCGCGCTCGATGGCGATCGTCCGCAGACGTCCGCCAGCAGCCGCGAACTGGTTTACCCCTTGGTTTACCCCTTGCGGCGATGCAAAGAAAAACGGGTTGCAACATCGCTGCTGCAACCCGTTGATTTTGTTGGCGGAGTGGACGGGGCTCGAACCCGCGACCCCCGGCGTGACAGGCCGGTATTCTAACCAACTGAACTACCACTCCAGTGGCTTCCGCAGCGCTTTTCAGCGCGGCGCAAGTGCCACAAAACTTGGCGTCCCCTAGGGGATTCGAACCCCTGTAATCACCGTGAAAGGGTGGTGTCCTAGGCCTCTAGACGAAGGGGACTAAACAGTCTTCGCCACTCGTGTTGCGGTGAGCTTAACCTTGGCCTGTGGTGGAGGTAAGCGGGATCGAACCGCTGACCTCTTGCATGCCATGCAAGCGCTCTCCCAGCTGAGCTATACCCCCTCCGATATCGCGATCGTTGAATGCAGATTTCTCTGTTCTTCACCGATCCCGAACTTCCGGTTCAGCCATCGCAACATCAAGCGAGACTGCGATTATAGCCAGCTTTTCAGGCGCTCCGCAAACGGTCGATCACGGTTTGACGTGTGAACAGTTCGAGCACCGCATCGAGCGATGGCGTTTGGGCGCGCCCGCACACGAGCACCCGCACGGCGTGCGCGAGCTGCGGCAGCTTCAGCCCGTGGGCAGCGAGCGTTTCCTTGATCGCCACGCCGATCGCGGCCTTGCTCCACTCGGCGGTTTCGAGCTTGCCGCGCAGCGTGTGCAGCGCCGGGCGCACGGCATCGCCGACGTGTGCCGCGAGGTCTTCGGCCGACGGGTTCACCGCGGCAAAGTACATCGCGAGCCAGTCGGCGAGTTCGACGGTCGTCGCGCAGCGATCCTTGTAAAGCGCGCACATCCGGTTCAGCGATTCGCCGGCCGTCGACGCGATGCCGCGGCGTGCGAACTGCGCGCCGACGAGCGCCGCCAGCTTCGCGTCATCGGCCTGCTTGATGTAGTGCGCGTTGACCCACGCGAGCTTGGCGGCATCCCATTGCGCCGGGCTCTTCGACAGGTGTTGGCCGTCGAACCATTGCACCAGCTGGTCGCGACTGAACAGCTCTTCGTCGCCGTGGCTCCAGCCGAGGCGTGCGAGGTAATTCAGCATCGCCTCGGGCAGGTAGCCGGCCTCTTCATAGGCGGTGACGCTGACTGCGCCACGCCGCTTCGAGAGCTTCTGGCCATCGTCGCCGAGGATGACCGGCACATGGCCGAACAGCGGCAGTGGCGCACCGAGCGCATTGAAGATGTTGATCTGCCACGGCGTGTTGTTGACGTGCTCGTCGCCGCGGAAGACGTGCGTGATGCCCATGTCCCAGTCATCGACGACGACCGCGAAGTTGTAGGTCGGCACGCCGGAACCGTCGGACGTGTCTTCGGGTGCCGGGCGCATGATGATCAGGTCGTCGATCTCGCGGTTGTTGATCGTGATGCGGCCCTTGACGAGGTCATCCCAGCTCACGTCGCCATCGGGCGGATTGCGAAAGCGCACGACCGGCGACACGCCGGCCGGGATCGGCGGCAGCGCCTTGCCGGGTTCGGGGCGCCAGCGGCCGTCGTAGTGCGTCTTCTCGCCGCGTTCCTTCTGGGCCTCGCGCATCGCGCTCAGCTCGTCGGGCGTGCAGTAGCAGCGGTAGGCGGTGCCGGCCGCGAGCATCTGGTCGATGACCGCGCGATAGCGGGTCAGCCGCTGCATCTGGTAGATCGGGCCCTCGTCGTAGTCGAGGCCGAGCCAGTGCATCGACGCGAGGATCTGGTCGACCGAATCCTGCGTCGAGCGCGCGACATCAGTGTCTTCGATGCGCAGCACGAACTCGCCGCCGAAGTGGCGCGCGTAGGCCCACGAATACAGCGCGGTGCGCGCAGTGCCGAGGTGCAGGAAGCCGGTCGGCGATGGCGCGATGCGGGTGCGGACGGAAGTGGGAGTTGACATCAGGATGCGAGAGTAGACAGACCGCGCTGCAGGTCGTCGATGACGTCCAATGGATGTTCGAGGCCGACCGCCAGCCGCACCATGCACTGCCCGATGCCTGCCGCGCCGCGCTGATCTTCCGTGAGGCGCCCATGCGACGTGGTGGCCGGATGCGTGACGATGGACTTGGTGTCGCCGAGGTTCGTTGCGACCGAAAGCACGCGGGTGCTGTCGAGTACGTGGAAGGCGCCGGCGCGCGCGGCTTCGGGCGACGCGCCGCGCACGTCGAACGACAGCAGCGCGCCGCCGGTATTCGACTGCTGGCGCATCGCCAGCGCGTGCTGCGGATGCGAGGCGAGCCCCGGGTAGTAGACGCGCGCCACTCCGGGTTGCTGCTCGAGCCATTGCGCGATCTGCAGGGTGTTGGCACTTTGCGCGCGCATGCGCAGATCGAGCGTCTCCATGCCCTTGAGCACGACCCAGGCGTTGAAGGGCGAGAGCACCATGCCGGCGGTGCGCACGATCGGGCCGAACACGTCCTTCATCAGCTTGGCCGAGCCGGCCAGTGCACCGGCCATCACGCGGCCCTGGCCGTCGAGGTACTTGGTGCCCGAGTGCATGACGATGTCGGCGCCGAACTCCACGGGGCGTTGCAGCGCCGGCGAGCAGAAGCTGTTGTCGACCGCCAGCAGCGCACCGGCTTCGTGGGCGATATCTGCCAGCGCCCGGATGTCGCAGACATCGGTGAGCGGATTGGTCGGCGTCTCGGCGAACAGCAGCCGCGTCGCCGGATCGATTGCGGCGCGCCATTCGCCCAGATCGGTCTGCGAAACGAAGGTGGTGCGCACGCCGAACTTCGCGAACTCCTTGGCGAAAAGATTGATCGTCGAACCGAACACCGACCGCGAGCAGATCACGTGGTCGCCAGCCTTCAGCAGGCCCATGCCGAGCAGCAGGATGGCGCTCATGCCGCTGCTCGTCGCGATCGCGGCCTCGGTGCCTTCCATCGCCGCGAGCCGCGCCTCGAAGCTGCGCACGGTCGGGTTGCTCGTGCGCGAGTAGGTGAAGTCCTCGGACTCCGCGAAGCGACGCGCCATCGTCGCAGCATCCGGCTGCACATAGGCGCTGGTCAGGAACAGCGCCTCGGAGTTCTCGCCGTACTGGCTCGGCGCGAGGGCCGTGCGCACCGCCAGCGTCTCGCGGCGCAGGCCCTCGGGCAGCAGCGCGCGGGCGATGCGGCGGCTCTCGTCATCCTGCGTCGTCATACCACCTCGCCGCTCTGCAAGGCGAGGCGCGAGCGGTCCTCGTTCTCTTCTTCGTCGCCCTGCGCCTTGCGCTGCTCGGCCATCGCGGTGAAGTCGGCGGCGCTCACGTCGCCGGTGATGTAGTGGCCGTCGAAACACGAGGCCTCGAAGCTGCGCAGCGCCGGGTTCAGTGCGCCGACGACGCGCTTCATCGCGTCCACATCCTGATAGATCAGCGCGTCGGCGCCGATGTAGGCGCGGATCTCCTCGATCGTGCGGCCATGGGCGATCAGCTCCTCGCTGGTGGGCATGTCGATGCCGTACACGTTCGGGTAGCGCACCGGCGGCGCCGCCGAAGCCATATAGACCTTGCGCGCGCCGGCCTCGCGCGCCATCTGCACGATCTCTTTCGAGGTGTTGCCGCGCACGATCGAATCGTCGACAAGCAGCACGTTGCGGCCCTTGAACTCGACGCCGATTGCGTTGAGCTTCTGCCGCACCGACTTCTTGCGCACGCCCTGCCCCGGCATGATGAAGGTGCGGCCGACATAGCGGTTCTTCACGAAGCCCTCGCGATAGGGCTTGCCGATGCGTTGCGCGAGCTGCATCGCCGAAGGCCGGCTCGATTCGGGGATCGGGATCACGACGTCGATCTCGTTCGGCGGGATCGTCGAGATGAGGCGCTGCGCGAGGGTCTCGCCCATGTTCAGGCGCGCCTGGTAGACCGAGATGCCGTCCATGATCGAGTCAGGCCGCGCGAGGTACACGTACTCGAACATGCAGGGGTTCAGGCTCGGGTTCTCAGCGCACTGGCGGGCATGCACCGTGCCCTCGAGGTCGATGAACAGCGCCTCGCCCGGTGCCACGTCGCGCAACACCTTGTGGCCGGTGCCTTCGATCGCGACCGACTCGCTCGCGACCATGACCTCGCGGCCTTCCGGGCCGGTGCCTTCGCCGACGCACAAGGGCCGGATCCCGAACGGGTCGCGGAACGCCAGCAGCCCGTGGCCCGCGATCAGCGCGACGACCGCGTATGAACCCTTGATGCGCTTGTGCACCGCGCGCACCGCAGCGAACACCAGATCGGGCGTGAGCGGCTGGTCGCGCGTCGCGAGCGCGAGTTCGTGGGCGACGACGTTGATCAGCACCTCGGTGTCGCTGGTCGTGTTGATGTGGCGGCGGTCGATGTCGACCAGCTCCCGCTTCAGCGCCGGCGCATTCGTCAGGTTGCCGTTGTGCACCAGCACGATCCCGAACGGCGCGTTGACGTAGAACGGCTGCGCCTCTTCCTCGCTGTAGGCATTGCCGGCCGTCGGGTAGCGCACCTGGCCGAGGCCCACGGTACCCGGCAACCCGCGCATGTTGCGGGTGCGGAAGACGTCGCGCACCATGCCGCGCGCCTTGTGCATGAAGCACTTGGTGCCCTGCATCGTGACGATGCCGGCGGCGTCCTGGCCGCGGTGCTGCAGCAGCAGCAGCGCGTCGTAGATCAGCTGGTTGACCGCGCCCTTGGAGATCACGCCCACGATGCCGCACATGACTTTTGCCTTGGTTCAGCCCGCTGCGCGCATCACGCCGTCGGGTGTTGAGGAGAAACTTCGTTCGTGAACAGCGGCCGCAACTCGTGCAGCACCGCGTTCAACCAGACCACGCCTTGCGAGCGCTGCCATGCCGTCGATTGGCTCCAGGGCGAGATGCCGACGATCGTCGCGGCCACCAGCAGCACGACCAGCCCGCGCACGAAACCGAAGGCCGCGCCGAGCAGCCGGTCGAACGCGCTCAGCGGGGTCGCGCGGATCAGCAGCCGCACCAGCCGCGCGCCGAGGCTCCAGATGATCAGCGCGGCCAGGAAGACACATGCGAACGTCGCACCGTAGTTCAAGCCCGAGCCCGCCTCGCCGATGTGGATATGCGACTGGAACGCCGGCGTCAGCCACAACCCCGCAAAGTACGCCGCGAACCACCCTGCGAGCGACAGCAGCTCGAAAACGAAGCCGCGCGCCAGGCCGACGATCACCGACAACGCCAGAAACAGCGCCAGCCCGATATCCACCCAGCCGAGGTCGATCGTCATGCCGCAGCCTCACAAGGCCAGCACGACCGCGCTGAGCCCAGCCCCCTTGGCCTTGGCCTGCGCCTTGTCGGCTTCGTCGCGGGTGCCGAACGGGCCGAGGCGCACACGGATGCGGTTGCCCGCTGCGGTGCTCGCGACCTGCGTGTAGGTCTTCAGCCCGAGCTTCTCGACCTTCACGCGCGTCTCGTGCGCTGCCTTCGCGTCGGCGAACGCGCCGACCTGCACGATGAAGCGGCCCGCGTCCGCCGCGGTGGCTGCCGTCGGCTTGCCTTCGAGCAGTGCGCGGGCGCGGGCGCTGTCGTGACTCGCGGCCGCGGGCTTGGCGGCCTCGGGCTTCGGCTCGGGTTTCGGCTCGGGTTTCGGTTCGAGCCTGGGCGCCGGCTCGGTCGCGACCACGGCGGGCGGCGGGACGACCGGCTTGGCCGCGGGCTTTGGCGCGGTGGCCGGCGGCGAAGCTGAAGCCGCCGCAATTTCGCGGCCGGCCTCTTCGCGCGACTCGGTGATCACATCGCTCGGCGCGGCCGGCGGCGCCGACGCGCCGGGGGTTTCGACCGGCGCACGCGCCGGCGGCATCACGAGCGGGGGCGCGCCTTCCTTGCGCGGCACCTCGATCGGGATGTCGACGGGGATCGGGCGCGGCTGCGTCTCGAACACGAGCGGAAAGCCGATGATGCCGATGACGACCAGCACCGCGGCACCGATAAGGCGCTGCCGGGCGCGCGCGCGCGCGCGCTGCACCGCATCGACCGGCTCGCTCGCGGCAGCTCCGGCCGGGGACGGAGCGTCGACGCGCTTGAAGATGGACAGCAGACCCATGCGGAGCGAGAGTTCCAGTGGTGCGAATTGTGGAAGCGGCACCGGCCTGCGTGCTGCCGCGATCACCGCGCCGGGAGCCATCGACTGGCCCGAGATGCCCCGGGAACGCGGCCTTCAGACCGCGTGTTGGCCGGTGAGCCGCGGCACGCCGTCGCGCAACACGCCACCGACGGTGTGGAACGATCCAAAGACGATGATTCTATCAGCGGGGTCCGCCGCGCCGATCGCCGCGGCCAGCGCCTGCATCGGGCTCGCGTGACGCGCGATCGTCACCGGGCCGGGCCCTTTCAAGCCCAGGGTTGCGTGCAGCGCGGCGAGGTCGTCGGCCCGGGCCGCACGCGCCATCGGCAGGTCGGTGAAGTGCCAATGATCGACCAACGGCGCCATGCGCTTCAGGATCGCCGCGAGGTCCTTGTCGGCCATCGCGCCGAAGATGGCGTGCGTCCGTGGGAAGAAGCCCATCTGGTCGAGGTTCTGGGCGAGTGCCGCGACGGCGTGCGGGTTGTGCGCGACGTCGAGCACCAGCGTCGGCTGGCCGGGGACGATCTGGAAGCGGCCCGGCAATTCGACCGTCGCAAAACCCTGGCGGACGGCCTGCGCGCTGATCGGCAGGCGCTCGCGCACGGCCTCGAACGCAGCGAGCACGCCCGACGCGTTGAGCAGCTGGTTCGCGCCGCGCAGCGCCGGATACGCCATCGCATTGAAGCGCCGCGTGCGGCCCGACCAGCTCCATTGCTGCTTGTCGCCGGCATAGTTGAAGTCACGGCCGAAGCGCCACAGGTCGGCGCCGACGCGCGTCGCCGCGTCGATCAGGCTCTGCGGCGGGACCGGGTCGCTGACGACGACCGGCCTGCCCGCGCGCATGATGCCCGCCTTCTCGATCGCGATCGTCTCGCGATCCGGGCCGAGGTATTCGGCGTGATCGACGTCGATGCTGGTGATGATCGAACAATCGGCGTCGAACGCATTGACCGCGTCGAGGCGCCCGCCCATGCCGACCTCGAGGATCACGAGGTCGAGTTCGGTCGCCGCGAGCAGGCGCGCGATCGCCAGCGTCGTGAACTCGAAATAGGTCAACCCGATGTCGCCGCGCGCGCGCTCGACGGCCTCAAAGTGCGGCAGCAACGCGCCGGCAGCGACCTGCGCGCCGTTGACCCGACAGCGTTCTTCGAAGTGCACCAGATGCGGCTTCGAGTACAGCCCGACGCGGTAGCCGGCCTGCAACGCGATCGCCTCGAGCATCGCGCAGGTCGAGCCCTTGCCGTTCGTGCCGGCGACCGCGATCAACGGGACGCCGAACCGCAGGTCCAGCCGCTCCTTGACGCGGCGCGTGCGCTCCAGCGTCATGTCGATCTCTTTCGGGTGCAGCCACTCGCAACGGGCGAGCCAGTCGGCCAGTGTCGTGGGCGCTTCGGCGGGATTCGGGGTCATGGCCGAATGTTAAGCGGCGCCACGCCGGGCGCTGAAACGACAAAGGCGGCCGAAGCCGCCTTTGTCAGGAGCGATGCGAGATCAGCGCGGCGCGCGGCGGCGTGCGACGAAGCCGATGCCGGCCAGGCCGGCGAGCATCAGCGCATAGGTCGAAGGTTCCGGAACCGGCGTCAGCACGACGAAGTCCTGCTCGCTTCGGCTGTACAACTGGCTCGCGTGGACCGTGATCGGCGTGGTGGCAATGTTCGCGAAGATGGCCGCGCTGTTATTGAAGTAGCTCTGGGCCGTGGCATCGCCGCTCGTCGCAGCGAACGAACCCGAATTGAGATCGTAGGTCCCGCTGGTCTCGTTCAGGATCTCCCAGACGATGGCCTGCGCTACCGCCGACGTCGAGGCGCTCGCCGGAGCGCCGGCCGCGGCGAATGCCGAGAACGCGCGATCCAGGTCGGCAGACTTCTGCGCACCCCACGCCGCCACACCGTCAACCGTGGTGTAGTCGGTGTAGAGAGTGCCGAACGAGAAGGTTTGAAACAGGTCGGTGCAGTAGGTCGTGAACGACGCACCGTTCAGCTGGCCGGTGAACTGGCCGGCCGGACCGCTGTAGGACGGGACGCCCACGGTGATGGACACGGCGGGATTGAACGTGAAGCCGTCGATGATGACATTGTCGGCGTGAGCGTACGACGCCGCGAGTGCGAGGCACGCAGCGGCAATCGAAGACGAGATTGAACGGCGCATTGGAAACTCCCCTTGGTTGCTGTTGGTACAACAGGCAGCCCATTGGCTGCTGCGAAGGGAAAATGTAGGTGCACGCGCTGATACGGTCATCCCCTCACACCGGGGGTGAACTTCGTGAATTGTGTAACGCTTCTACTGAACGACGGCGTCGGCACTTTGACGCTGCAGCATCGCGATCGAACGTGCGATGCATGCACGCAGTTCGCGCCGGTCGACGATGGTGTCGATCGCGCCGGTCTGCAACAGGAATTCGGCACGTTGAAAGCCTTCGGGGAGCTTCTCGCGCACGGTGTTCTCGATCACGCGCGGGCCGGCGAAACCGATCAGCGCCTGCGGCTCGGCGATCACCATGTCGCCGACGAACGCGAAGCTTGCGGACACGCCGCCCATCGTCGGATCGGTCAGCACGCTGATGTAGGGCAGGCGCGCCTTCGCGAGATGCGTCAGCGCCGCGTTCGTCTTGGCCATCTGCATCAGACTCAGCAGGCCTTCCTGCATGCGCGCGCCACCGGTCGACGTGAAGCTGATGAACGGCGTCTTCTGTTCGATCGCCGCCTCGACACCGCGCACGAAGCGCTCGCCCACGACCGACCCCATCGAGCCGCCCATGAACTCGAACTCGAAGCACGCGACGACGACCGGCACGCTGTGCACCGCGCCGCCCATCACCACCAGCGCGTCGGTCTCGCCGGTGCTCTCGAGCGCGTCCTTCAGGCGTTCGGTGTACTTCTTGCTGTCCTTGAACTTGAGCGCATCGACCGGCAGCACCTCCTGGCCGATCTCGTAGCGGCCTTCGGCGTCGAGGAAAGCATCGAGCCGCTCACGCGCACCGATGCGGTGGTGGTGGCTGCACTTCGGGCAGACGTTGATGTTCTGCTCGAGATCGGTCTTGTAGAGCACCGTCTCGCATTGCGGACACTTGATCCACAGGCCCTCGGGCACGGTGCGGCGTTCGCCGCGCTCGTTCGGCTGAATCTTCGGGGGCAGCAGTTTTTCCAGCCAGCTCATGATGGTCCTTTCAGGAATCGAGGGCAGCGCGGATGCCGGCGATGAACTCGCCCGCGGCCGATGCCACATTTTCGCGCGACTGCGTTTCCAGCAACTGCACGAGCGCGCTGCCGATCACGACCGCGTCGGAGACCGCCGCGACCGCTTGCGCCGTCTGCGCATCGCGAATGCCGAAGCCCACGCCGACCGGCAGCTTCACGAACTGCTTGATGCGCGGCACCATCGCGGCGACCGCGGCCGTATCGAGGTGGCCGGCGCCCGTCACGCCTTTCAGCGAGACGTAGTACACGTAGCCGCTCGCGACGCGGCCGACGTGTGCCATGCGTGCCTCGGTCGATGTCGGCGCGAGCAGGAAGATCGGGTCGAGCGCGTTCGCGCGCAACGTCGCGGCGAAGGGCTCGCATTCTTCGGGCGGGTAGTCGACGACCAGCACGCCGTCGACGCCGGCCGCGCGCGCATCGGCAACGAACCGATCGATGCCGTAGCGCTCGACCGGGTTCGCGTAGCCCATCAGCACGACCGGCGTCGCCTGGTTCTGCGCGCGGAACCCGCGCACGAACGCCAGCACCTGCGGCATGCCGATGCCCCGCGCCAGCGCACGCTCGCCGGCCTTCTGGATCACCGGGCCGTCGGCCATCGGATCGGAGAACGGCACGCCGAGTTCGATCACGTCGGCGCCGGCGTTCGCCATCGCCAGCATGATGTCGACGGTCGCGTCGGCGAACGGATCGCCGGCCGTCACGTAGGGAATCAACGCCTTGCGGCCCTTGACTTGCAGCGCGGCGAACGTGGCGGCGATGCGGCTCATGCTGCGAGCCCCTTGACGCTCTGACCACCTTGCGACGGGCGGTCGAAATACGCCGCGCCGGACAGATCGGCGACGGTGCCGATGTCCTTGTCGCCACGGCCCGAGAGATTGACGAGCAGCTGCTGATCTGCGCGCATCGTCGGCGCGATCTTCATCGCATGCGCCACCGCATGCGCCGATTCGAGCGCCGGGATGATGCCCTCGGTGCGGCACAGGCGGTGGAATGCGGCGAGCGCCTCGCTGTCGGTCACGCCGACATACTCGGCGCGGCCGATGTCTTTCAAGTAAGCGTGCTCGGGGCCGACGCCAGGGTAGTCGAGGCCGGCCGAGATCGAATGCGTCTCGATGATCTGGCCGTTCGCGTCCTGCAGCAGGTAGGTTCGGTTGCCGTGCAGCACGCCCGGCGAGCCGGCACTGAGCGACGCGGCGTGCTTGCCGGTCGACAGTCCCAGCCCGGCCGCTTCGACGCCGATCAGGCGCGTGCCGGCGTGGTCGATGTACGGATAGAAGATGCCCATCGCATTGCTGCCGCCGCCGACGCAGGCGATCACCGCGTCCGGCTGGCGGCCGGTCATCTCGGGCATCTGCAGCAAGCATTCGTCGCCGATCACGCGCTGGAAGTCGCGCACCATCGTCGGATACGGATGCGGGCCGGCGACGGTGCCGATGATGTAGAAGGTGTTCTCGACGTTCGTGACCCAGTCGCGCAGCGCTTCGTTCAACGCATCTTTCAGCGTCTTCGAGCCGCTCTCGACCGGAACCACCGTCGCGCCGAGCAGGTTCATCCGGTAGACGTTCGGCGATTGGCGCTTCACATCTTCGCTGCCCATGTAGACGACGCACTCGATGCCGTAGCGCGCGCAGATCGTCGCGGTGGCCACGCCATGCTGGCCAGCGCCGGTCTCGGCAATCACGCGCCGCTTGCCCATCCGCCGGGCGAGCATCGCCTGGCCGATCGTGTTGTTCACCTTGTGCGCACCGGTGTGGTTCAGGTCTTCGCGCTTCAGGAAGATCTGCGCCCCGCCGAGCTCGCGGCTGAGGCGGTCCGCATGGTAGATCGGGCTGGGCCGGCCGACGAAGTGCTTCAGCTCGTACTGAAACTCGGCCAGGAAGGCCGGGTCGTTCTGCGCCTCGGCGTAGCAGCGCTTCAGCTCGTCGAGCGCATGGACGAGCGTTTCGGCGACAAAGCTGCCGCCGAAATAGGTTCCATTCACAGGGCCGAAATGGCCCGAGGCATCGGGTTGTTGGTAGTTCGACATGATGAAGAGGATTGGTCAGGCGATCGACGCAGCGCCGCGGGCATCGGCCTCGCGCACCGCATCGCAGAACCGGCGAATCGCGTCGGCATCCTTGATGCCCTTCGCGGATTCGACGCCGGAACTCACGTCAACGGCCCAGGGCCGCAGCAGCCGGATGCCTTGGATCACATTTCCGGCATGCAACCCACCAGACAAAACGACTGGAAGGGGCACGGCGGAGGGAATCAGAGACCAATCGAAGACCTTTCCACCGCCGCCATACCCCTCGACGTGGGCGTCGAGCAGGATGGCTTGGGCGTGTGCGAATCGGGAGGCGAAGTCTAGCAAATCGAAGCCCGCCGTCATGCGCGCGGCGCGCAGGAACGGCCGACCGGCCCGGGCGCAGTCCTGCGGGCTCTCGTCGCCGTGGAATTGCAGCAGCAGTGGCGGAATCGCGGCGCTCGCGTTCGCGAGCTCCGCATCGCTCGCGTTGACGAACAAGCCAACCGGCGTCACGAACGGCGGCAGCCGACGCGCCAGCTCGGCCGCGCGCGCGAGGCTGACATGGCGCGGGCTCTGGGCGTACAGCACGAAGCCAACCGCGTCGGCGCCGGCCGCGACGGCCGCGTCGACATCCGCCTCGCGGGTCAGGCCGCAGATCTTGATGCGGGTGCGCTGGTTCATCGGGAGGTCGGGATCACGGCAGCCAGTCCATCGCCGCGGCGTGTTGCGGGATCGCGTGGACCGGATCGTAGTACGGCCCGACGAAGTACAGGCCATTGGCGGGAAATGTCGGCGCGGCGCGCGCGCGATCCTTCGCCGCCAGCACGTCGACGAGCCAGGCCTCGCTGCGCAGCCCCGTGCCGACGGCCAGCAGCGAGCCCATCAGGTTGCGCACCATGTGGTGCAGGAACGCATTGGCATCGAACTCGAAGCGCCAGTAGGCACCGCGGCGGGTGATGCCGACGGCATGGATTGTCTTGACCGGCGTCGGCGCCTGGCACTCCGATGAGCGGAACGCGCTGAAATCGTGTTCGCCGAGCAGCCGCTGCGCCGCCGAGCGCATCGCGTCGGCGCTCAGCGGGCGAAAGCTCCAGCCCACCGAACCAGCCTCGACCGCCGGCCGCACCGCCGATTCGAGGAGCACGTACACGTAGCGTCGGCCGATCGCGCCGTAGCGCGCATGAAAGGTCTCGTCGGTGAGCTTGCACCATTGCACCGCGATGTCCGAGGGCAGGAAGCGGTTCGTGCCGCGCACCCAGGACGACTCGGTTCGCACGGCGTCGGTGTCCAGGTGCACGACCTGGTTCAGCGCGTGCACGCCGGTGTCGGTGCGCCCGGCGCACACGGTGCGCAGCGGGCGATCGGCGAAGCGCGCGAGCGCGCCTTCGAGCTTGTCCTGAACGGTGTTTCCGGTCGGCTGGCTCTGCCAGCCCTGGTACGCCTGCCCGCGGTAGCTGACGCCGAGCACCACTCTCACGAGCGGGCTCCGGTCGTCGTCAGCGAACGCGCACGGCAGCCGCTCCGATTCACCCGAGTTCGGCCAGCATGCTTTGTGCGCGGCTCTTCGTGGCGCCGCTGGATCTTGCGACAACCTCGTGCAGCAGGTCGCGCGCGCCATCGGTGTCGCCGATCTGGCGGAACTCTTCGGCCAGCTCGAGCTTGCGCGACAGCGGATCGTCTTCGCCGTGGTCAGCGTCGAGCGAAGGCAGGCCGATGTCGCCGAAGCCCGATGCCGACGATGCCGGCGTCGACGCAGCGGCCGCCGGCGCGCTCGGAGGCGGCATGTCGAGGTCGAGCGAGATGTCGGAGAGATCGAATGCCGAAGGCTCGGCCACGGGCGCCGGCTTCGGCGGCGGCACGTCGGGGAGCGAGAAGTCGAGCGACATCGAATCGTCGACCTCATGCGGCGCGGCCACCGGCTTGATCGCCTGCGTCGTTTCGAGCCGCGAAGGTTCGAGCGGCGCCGGCGAGGTCGGCGTGCCGGAGTCCGGGCTGCCGAGGTCGAGATCGAGATCGGTGTTGCCGCTGTCGGTGAGCGGCGCACCGCTGACCGACCGGCCGAACTGGGACGGGGACGGCAGCACCGACTGCGGCATCGTGCTCGCGCCCAGCGCCTCGACGACCTCGCCGCTGCCGCCATGCCGCGTGGCCGGCGCACCGCCCGGCTTGAAGAGCGGATTCTCCGGATCGATCTGGGCGCCGAGCTCCTGCGCCTTGGCCCAGTCTTCACCCTCGCCGCGGGTCAGCGCGAAGAGCTGCGTCGCGAGCATCTCGAAGCCCTTGGTGTCGCGGCGTTTCGCGTAGACCTCGAGCAGCTTGGTGCGGATCGCCAGGCGATCCGGGGTGCTGCGCATCGCTTCCTTCAGGATCTCCTCGGCCTGCAGGTCGCGGCCGTAGGCGAGGTAGACATCCGCCTCGGCAACCGGATCGACATCACCGATCGCATCGAGCTGGCTCAGCGAGTAGCTCATCGACGACGAGGCGCCGCCGGCATCGCGCGTGTCGATGCGCTGACCGCCACTGGCACCGAAGAACGAGTCCGGTTGCAGGCGACTCTCGAGGAACGAGGTCTCGCCGCTGTCCTTCTTCGCGCGCTTGCTGAGCTTGTAGACGCCGAAGCCGGCGAGCAGCGCGAGCGCGAGGCCCCCGATGCCGAGCGCCAGCGGGTTGTCGTCGAGCAGCGAGCCGATCACGCTCGGCTCTTCGGCCGGCAGCGGTGGCTTCACCGGCGGTTTGACCGGCGGCTTCGCAGTTGGCGCGGCGCTGGCCGCGACCGGTGCGGATGGCGCGACGGCAACGGTCGGGGCGGATGCCGCAGGTTGCGCGGCAACCGACGCGGCCGGCGCAGGCGCTGGCGCAGCCACCGGGGCGGGCG
>NZ_JBFUKR010000010.1:0-181991 GCF_056400745.1 Rhizobacter sp. P5_A1
GCCCGGCTGCTCCTTGTCGACGAGCGCCTTCAGCAGTTTGGCAACTGCGAGCGGCTGCAGCTCGTCGGCAGTCTCGACCAGGATCGCGCGGTCGGCGCCGATCGCCATCGCGGTGCGCAGCGTCTCCTGGCATTGCGTGACGCCGCACGAGACGGCGATCACCTCGGTCACGATGCCCTTCTCTTTCAGCCGCACGGCCTCTTCGACGGCGATCTCGTCGAACGGGTTCATGCTCATCTTGACGTTGGCGATGTCGACTCCAGTGCCATCGGACTTCACGCGAACCTTCACGTTGTAGTCGACGACGCGTTTGACCGGGACGAGAACCTTCATGCAACTGTCTCCTGACGACGGAATTCTGGGGTGGGCGAATTCTAGTTCGGGGGGTTTGTTCACCCTGGCGCCAAGGTGACGCCGAAAGCAAAAACGAACGATCGTGCTATTTTAAGCCGAAGTCGCGGATAGACTCGGCGCACGATGAACGAGAGCCTGGTTTTCGACGACTTCAACGCTGCGACCCCGCTCGCCCGCATCGGTGTGTTCGACTCCGGCGTCGGGGGCCTGTCGATCCTGCGCGCGCTGCGTGTTCGCCTGCCGGGCGCCTCGATGGTCTACGTCGGCGATGTGGCGCACGCTCCCTATGGCGAGCGGCCTGCGCACGAGGTCGTGGCGCGCAGCGTCAGGATCGCTGAATGGCTGGCCGGCGAAGGCGCGCAGATGATCGTCGTCGCGTGCAACACCGCGACCGTGCTCGGGATCGAGGCGCTGCGCGCGCGCTGGCCGAAGCGGGTATTTGTCGGTGTCGAGCCCGGCGTCAAACCGGCCGCGGCCCGGTCACGCAGCCGGCGCATCGCGGTGCTGGCCACCGAGGCCACAGCGACCAGCGACCGCCTGCGTCACTTGATCGCACGCTATGCCGAAGACGCGCTCGTCCATGTGCATCCATGCCCGGGCCTGGCGAGCGCGATCGAACGCGGCGTGCTGCATGGGTCCGAGTTGCTCGACTTGCTGCGTCCCAGCTGCGACGCGATCCGCGCGGCGGACGTCGATACCGTGGTACTGGGCTGCACGCACTACGCGTTCGTCCAGGCGTCGATTCGCGCCCTGCTCGGCGCCGACATCGCACTGATCGATACCGCGACCGCGGTCGCCGAGCGTGCCGCTTCGATGTGGGAGCGGGAGCCACCGTGGTTCGATCCGACGCCCACATTGCGTGTGATCAGCACCGGCGCGATCGGCACGATGCAGCGGCTCAGTGCACAGTGCCAGGAGCTCGCTGGGATCGGCGTCGAAGCACTCGCGCTGTGAACTCGGGCCGACCACGCCACTTGCGCTCGTCGAGAAGCAGCACGGCACCGTCTATGATCCGGCGCACCCTGGCCCGGGTGACGAAACTGGTAGACGTAGCGGACTTAAAATTCGCGGCCGCAAGGCGTGCGGGTTCGATTCCCGCCCTGGGCACCAGAACGCCGGCCCATTCCGCGTTCCCGACAAGAGCGCGCGGCGTTCTCCTACACGGCGCAGCCTGCCAGTGACCGAACAATGTGCGGATGGTTGCCAACCAATCGTCGCATTCGTGGCTCGGCCGGTTCTGTGCGCAATTGCTGCGCCTTCGGCCCGGGCTGAACGTCATCGTCGCGCTGAGGCATGCGATTGCGACGCAGCCCTATGCCGCCGAGCTCGAGCCCGAATACGCGGCAGAGATCTTCATTCAGACTTATCCGGGTGCACTCGACGCGTTGCAGCGGCGCGGCTCGCGCGGCGCCTCAGTCGGCAAGTCTTGAAACGCAACAGCCCCGCATCTCGGCGGGGCTGTTGTACGTTGGAGGCGCGACCCGGAGTCGAACCGGGCTGAACGGATTTGCAATCCGGTGCATAACCGCTTTGCTATCGCGCCGCTGTCTTGGACAGCCAAAGATTCTAGACAAGAAAAAGGGAAGCACCTGGGCTTCCCTTCTCTTTCATGTCGTCTCTTCGACTTCGAATCTGGAGCGGGAGAAGAGTCTCGAACTCTCGACCTCAACCTTGGCAAGGTTGCGCTCTACCAACTGAGCTACTCCCGCATTTCTGCTCAATCCAGGCCAGCGCCCGTCTTCAGCAGAGCCCGCATTATAGGCGGATAAATAACCGATCTGCAAGGGCGCGCCGAACAATCTCGGCAATCTCAATGCGTCGTCGTCAGCACGTCTGAACCGGCCCCCGGCGCTGCCGGCTTCGCGGGCTCCTCGGCCGCCTTGACCGGCTCGTCTTCCGGCAGCGACTCGGGAACGCGCTCCAGCGCCACTTCGAGCACGCGATCGATCCACTTCACCGGCACGATCTCGAGCCTGTTCTTGACGTTCTCGGGGATGTCCTGCAGGTCCTTGACGTTCTCTTCCGGAATGATCACGGTCGTGATGCCGCCACGATGCGCCGCGAGCAGCTTCTCCTTCAGGCCGCCGATCGCCGTCACTTCGCCGCGCAGCGTGATCTCGCCGGTCATCGCGACATTGGCCTTCACCGGGATGCCGGTCAACGCCGACACGAAGGCCGTCGTCATCGCGGCGCCCGCGCTCGGGCCGTCCTTCGGCGTTGCGCCATCGGGCACGTGGATGTGCACGTCGCGCTTCTCGAACATTTCATCCTTGATGCCCAGGCGCCGAGCGCGACTGCGCACGACCGAACGCGCGGCCTCGACCGACTCCTTCATGACGTCGCCGAGCTGGCCGGTGCGGATGATGTTGCCCTTGCCGGGCATCACCGCCGCCTCGATCGTCAGCAGATCCCCGCCGACTTCGGTCCACGCGAGGCCGACGACCTGGCCGACCTGGTTCTTCTTCTCGGCCTGGCCGTAGTCGAACTTGCGCACGCCGAGGTAGTCGTTCAGGTTCGCGTCGGTCACGACGACCTTGTCGCTCACCTGCTTCAGCTGGATCGCCTTCACGACCTTGCGGCAGATCTTGCTGATCTCGCGCTCGAGCGAGCGCACGCCGGCTTCGCGCGTGTAGTAGCGGATGATGCCGCGCACCGCCGATTCGGTGAGCTCCATCTCCTCGTCCTTGACGCCGTTGTTCTTCGCCTGCTTCGGCGCGAGGTATTTCAGCGCGATGTTCAGCTTCTCGTCTTCGGTGTAGCCCGACAGGCGGATCACTTCCATCCGGTCGAGCAGCGCCGGCGGGATGTTCATCGAATTCGAGGTCGCGATGAACATCGTGTCCGACAGGTCGAAGTCGACCTCGACGTAGTGGTCGCTGAAGGTGTGGTTCTGCTCGGGATCGAGCACCTCGAGCAGCGCGCTCGACGGATCGCCGCGGAAGTCCATGCCGAGCTTGTCGATCTCGTCGAGCAGGAACAGCGGGTTCTTCGTGCCGATCTTGGTCAGGCTTTGCAGCACCTTGCCCGGCATCGAGCCGATGTAGGTGCGACGATGACCGCGAATCTCGGCCTCGTCACGCACGCCGCCGAGCGCCATGCGGACGAACTTGCGCCCGGTGGCGCGCGCGACGCTCTGGCCGAGCGAGGTCTTCCCGACACCGGGCGGCCCCACCAGGCACAGGATCGGCGACTTGACCTTGTCGACGCGCTGCTGCACCGCGAGGTATTCGAGGATGCGGTCCTTGACCTTGTCCAGCCCGTAGTGATCTTCGTTCAGCACCTGTTCGGCGAACGCCAGATCGTGCTTGATCTTGGTCTTCTTCGCCCACGGCAGGTTCACCAGCGTGTCGATGTAGTTGCGCACGACGGTCGCCTCGGCCGACATCGGCGACATCAGCTTCAGCTTCTTGAACTCCGCATCGACCTTCTTGCGCGCCTCTTTCGGCATCTTCGCAGCGACGATCTTCTTCTCGAGCTCTTCCATGTCGGCGCCGTCTTCGCCGTCGCCGAGTTCCTTCTGGATCGCCTTGACCTGCTCGTTCAGGTAGTACTCGCGCTGGCTCTTCTCCATCTGGCGCTTGACGCGGCCACGGATGCGCTTCTCGACCTGCAGGATGTCGACCTCGTGCTCGAGTTGTTCGAGCAGCTTCTCCAGCCGCTTGTCGACCGCGTACAGGTCGAGCACCGACTGCTTGTTCTCGAGCTTCAACGGCAGGTGCGCGGCGATCGTGTCGGCCAGCCGACCCGCGTCATCGATTCCGGCGATCGAGGTCAGGATCTCGGGCGGGATCTTCTTGTTCAGCTTGACGTACTGGTCGAACTGCTGCGTGACTGCGCGGCGCAGCGCCTCGATCTCGGGCTTGGTGTCGGCCTCGGGCGGCACCGGCGTGACGTCGGCGACGAAGTACTCGCCGTTGTCGCTGATGCTGTGGGTGTTGGCGCGCTGGATGCCTTCGACCAGCACCTTCACGGTGCCGTCGGGCAGCTTCAGCATCTGCAGGATGCTCGAGACGCAGCCGACTTCGAACATGTCGTCGGGCTTGGGCTCGTCCTTGCCGGCGGCCTTCTGCGCGACCAGCATGATCTGGCGGCCCGCTTCCATCGCGACCTCGAGGGCCTTGATCGACTTGGGGCGACCCACGAACAGGGGGATCACCATGTGAGGGAAGACGACCACATCGCGCAGCGGGAGCAGCGGCAGGGTGATCTCTTCGGCAGGCAAAACGGGGTGTCCGGACATTGAAGAATCCTCTCTTTCTCAGGCCGATGTGAGGCCCGAGGGTTTCATTTCAACAAGAGATGCAAGAAGCCGCGGCACGAACTGCCTGACGGCGAACCCGGACTGACGTGGTCTCGCGCGCGCCTGGTTCTTCAGGCGCTCGCCTTTTGCTCTCGGTAGACGAGCAGCGGCTTGGCTTCGTCTTCGATCGTGTGTTCGTCGAGCACCACTTTCGCCACGCCATCGAGCGTTGGCAAGTCGAACATCGTGTCGATCAGTGACTGCTCCATGATCGAGCGCAGGCCGCGCGCGCCGATCTTGCGCGCCAGCGCCTTGCGGGCAATCGCCTGCAGCGCCGACGGGCGAATCTCGAGCTCGACGCCGTCCATCGCGAACAGCTTCTGGTATTGCTTGACGAGTGCGTTCTTCGGCTCGGTCAGGATGCGCACCAGCGCATCGTCGGTGAGCTCGCCGAGCGTCGCGACCACCGGCAGGCGGCCGACGAGTTCGGGGATCAACCCGAACTTGATCAGGTCTTCGGGCTGCACATCGCGAAACACCTCGGAGACGCGCTTCTCGCTCTTCCCGTGCACGGTCGCCCCGAATCCGATGCCCGACTTCTCGGAGCGGTTCTGGATCACCTTCTCGAGGCCATCGAAAGCACCGCCGCAGATGAACAGGATGTTGGTCGTGTCGATCTGCAGGAAATCCTGGTTCGGGTGTTTGCGCCCGCCTTGCGGCGGCACGCTCGCCATCGTCCCCTCGACGAGCTTCAGCAGCGCCTGCTGCACGCCCTCGCCCGATACATCGCGCGTGATCGACGGGTTGTCGGCCTTGCGGCTGATCTTGTCGATCTCGTCGATGTAGACGATGCCGCGCTGCGCCTTGTCGACGTCGTAGCCGCAGTTCTGCAGCAGCTTCTGGATGATGTTCTCGACATCCTCGCCGACATACCCGGCTTCGGTCAGCGTCGTCGCATCCGCGATCACGAACGGCACGTTGAGCAGCCGTGCGAGCGTCTGCGCGAGCAGTGTCTTGCCAGAGCCGGTCGGCCCGATCAGCAGGATGTTGCTCTTCGCGAGCTCGATCTCGTCTTTCGTGCGGCTCATGTGCTTGAGCCGCTTGTAGTGGTTGTAGACCGCCACCGACAGGGTGCGCTTCGCGACGTCCTGCCCGATCACGTACTGATCGAGGCTTGCCTTGATCTCGCTGGGCACCGGCAGGTCGGACTTCGCAGCCTTCGGATCCGCGCCCTCGGCCGGCACTTCATCACGGATGATGTCGTTGCAAAGCTCGATGCACTCGTCGCAGATGAACACGCTCGGACCGGCGATGAGCTTCTTCACCTCGTGCTGGCTCTTGCCGCAGAACGAGCAGTACAGAACCTTCTCGCTGGAGGTGCCTTTTTTTTCGGCCATAGAGGTGGGTGTTTCGGGGCGTAGAGGGAGGGGTTGGCGAATGATAGTTCAAAAGAAAACGGGGCCTTGACAGCAAGAAAGGCCCCGTTTCCGGTGTTGTTGCTGAGGTCACTTTCGTTGGTTTCGTCGGCCGTCAGCGCTGAACGCGTCAGCCGGCATTCGGCGGTGTGGCTCGCTGCGCGAGCACCTGATCGATCAGCCCGTAGGCCTTGGCCTCGAGCGGGTCCATGAACATGTCGCGCTCCATGTCGGCGCGGATCTTCTCGATCGTCTGGCCCGTGCGCTCGGCGTAGATCTTGTTCAACTGCTCGCGCGTCTTCAGGATCTCGCGCGCATGGATCTCGATGTCGGTCGCCTGCCCCTGGGCGCCGCCCGAGGGCTGGTGGATCATCACGCGCGAATTCGGCAGCGCCATGCGCTTGCCCTTCGCGCCGGCCATCAGCAGGAACGAGCCCATGCTCGCCGCGATGCCCATGCACAGGGTCGAGACCTCGGGCTTGATGAACTGCATCGTGTCGTAGATCGACAGTCCCGCGCTGACCGAGCCGCCCGGCGAGTTGATGTACAGCGAGATGTCCTTGTCCGGATTCTCAGACTCGAGGAACAGCATCTGCGCGACGACCAGGTTCGCGGTCTGATCCGTCACCGGGCCGACCAGGAAGATCACCCGCTCACGCAGCATGCGGCTGTAGATGTCGTACGCGCGTTCGCCGCGGCCGGAAGTTTCGATGACGATGGGCACCATGCCCAGATCGTTGATGTCAAGCGCGCTCATGGCAAGTCCTCGCAAAGAGATTCAGCGGATGTTGGGGCCGATTATGTCGCCACAAGACCGGCGACGAAGTTTCGACGCGGCCATGAAAAAAGGCGCCGGCCTCTTGGCGGCGCCTTCATGTGTCGAACGAACGTTCAGCTCGTCATCAGCTCGTCGAACGGCAACACTTTGTCGCTGACCTTCGCCTTGCCGAGCACGAACTCGGCGACGTTGTTCTCGACCACGACCGCCTCGACCTCGGCCAGGCGCTGCCGATCGCCGAGGTACCAGCGCACCACTTCCGACGGCTTCTCGTAGCTCTGCGCCATCTCCTCGATGTGCTTTTGCAGCTGATCCGGCTTGGCCTGCAGGTTGTTCGAGCGCACCAGCTCGCCGACGACCAGCCCGAGGCGCACGCGCTTCTCGGCTTGCGGCTGGAAGATCTCGGCCGGGATCGGCGCGGTCTCGGCGTCTTTCACGCCGCGCTTCTTCAGGTCGGCGCGCGCGGCCTCGATCATGCGCTCGGTCTCGCCGGCGACCAGCGCCTTCGGCACGTCGAGCTCGGAGATGCTGACCAGCGCGTCCATCACGCTGGACTTGTTGCGCGCCAGCACGCGGAACTTCACCTCGCGCTCGAGGTTCTTCTTGACGTCGGCGCGCAGGCCCTCGACCGTTGCATCACCGATGCCGAGCGACTTCGCGAACGCCTCGTTCACTTCCGGCAGGTGCTGGGCCTCGATCTTCTTCACAGTGACCATGAAGTCGGCTTCCTTGCCGGCGACATCCTTGCCCTGGTAGTCGGCCGGGAACTGCAGCGGAAAGGTCTTCGACTCGCCCGACTTCATGCCGCGCACGGCCAGGTCGAACTGCTCGAGCATCTGGCCTTCGCCGATCAGGAACTGGAAACCTTCGGCCTTGCCGCCATCGAACGGCACACCGTCGATCTTGCCTTCGAAATCGATCGTGACGCGGTCGCCTTCGACCGCGCCCTCGGCGGCCGGGCGCTGCGCGAAGGTGCGACGCTGCTTGCGCAGGATGTCGATGGTCTTGTCGATCGCCGCTTCGGTCACTTCGGTCGAGACGCGCTCGACCTCGGCCGCGCTCAGGTCGCCGAGCTTCACTTCAGGGTAGACCTCGAAGGTCGCGTCGAACGCGACCTGGCCTTCGGGGGCGCCTTCCTTCTCGGCGATCTTCGGCGCGCCGGCGACGCGCAGCTTGGCCTCGTTGACGGCTTCGCTGAACACCTGGCCGACCTTGTCGTTCATCACCTCGTAGTGCACCGAGTAGCCGTAGCGCTGCGCGACCACGCTCATCGGCACCTTGCCCGGACGGAAGCCGTCGGCCTTGACGGTGCGCGACAGCTTCTTCAGGCGCGACTCGACCTCGGAATTGATCGTGGAGGTCGGGAGCGTCAGCGTGATGCGGCGCTCCAGCTTGTCGAGGGTTTCAACTTGGACGGTCATGATGGTTGGACTCTTTCGATTTGCAATGCTGGTGCGCGGGGCGGGACTCGAACCCGCACACCATCGCTGGCGTCAGGACCTAAACCTGGTGCGTCTACCAATTTCGCCACCCGCGCGAGGGGACCAGCGCTTACCCGCCTTTCTCGGCGAACCGCGGATTTTAGCTGGTCGCGGCGGCCTGCTCGGCAGCGGCCGGTTTGACGCGGAACCAGGCCGCGTACATCGCCGGCAGCGACAGCAGCGTGAGCGCCGTCGCGACGATCAGCCCGCCCATGATCGCGACCGCCATCGGGCCCCAGAACACGCTGCGCGACAGCGGGATCATCGCGAGCACCGCCGCCGCCGCGGTCAGGATGATCGGCCGGAAGCGCCGCACGGCCGCCTCGACGATCGCGTTCCAGGTCGGCACGCCGCGCGCACGGTCCTGCTCGATCTGGTCGATCAGGATCACCGAGTTGCGCATGATCATGCCCATCAGCGCGATCACGCCGAGCAGCGCGACGAAGCCGAACGGCCGGTTCAGCAGCAGCAACGCCGCGGCAATGCCGGCGATGCCCAGCGGCGCAGTCAGGAAGACCAGCACCGAGCGGCTGAAGCTGTGCAGCTGCAGCATCAGCAAGGTGAACATGATGAACAGCATCAACGGCGCGCCGGCAGCGATCGAGCCCTGTCCCTTGCTGCTTTCCTCGACGGCGCCGGCGACCTCGATGCGGTAGCCCGGCAGCATCTTGGCGCGCACCGGCGCGAACAGCGGGTCGAGCTGCGCGGTCACGGTCGCGCCCTGCAAGCCTTCGATGATGTCGCCCTGCACGGTCGCGGCGTAGTCGCGCCCTTCGCGCCACAGCACGCCGGGCTCCCAGACGAAGTCGCCCTTCGCGATCTGGCCGAGCGGGATGCTGCGCCCGGCGCTGGTCGGCACGTAGGCGTTCGCGAGGTCGGTGATCGCATTGCGTTCGTCGAGCGGCTGACGCAGCACGATGTCGACCAGCTTGTCGTCCTCGCGGTACTGGCCGATCGTCGTGCCGATGTTGATCGTGCGCGCGGCCTGCGCGACGCCTTGGCTGGTGACGCCGAGCGCGCGCGCCTTGTCCTGGTCGACCTCCAGTCGCAGCACCTTGACCGACTCGTTCCAGTTGTCGTTGATGCCGCGCAGGTTCGGGTTCTCGCGCATGATCGCCTTGACCTCGTCGGCGTACGCACGCACCCGCGTCGGATCGGGCCCGACGACGCGGAACTGCACCGGATACGGCACCGGCGGGCCGTTCGGCAGCAGCTTCGCGCGGCCGCGCACCTCGGGGAACTCGGTCGCGAGCAAGTCGGGCAGCAGCTTGCGCAGCCGCTCGCGCGCAGGCCGGTCTTTCGGCAGCACGACCATCTGGCTGACGTTGCTCTGCGGGAAGACCTGGTCGAGCACCAGCACGAAACGCTCGACCCCGCTGCCGACCCAGGTCGTCACGTGGTCCACGCCTTCGAGCGCCATCACGCGCGCCTCGACCCGCTTCGTCACCGCCTCGTTCGCCGCGTACGACGTGCCCTCGGGGAACCACAGGTCGACGACGATCTCCGGCCGGCTCGAATCCGGGAAGAACTGGTTCTGCACCTTGCCCATGCCGACGACGCCGAGCACCAGCGTCGCGATCGTCATGCCGATCGTGATCCAGCGGTGTTGCACGCACCAGTTCACGGTAGCGCGAAAGCGCGCGTAGAACGGCGTGTCGAACAGCTCGTGCGGCTGGTCGGTCGCGGCATGCGGCTTGGTCTTCAGCAGCCGCACGCCGAGGTACGGCACGAAGTAGACCGAGACGAACCAAGAGATCAGCAGCGCCGCGGCCGTGACCGCGAAGATCGCGAACGTGTACTCGCCAACCGTCGACTGCGCGAGACCGATCGGCAGGAAGCCGACCGCGGTGATCAGCGTGCCGGTCAGCATCGGCATCGCGGTCGCGTCGTATGCGAAGGTCGCGGCGCGCACCTTGTCGTAGCCCTCCTCGAGCTTGCGCACCATCATCTCGACCGCGATGATCGCGTCGTCGACGAGCAGGCCGAGCGCGATGATCAGCGAGCCGAGCGAGATCTTGTGCAGCCCGACGCCCCAGTAGTACATCGTCACGAAGGTGATCGCGAGCACCAGCGGGATCGTGATGCCGACGACCAGCCCGGGCCGCCAGTCGATCCGGAAGCGCGGCTTGAAGTGCAGCCCGAGGCTGATGAAGCTGACCGCGAGCACGATCACGACCGCTTCGATCAAGGTGCCGACGAACTCGTTGACCGAGGCCGAAACCACCTTCGACTGGTTCTGGAACTGGTGCAGCTCGATGCCTGCGGGCAGCTCGGCGCGGATCTGGTCGATCGTCAGGTTCAGCGCCTTGCCCATGCGGATGATGTCGCCGCCACGAGCCATCGAGATGCCCAGCGCGATGACCTCGTGACCCTGGTGCCGCACCTTGACCTGCGGCGGGTCGACATAGGCGCGGCGGATCTCGGCGATGTCGCCCAGTTTGAAGCTCGCGCCGTTGGCGCGGATCGGGAACTGGCGCAGTTCCTCGACCGTGTTGAACTGCCCGCCGACGCGCACCTGCACGAAATCGGTCGGCGCGTTGATCGTGCCGGCCGACTCGACCGCGTTCTGCTGGCCGATCTGCGCGAGCACCTGGTTGAAGTCGAGACCGAGCTGCGCGAGGCGCTTCTGCGAGATCTCGACGAAGAGCTTTTCGTCCTGCGCGCCGAAGATCGCGACCTTGTTGACGTCGCGCACCTTCAGCAGTCGCTGGCGCACGCGGTCGGCCTGGTCCTTCAGCTCCTGGTAGCTGAAACCGTCGGCCGACAGCGCGTAGATCGAGCCGTAGACATCACCGAACTCGTCGTTGAAATACGGCCCGATCACGCCGGCGGGAAGGCTCGCGCGGATGTCGCCGATCTTCTTGCGCACCGTGTACCAGGTCTGCTGCATCTCCTTCGGCGGGGACGAGTCCCTGACCTGGAAGATGATCAGCGCCTCGCCCGGCTTCGAGTAGCTGCGGATCTTGTCGGCGTAAGGCACTTCCTGCAGCGTCTTCTCGAGCTTGTCGGTGACCTGCTCGGCGACCTGCTGCGCGGTCGCGCCGGGCCAGAACACGCGCAGCGCCATCGCACGAAACGTGAACGGCGGGTCTTCGTCTTGCCCGAGCTGGAAGTACGCGACCGCGCCGAGCAGCATCAGCACGACGAGCAGGTAGCGCGTCAGCGCCGAATGCTCCAGCGCCCACTTCGAGATGTTGAAGCGCGAGATCGTGTCGGCCGGATGCGGGGTGGCCTGCCCGGCGAGGGTCGCGTCGGGCGTCGTCATGGTGGGCTCGCTCACTTGACGCCGACCGCTGTGCCGACAAGTGCCGGCGCCGCCGACGCGGGCGTCATTCCCGGGTCCACGTAGAACTTGACCTTCTGGCCCGGGCTCAACACATGCACGCCGGCGGTCACGACGATCTGACCCGGCGCAAGCCCTGATGCGATGACGGCCTCGTTGCCGTCGGCACCGGCGAGCTTCACGTCCTGCGACTTGACGGTCATGCTGGTGCTGTCGACCAGCCAGACCGCGCTGCGGCCTTGCGCCTCGCGCAAGGCCGAGAGCGGCAGTTTCGTGACCCCGGCGACCTGCGGCAGCTCCATCAGCATCGTCGCGGTCTGACCGAGTCGCACGCCGCTGCCGGCGGCCGAGCCGATGTCGGCCTTGATCAGGAAGGTGCGCGTCACCGGATCGGCCGCGGCGGAGATTTCGCGGATCGTCGCCGGCAGCAGCGCACCGGCCGCGCCCCAGAGGCGCACCTTGAAGCGGCCCGGCTGAGCAGCCAGCGCCTTGACGATGCCGACCTTGTCCTCCGGCACCGCGAACACCAGGTCGCGCGGGCCGTCGTGCGCCAGGCGCAGCACCGGCGTGCCAGCCGACGCGAACATGCCGGGCTCGAGGTCGACGCCGGTGATCACGCCGGCCGCGTCGGCGACCAGCGCTGCGTAGCCGGCCTGGTTGCCCTGCACGCTGGACTGGGCCTTCGCCTGGTCGAGTTGCGCGCGGGCGGTCTTCATCGCCATCTCGCGCCGGTCGAGCTCGGCCGGGCCGATGAAGCCCTTCTCGCTCAGTTCCTTGTAGCGCTTGAAGTCGGCGGCGCTCTGGTCGTAGCTCGCCTGTGCGGCGGCAACGGTCGCACGCGCAGCGTCTTGCCCGAGCCGCAGATCCTGGGCATCGAGCTGCGCCAGCACCTGGCCGGCCTTCACGGTGTCGCCGAGGTCGACGAGGCGCTTGAGCATCTTGCCGCCGACCCGAAAGCTCAGCCGCGACTCGGTACGCGCCTTCACCTCGCCGGCATATTCGAAGGTTCCGCCGGCCGTCTGCGGGGTGATCGTGACGGTGCGCACCGCGCGCACCGGCTCCGGTGCAGTTTCGGTCTTCGAGCAGGCCGCGAGCGTGGCGGCAGCGGTCAGGGCGAGAAGCAGCGCGAGACGCATCGGAATCCTTGAGGGCGAGCAGGAAAGGGAAGCCAGGTCATCCGGGTCGCCCGGCGCGAGCCGTCAGATGGCTCGGCTTGCAAATGACTGACTGGTCAGTAATATATTCTGCGACCGCAGGACTGTCAAACGGCGAATCGTCCCCGTACGCCCGAGGCATCGTGCGCAACGTGGACAATCGCGCTCGTGAGCGTCGACCATTACGAGAACTTCCCTGTCGCATCCCTGCTGTGCCCGCCCGCGTTGCGCCCGGCCGTGGCTGCGATCTATCACTTTGCCCGCACCGCGGACGACATCGCCGACGAGGGCGATGCGACGCCGGAGCAGCGTCTGGCGGATCTTGCCGCCTATCGGGCCGAGCTGCAGGCCGCGTGCCGCGGCGCCGACACCGTCGACGCCGTCTCGGCACGCTGGCCGCAAGTGTTCGGCCCGCTGCGTGCGGTCCTCGCGCGCCACGCGCTGCCGGCCGACCTGCTGACCGACCTGTTGAGCGCGTTCGAACAGGATGTCGTGCGCGCCGCGTATGTCGATCGTGCCGACCTGCTCGACTACTGCCGTCGATCGGCGAACCCGGTCGGCCGCCTGATGCTGCATCTGTACGGCATCGGCGATGCCCAGGCGCTGCGCCAGTCGGATGCCATCTGCAGCGCACTCCAGCTCGCCAACTTCTGGCAAGACCTGGGCGTGGACACGCGGCGCGGCCGCCTCTACATCCCGGCGCGCGACTGCGCGCGCCACGGCGTCGACCCGGCATCGCTGCTCGCGCAGCGCGACACGCCGCCCGTGCGGGCGCTCGTCGCCGATGTCGTCGACTGGGCGCGCACGCTGATGAACGACGGCGCGCCGCTGGTGCACGCGGTTCCCGGCCGGGCCGGCTGGGAGCTGCGGCTGGTCGTGCAAGGCGGCCTGCGCATCCTGGAGAAGATCGCCGCGCTGGATTTCGCCACGCTGCAGACGCGCCCGACGCTGCGCTGGTACGACGCGCCGCTGCTGCTGTGGCGCGTGCTGCGGATGCGCGCGCCGCGCGCGGTGATCGCGAGCGAATCCGCATGACGCCCGAGCAGTACGTGCAGGACAAGGCAGCCAAGAGCGGCTCGAGCTTCTACTACGCCTTCCTGTTCCTGCCGCCGCCGCGCCGCGCGGCGATCACCGCGTTCTACGCGTTCTGCCGCGAGGTCGACGACGTGGTCGACGAGGTCAGCGACCCCGGCGTCGCCGCGACGAAACTCGCGTGGTGGGCCAACGAAGTCGGCGCGGCCTTTGCCGGGCAACCGACGCACCCGGTAACGAAGGCACTGATGCCGCACAGCGCCGCATTCGACATCCGCACCGAGCACCTTCTGGCCGTGATCGAGGGGTGCCGGATGGACCTCGAGCAGTCACGCTACCTCGATTTCGCCGGGCTCGCGCGTTACTGCCACCTGGTCGCCGGCGTGGTCGGCGAAGTCGCGGCCGGCATCTTCGGGCGCACAAGTGATGCGACCACTGCGTACGCGCACAAGCTCGGCCTGGCGATGCAGCTGACAAACATCATCCGCGATGTCGGCGACGACGCGCGCCGCGGCCGCATCTACCTGCCGATGTCGGAGCTGAAGCAGTTCGACGTGAAGGCGCAGGAGATCCTGAACCGCGGCTACAGCGATCGTTTCACCGCGCTGATGAAGTTTCAGGCCGAGCGCGCCCACCGCTGCTATGACGAGGCCTTCGCACTGCTGCCCGAGGCCGACCGTCAAGCGCAGAAACCCGGCGTGATGATGGCCAACATCTACCGCACGCTGTTGCGCGAGATCGAGGCCGACAACTTCCAGGTGCTGCACCAGCGCACCTCGCTGACGCCGTTGCGCAAGCTGTGGATCGCGATGCGCACGAACTGGCGCGGTCGCTAGTGGCAGCGGGAAGCAAGCTCGCGGTCGTCGGTGGCGGCTGGGCCGGGCTCGCGGCGGCGATCGAAGCGGTGCGGTGCGGTCATGCGGTCACGCTGTTCGAGATGGCGCCGCAGCTCGGCGGCCGCTCGCGCGGCGTCGAAGTCGCCGGCCTGGCACTGGACAACGGCCAGCACATCCTGATCGGTGCCTACGTCGAGACGCTGGCGATGCTGCGCACTGTCGGCGTCGATCCCGCCGACGCGTTCATGCGCACGCCGTTGCGGGTCACTTACCCGGACGGGATCGGGCTGCAGCTGAATCCGGGCGCGCCGATGCTCGCGTTCGGCGGGGCCGTGCTGCGGCAGCGCGGCTGGCGCTGGCGCGATCGCCTTGCGCTACTCGCGGCCGCCGCAGGCTGGGCCGCCCGCGGTTTCCGCTGCGAGCCATCGCTGACGGTCGCCGCGTTGACGCAAGATCTGCCGCGCACGATCCGCGACGATCTGATCGACCCGCTGTGCGTCGCCGCGCTGAACACGCCGGCAAGCGCCGCCAGCGCCGCCGTGTTCCTGCGCGTGCTGAAAGACGCGCTGTTCTCCGGCGCCGGTTCGGCCGACCTGCTGCTGCCACGGCTCGACCTCAGCGCACTGCTGCCGGCACCGGCGCAGCGCTGGCTGTCCGCCGGCGGCGCTACGCTGCGCCTGCAGCGGCGCGTCGAGTCGCTTGTCGCGGCCGGCGCGGGCTGGTCTGTCGACGGCGAACGCTTCGACCGGGTCGTGCTCGCGACCACGCCGGGCGAAGCAGCGCGCCTGGCCCGCGAGATTGCGCCCGACTGGTCGCGCAGTGCGGCGGCGCTGCGCTACGAGCCGATCGTCTGCGTCTACCTGCGCGGCGATGGCGTGCGCCTGCCCGAAGCGATGCTCGCGCTGCGTTCGGACGATCGCGCACCAGCCCAGTTCGTGTTCGACCGCGGCCAGCTCGGCGGGCCGGACGGCCTGCTCGCGTTCGTGATCAGCGGCGCGCAGCCCTGGGTCGACCAGGGCACCGAGGCCACCGTGCAGGCGACGATCGCGCAGGCGCGCGCCGCGCTCGGCCTCTCGCTGACGCTCGTACAGACCCTCACCGAGAAGCGCGCGACCTTTCGCTGCACACCCGGCCTGCAACGGCCCTCGATGGCGATCGCGACCGGGCTGCACGGCGCGGGCGACCATGTCGCTGGCCCCTACCCCGCAACCCTCGAAGGTGCTGTGCGCAGCGGGCTCGCGGCGGTTCGTGGCTTCGATTGAAGCGGTTCAGCGGCGCGCGAACGGCGCCGCCAGCGGCTCGCCGATGAACACACCCTGCTGCGGCCACGCCACGCTGCGCCAGTACGCCTCCAGCGCACTCGCGCCCTGCAGATAGTTCAGCAGCAGCACCTGCGGGTGCGGAAATTTCTGCGGATGCGCACACGGCTCCGACACCGTGCCATAGCTCGCGGTCGCGCCCGACGCGATCCAGTCGAGGATCGACATCTGCCCAGTGCCGCCCTCGAGGTAACCGCCAACCGAAGTCAGGTGATCGGCGAGCGCGCCCGGCACCCACTTGATCGTGTCGAGCTTGGGAACGTTGGCCAGCCCGATCTGGTACAGCAGCACGCGGCTCGCGTTCTCGATCGCCGGCGCGGTCTCGACGTGCACATCGAGGCCGGCGCGGCGCAGCAGCCCGGGCGGCGGGAAGAGCGGCGAACGCACGCTGCGCGCGGTGTCGTTGGTCGTCACGAAGTAGGCGTTCGCCGGTGCCGCGCCGCGCAGTCCGAGGCTCGCGTCGGCCGCGACGCCGCGCTCGATCATCGCCTTTGCCATCGCGACATCGCGCGCCGCGAGCAGCATCGACGGGCGCATCTTCAGTTCCGAGTACGGGCGGATCGACGCGTTGTCGAAGTACGGCGAGCGCGCCGACGGCGCGCAGCTGTGCGCGCACAGCGCGGCGTCGTAGCCGAGCGCCAGCGCGCCGGTGATCGAATTGCAGCCGACCGCGTACGGAAAGGTCCAGGCCAGCGCGAGCGCCTGCACCGGCACATCGAAGAACGAATCGACCTGCGCCGCGAAGGCCTTGAATTCGTCCGGCGTCAGCGCCGAGCGCACCGGCAGTTGCAGGCGCAGCACCTGGGCCCGCGTCAGGCCACGGGCCTGGATGTAGAACTCGCCGACCTCGACCGAATACGGGTCGGCCGTGTTGATGACGAGACCGATCTCCTTGCTCGTGATGCGCCCGGCCGTGCGTGGGACCGAGATCCAGCGTGGGCCCGCCGCCGCTGACGACGCACTGAAGTCGTAGTGGCGTTTCAGATAGTCGGCTCCGCCGGTCTGGGCCATTGCCGACGCGGCGCCTGCGGCCAGCAACACCGGGACGAGGAGTCGGCGCCGCCTGCTCCATCGATCCGCTCCCGGATCGCAGCCCGAAGTTTCGCCATGCAAAAATCTATCGACTTGAGCGAGAATCACATGCATGGCGAAGAGTGAAAGCAAGACCCCGACGATACAGGTGCTCGAGCGCGCCTTCGGCTTGCTCGACGTGCTGGCCAGCCACCCCGACCCTGTCTCGCTGAAGCACATCAGCGAGCTGACCGGGTTGCATCCTTCGACCGCCCATCGCATCCTGAACGACCTGACGATCGGCCGCTATGTCGATCGGCCGGAAGCCGGCAGTTACCGGCTCGGCATGCGTCTGCTCGAGCTCGGCAACCTCGTGAAGGCGCGACTCGACGTGCGCGACGCCGCGCTCGGGCCGATGCGCGAACTGCACAAGCTGACGCACCAGCCGGTGAACCTGTCGATGCGCCAGGGCGACGAGATCGTCTACATCGAGCGCACCTACAGCGAACGGTCCGGGATGCAGGTCGTGCGCGCGATCGGCGGCCGCGCGCCGCTGCACTTGACCTCCGTCGGCAAGCTGTTTCTCGCACACGACGATGCGCCGCGCGTGCGCGCCTATGCGACGCGCACCGGCCTGGCCGGCCACACGCGCAACAGCATCACCGAGCTCGCGCAGCTCGAGCGCGAGCTGGCCCGCGTGAACCAGTACGGAACCGCCCGCGACGACGAGGAACTGGAGCTCGGCGTGCGCTGCATGGCCGCGAGCATCCTCGACGATCAGGGAAAACTGGTTGCGGGTCTGTCGATCTCGGCGCCCGCGGACCGGCTCGAAGAGAGCTGGCTGGAGCGGCTGAAAGAGACCGCCGCGCAGATCTCGGCGGCGCTGGGTCACCGCAACGGCTGAGGCACCGGCCGGCGCCGGCCGGCACTGCCGATCAGCCGTTCAGCGGCGAATCACGAAGCCTTCGGCACCACGGCGGTCGCGGTCGCGGCCGGTGCGGGCACCGGCAGGTCGCTGACCCAGCGGCGCACGCGCTCGGCGTCGCCGATGCGCGAATACTTGCCGGTCGAATCGAGGAACACCATGATCAGCTTGCGGCCCGCCATGCGTGCCTGCATCACGAGGCAGCGGCCGGCTTCGGTGATGTAGCCGGTCTTCTGCAGCACGATGTCCCAGGCGGGGCTGCGCACCAGCGCGTTGGTGGTGCGGAACTGCGCGGGGCGGTTGCCGAGTTCGACTTCGAATTCAGGCGAGGTCGAGAACTCGCGGATGATCGGGTGCTCTTGCGCCGCCTGAACGAGCGTTGCGAGGTCGCGGGCGCTGGACTGGTTGCGGCTCGACAGCCCGGTCGGCTCGACATAGTGCGTGTCGTTCATGCCGAGCTCGTGCGCCTTGTGATTCATCGCGGCGACGAAGGCTTCGAGCCCGCCCGGATAAGCACGCCCGAGCGCATGCGCGGCGCGGTTCTCGGACGACATCAGCGCCAGGTGCAGCATCTCTTCGCGGCTCAGGGTCGTGCCGACCCTCAGGCGTGAGTGGCTGTTCTTTTCGGTGTCGACGTCGTCGTCGGTGACCGTCAGCGCCTCGTTCAGCGGCAGCTTCGCTTCGGTGACCACGAGCGCGGTCATCAGCTTGGTCAGCGACGCGATCGGGAGCACGGCCTGTGAGTTCTTGCTGAACAGCACCTCGTTGGTGTCGGCGTCGAGCACCAGGGCGACGCTGGACTTCAGCTCGAGCGAATCGGCGGTGTTGTGCAGGCCATAGAGCTGACCGAACGACGGCTTCGCCGGTTCGGCGCGCAGGACGGTCGAAACATGCTTCAGGCCACCGCTGCTGCTGCGCAGCGTGACGACCTGGCGCGCGGCCCGCCCCGAGCGCGACAGCTTGCCGGCGGCGGCCCTGTTCTTGACCGGGGAGACGGTGTGCGGCTTCTTTTTCGCCGACGCGCGTTGAGCGGCTTCGGCCTCGTTCGGCGCGGCCATCGAGACGGTCGCCATCAGCACCAGCAGCCCTGTTGTAACAAACCTGTTGATTGACGCCATTGCAACCCCTTCTCGCCCAGAGCTGCGAGTTTATGTGAAAGAAAAAAAGCGCGCAAGATCAAAAACTTACGCGCTTCTCCTCAAGTCAGTACTTGGGACTGCTCAGTTACACCCAAATGTCAACCCTGGGCCGCGACGCGTTCGATCTTGCTGTGCAGTTTGTTCAACGCCGAAAGGTAGGCTTTCGCCGACGCCACGACGATGTCGGGGTCTGCCCCGACGCCGTTGACGACCCGGCCGCCGTGTTGCAGCCGAACCGTCACCTCGCCCTGGGATTCTGTGCTGCCCGAGGTGATCGCATTGACCGAATAGAGCAGCATTTCGGCGCCAGTTTGCAGCTTCGACTCGATCGCTTTCAGGCTCGCGTCGACCGGGCCGTTGCCGTCGCTCTCGGCATGGTGTTCGAGCTCGCCGGCCGCGAACGCGACGCTCGCGTGCGGCCGCTCGCCCATCTCGGAACGCTGCGACAGCGCGAGCAGCCGGTAGTGCTCGTGCTCGGCCGTGACCGACTCGTCCATCACCAGCGCGATGATGTCCTCGTCGAAGATGTCACTCTTGCGGTCGGCGAGCTCCTTGAAGCGCACGAAGCCCGCGTTGATCTCGGCCTCGGACTCCATCTCGATGCCCAGCTCCTTGAGCCGCTGCTTGAACGCGTTGCGACCCGAGAGCTTGCCGAGCACGATCTTGTTGGTGGCCCAGCCCACATCTTCGGCACGCATGATCTCGTAGGTGTCGCGCGCTTTCAGCACGCCGTCCTGGTGGATGCCCGAAGCGTGCGCGAACGCGTTTGCGCCGACAACCGCCTTGTTCGGCTGGACCACGAAACCGGTCGTCTGCGACACCAGCCGCGAGGCCGGCACGATCTGCGTCGTGTCGATGCCGAGCTCCAGGCCGAAGTAGTCGCGCCGCGTCTTCACGGCCATCACCACTTCTTCGAGCGAGCAATTGCCGGCGCGCTCGCCGAGGCCGTTGATCGTGCACTCGACCTGGCGCGCGCCGCCGATCATCACGCCGGCGAGCGAGTTGGCGACCGCCATGCCCAGGTCGTTGTGGCAGTGCACCGACCAGACGGCCTTGTCGGAATTCGGGATGCGCGTGCGCAGGTCGAGCAGGAAACGGCCGTAGAGCTCCGGGATCGCATAGCCGACCGTGTCGGGCACGTTGATCGTCGTCGCGCCTTCTTTGATCACGGCCTCGAGCACGCGGCAAAGAAAGTCGGGGTCCGAGCGATAGCCGTCTTCCGGCGAGAACTCGACGTCGCCCGACAGGTTGCGCGCGAAGCGCACCGACAGCTTCGCCTGCTCGAACACCTGGTCCGGCGTCATGCGCAGCTTCTTCTCCATGTGCAGCGCACTGGTCGCGAGGAACAGGTGGATGCGCGTCGAGGCGCCACCCGCCAGCGCCTCGGCGGCGCGCGCGATGTCTCGATCGTTGGCGCGCGCGAGCGAGCAGACCGTGCTCTCCTTGATCGCGTGGGCAATGGCCTTGACGCACTCGAAATCGCCGTTCGAAGAGGCCGCGAAGCCGGCCTCGATCACGTCGACCTTCAGGCGCTCGAGCTGGCGCGCGATGCGCAGCTTCTCGTCCTTGGTCATCGAGGCGCCGGGCGATTGTTCGCCGTCGCGCAGGGTGGTGTCGAAAATGATCAGCTTGTCGGCCATGATGGTGCTCCTGAGTTTGAGTGGAATGTTAGGCGAGCGAGGTCTGCGCTTCGGGTTGATCGATCGTCGCGTATTCGCGCTGGTAGATGGCCCAGATCTCGGCCGCAGACAGCTCCGTACCCTGCGCGTCCATCACCTGCTGGACGATGCGGCCGAACTCGACTTGCCGCTGCCGCGGCAGCCTTACGCCGTATTCGGTTTCGAGCAGGTACGCGATGCCGCCCTTGCCCGACTGGCTGTTGACGCGGATCACCGCGTCGTAGCTGCGGCCCAGATCCTTCGGGTCGATCGGCAGGTAGGGCATGTCCCACATCGCGCCGTCGTTGCGCGCCGCGAAACCCTTTCGGATCGCGTCCTGGTGCGAGCCCGAGAACGAGGTGTAGACGAGGTCGCCGGCATACGGATGGCGCGGGTGCACCGGCAGCTGATTGCAGTGCTCGACACAGCGGCGCACCGCGTCGATGTCCGAGAAATCGAGGCCGGGCGCGACGCCTTGCGTGTACAGGTTCAGCGCGATGTTGACGAGGTCGACGTTGCCGGTGCGCTCGCCGTTTCCGAACAGGCAGCCCTCGACACGCTCGGCGCCCGCCATCAGCGCGAGCTCGGCCGCGGCGGTGCCGGTGCCGCGGTCGTTGTGCGGATGAACCGACAGGATCACGCCGTCGCGCCGCGCGATATGGCGGTGCATCCACTCGATCATGTCGGCGAAGACGTTCGGCGTCGAATGCTCGACCGTCGTCGGCAGGTTGATGATGCATCGGCGATCCGGCCGCGCGTCCCAGACCTCGGTCACCGCATCGACGACGCGCTTGCTGAACGCGAGCTCGGTGCCCGAGAACATCTCGGGCGAGTATTCGAAGGTCCACTCGGTCTCGGGCCGGCGCGCGGCCGAGTCGGCAACGAAGCGCGCGTTGCGCCGAACCAGTTCGACGATGCCGTCCTCGTCCAGGCCGAGCACCACGCGCCGCATGAACGGTGCAACCGGGTTGACGATGTGCAGGCAAGCGCGCCGCGCGCCCTGCAGCGACTCGAAAGTACGCTCGATCAAGGGCTCGCGCGCGTGGCTCAGCACCTGGATCGTCACGTCGTCCGGGATGCGATCTTCGTCGATCAGCAGCCGCACGAAGTCGAACTCGATCTGCGACGCCGACGGGAAGCCGACCTCGATTTCCTTGAAGCCGATCCTCACGAGCATCTCGAACATGCGCAGCTTGCGCGCGATGCTCATCGGCTCGATCAGCGCCTGGTTGCCGTCGCGCAGGTCGGTGCTCAGCCAGATCGGCGCGTTGGTCAGCACGGCATCGGGCCAGCGGCGATCGGGCAACGAGACGGGGGCGAAGGCGCGGTACTTCTGCTGCGGGTGCTTCAACATGGTGGTGCTTCCAGTGAATTCGCAACCAGCAGCACAAATGACAAACGGCCCGCTGCAGGTTGCATACGGGCCGTTGAAATCAGAACGTGTGGACGTGCGTGACTAGCGAACCCGTGGTTCCTCTAGGAGTAGCAGCAGCGAAATGGCCGGCACGAACGTCATGATGGGTGAAATGTAGCACGGGAGATCGACGTTCGATCAGCGGTGCAACCCTTGCTCGTCCGGCTCGTCCATCGAGGTGGCGATCACGCTGACCGGCCTGCCCTTCATGCGCTTCCACACATACACGCCGTAGCCCGAGAGCCCGTAGAACATGAACAGGCCGAACAGCGCGCCCGGCAGATGGATGTTGATGATCGCGATGAACAGCGCGATCGCGACGATCACGATGAACGGCACCGAGCGCTTGAAACTCACGTCCTTGAAGCTGTAGAACGGAACGTTCGTGACCATCGTCAGGCCCGCGTACAGCGTGACGCCGAAGGTCGTCCACATCAGCCACATGCCTTCGTCGCCGCCGGCGAAGCCCTGGTTGTCCATCAGCCAGATGAAGCCCATCACCAGCGCCGCCGCGGCCGGGCTCGGCAGCCCCTGGAAGAAGCGCTTGTCGACGACCGCGAGATTCGTGTTGAAGCGCGCGAGCCGCAGCGCCGCGCACGAGCAGTAGACGAAGGCCGCGATCCAGCCCGGCTTGCCCAGGCCCTTCAGCGCCCATTCGTAGGCGATTAGCGCCGGCGCAGCGCCGAACGAGACCATGTCCGACAAGCTGTCCATCTGCTCGCCGAACGTGCTCTGCGTGTTCGTCATGCGCGCGACGCGGCCGTCGAGCGAATCGAGCACCATCGCGCAGAAGACGCCGTAGGCCGCCAGCTCGTAGCGCCCGTTCATCGCCATCACGACTGCATAGAAGCCGCCGAACAGCGCCGCCAGCGTGAACAGGTTGGGCAGGATGTAGATGCCCTTGCGGCGCGGGCGCGGCACGACGTCAGCGGTCTCGTCTTCGTCGTCGTGTGGGTTGTTCATGCGCAAAGGATAACGTGGAAAGAATGCAGCGAAGGCCGCGAGGCGAACCCCGCGGCCTTCGTGGATCGAGCCGCAGCCCGGGTCAGTTCTTCGACTGGTCGACGAGGCGGTTCTTCTTGATCCACGGCATCATCGCGCGCAGCTGCTCGCCGACCAGCTCGATCGGATGCTCGGCGGTCAGCCGGCGGCGCGACATCAGGGTCGGTGCACCGGCGCGGTTCTCGACGATGAAGCTCTTCGCGTATTCGCCGGTCTGGATGTCCTTCAGAACCTGCTTCATCGCCCTCTTCGTCTCGTCGGTGACGATCTTCGGCCCGGTCACGTACTCGCCGTACTCTGCGTTGTTCGAGATCGAGTAGTTCATGTTGGCGATGCCGCCTTCGTAGATCAGGTCGACGATCAGCTTGAGCTCGTGCAGGCACTCGAAGTACGCCATCTCGGGCGCGTAGCCGGCCTCGGTCAATGTCTCGAAACCGGCCTTGATCAGCTCGACGGCACCGCCGCACAGCACAGCCTGCTCGCCGAACAGGTCGGTCTCGGTCTCCTCGCGGAAGTTGGTCTCGATCACGCCGGCCTTGCCGCCGCCGTTCGCGGCCGCGTAGCTCAGCGCGAGGTCGCGCGCCTTGCCGGTCTTGTCGGCATGCACAGCGATCAGGTGCGGCACGCCGCCGCCTTGCGTGTAGGTCGAGCGCACCGTGTGGCCCGGCGCCTTCGGTGCAACCATCCAGACGTCGAGGTCGGCGCGCGGCACGACCTGGCCGTAGTGCACGTTGAAGCCGTGCGCGAACGCGAGCGATGCGCCCTGCTTGATGTTCGGCTCGACGTCGTTCTTGTAGACGGTCGCGATCTGCTCGTCGGGCAGCAGCATCATGACGATGTCGGCCTGCTTGACCGCGTCGGCGACATCCGCGACCTTCAACCCGGCCTTCTCGGCCTTGCCCCACGACGGCCCGCCCTTGCGCACGCCGACCGTCACCTTGACGCCGCTGTCGTTCAGGTTCTGCGCGTGCGCGTGGCCTTGCGAGCCGTAGCCGATGATCGTGACGCTCTTGCCCTTGATCAGGCTCAGATCGGCGTCCTTGTCGTAGTAAACCTTCATGTCTATCTCCTTCAGATCAATGGAATGTGGGGGGATGGGGTGGTCTGGAAGATCAGACCCGCAGGATGCGCTCGCCGCGACCGATCCCACTGGTTCCGGTGCGCACGGTTTCGAGAATGGCGGCGCGGTCGATCGCCTCCAGGAAGGCGTCGAGCTTGCCGGTGTCGCCGGTCAGCTCGATCGTGTAGCTCTTGTCGGTCACGTCGATGATGCGGCCGCGGAAGATGTCGGCCATGCGCTTCATCTCCTCGCGCTCCTTGCCGACCGCGCGGACCTTGATCAGCATCAGCTCGCGCTCGGTGAATGCGCCTTCGGTCAGGTCGACGACCTTGACGACCTCGATCAGCCGGTTGAGGTGCTTCGTGATCTGCTCGATGACCTCGTCGGAGCCGGCGGTGACGATCGTCATGCGCGAGAGCGATGCGTCTTCGGTCGTCGCGACCGTCAGGCTTTCGATGTTGTAGCCGCGCGCCGAGAACAGCGCGACGACGCGCGACAACGCGCCCGGCTCGTTCTCGAGCAGCAGTGCAATGATGTGTTTCATGGTGTCGTTTCAGCGCGCTCTTCAGACCGGCGGCGGTAACCGCCCGGCCCTTGGCCACGCTGCTTTCGTGGAATGGAAACTCGATTCGCCGAAGGTATTCCGCACATCCCGCCGCAGCCCGGTCCCGGCGCGGTAACGCCGGGCCCCGCTGCGTCGTTCAGCGCGTCACAGGTCTTCGGACCCCAGCAACATTTCGGAGATGCCCTTGCCCGCCTGCACCATCGGCCAGACGTTCTCGGTCGGGTCGGTGCGGATGTCGAGGAACACGGTGCGATCCTTCAGGCGGATCGCCTCGCGCAGCGCGCCTTCCACATCCGACGGCTTCTCGATCTTCAGCCCGACGTGGCCGTAGGCCTCGGCGAGCTTGACGAAATCGGGCAGTGCGTCCATGTAGCTGTGCGAGTAGCGGCCGCCGTAGTCGATCTGCTGCCACTGCCGCACCATGCCGAGGTAGCGGTTGTTCAGCGAGATGATCTTGACTGGCGTCTTGTACTGCAGGCAGGTCGAGAGCTCCTGGATGCACATCTGGATCGAGCCCTCGCCGGTGATGCAGAACACATCCGAATCGGGTTTCGCGAGCTTGATGCCCATCGCATACGGCAGCCCCACGCCCATCGTGCCGAGCCCGCCGGAGTTGATCCAGCGGCGCGGCTCGTCGAAGCGGTAGTACTGCGCGGCCCACATCTGGTGCTGGCCGACGTCGGAGGTGATGTAGGTGTCGCTGTCCTTGGTCAGCTCCCACAGCGTCTGCACGACATGCTGCGGCTTGATCACTTCGGTGCTGTTCTTGAACGCCAGGCAGTCGCGCTTGCGCCACTCGTTGATCTGCTTCCACCAGGTCGAGATCGACGGCACATCGGGCTTGGCATGCGCTTCGCGGATCTGCGAGATCAGCTCCTGCAGCACGTCGCGCACGTCGCCGACGATCGGGATGTCGACGCGCACGCGCTTGGAGATCGACGACGGGTCGATGTCGACGTGGATGATCTTGCGCTCGACCGACGCGAAGTGCTTCGGGTTGCCGATCACGCGGTCGTCGAAACGCGCACCGACGGCGAGCAGCACGTCGCAGTGCTGCATCGTCATGTTGGCCTCGTAGGTGCCGTGCATCCCGAGCATGCCGAGGAACTTCGGGTCGCTCGCAGGCATCGCGCCCAGGCCCATCAACGTGTTCGTGACCGGGTACCCGAGCAGGTCGGCGAGCTCGCGCAGTTCCGGCGCCGCGTTGCCCAGCACCACGCCGCCGCCGGTGTAGATGTACGGGCGCTTCGCGGCCAGCAGCAACTGCACGGCCTTGCGAATCTGCCCGCCGTGGCCCTTGCGAACCGGGTTGTAAGAGCGCATCTCGACGCGCTCGGGATAGTAGAACGCCGCCTTCGCCATCGACACATCCTTCGGGATGTCGACGACGACCGGGCCGGGCCGGCCGGTGCGCGCGATGTGGAACGCCTTCTTCAAGGTCATCGCCAACTCACGCACGTCCTTCACGAGGAAGTTGTGCTTGACGATCGGCCGCGTGATGCCGACGGTGTCGCACTCCTGGAACGCGTCGAGACCGATCGCCGGCGTCGGCACCTGGCCGGTGATGATCACCATCGGGATCGAGTCCATGTACGCGGTCGCGATGCCGGTCACGGCATTCGTGACGCCCGGACCCGACGTCACCAGCGCGACGCCGACCTCGCCAGTCGCGCGCGCATAGCCGTCGGCGGCGTGCACCGCGGCCTGCTCGTGGCGCACCAGCACATGCTCGATCGTCTCTTGCTTGTAGAGCGCGTCGTAGATGTACAGAACCGCGCCGCCCGGGTAGCCCCACAGGAACTTGACGTTCTCGGCCTGCAGGCACTTGACGAGAATCTCGGAGCCGTTCGGCTCGGCGGGGGGGATGTGCGGCTGCGCTGACGCGGCCCGCTTCATTTCGGTGGGAGAGATGTCCATGATCGGAAACCTTTGCGAATTTCTCTGACGAAAAACCATCGGTGCGCCTCTCCGCGTCCTCGTGAGACGGGTGTGGTGCCTGAGGGCCGAGCTGCATGGCGCCCCGGTTGGGCAACCCGCGCGCGGCCAAAACTGTCGTGCAACCGGTGATTATGTCATCGCTTTGCTGCGCTGCGGCAGCGCGCGGGCTTCGCGTCCGCCGCGGTGAGATAATCGCGCCTTTGTTTTGCGGGGTTCCGCCTTCTCCCGGCACCAGACGCTCTTGGCATCAGACAAAGAACTCTCCGACTTCCTGAAGAGCGTCGACAAGCGCGCCTTCAAGCGCGCGCTCTATGCCGTGCGCAACGAAGACGCCGCGCTGGATATCGTGCAGGACGCCATGATCCGACTGTCCGAGAAGTACGCCGATCGACCGGCCGCCGAGCTGCCGCTGCTGTTCCAGCGCATCCTGTCGAATGCGACGATGGACTGGTTTCGACGCCAGAAGGTACGCAACGCCGTCGTCAAGAACTTCTCCGACTTCGAATCCGCCGGCGGCGACGGCGACTTCGACATCCTCGAGACGCTCGAGGCCCTGGGCGGCTCGCTGGCCACCGAGAGCGCGGCCGATTCGGTCTCACGGGCGCAGATCCTGCTAGCGATCGAGGCGGCGGTCGCCCAGCTGCCGGGCCGTCAACGGGAAGCCTTCCTGCTGCGTTACTGGGAGGAACTCGATGTCGCCGAGACTGCCGCTGCCATGGGCTGTTCGGAGGGAAGTGTCAAGACACATTGCTCGCGAGCGGTGCATGCCTTGTCCACGGCCCTGAAGACAAGGGGAATCTCACTATGAACCCGACCCACTCCAGCACCGCCATCCGCCTGCCGCCGCCCGCCGCCTTCGACGCGATGCAGACCCGCTTCGCGCTGCGCGTGGCCGCCGGGCTGACCGAACGCTCGAGCGAGCTGAGCCCAGACTTGGCCGAGCGCCTGCGCTTCGCGCGCGAGAAGGCGCTGGAGCGCGCGCGCGCCACGCGTGCCGCCGCGGTCGCGAGCCCGGTCGGCGTGAGCCGCGGTGGCGCGGCCCTGCTCGGGCTCGCGGGTTCCGGCTGGTGGCTGAAGTTCGCCTCGGTGCTGCCGGTGTTCGCGCTCGCGGCGGGGCTGTTCATGATCCAGCGCTGGCAAGAAGATGCGCAGATTTCGGTCGCCGCGGAGGTCGATGCGGCGCTGCTCTCCGACGATCTGCCGCCGCGCGCCTACAGCGATGCAGGGTTTGCCGAATTCCTGAAGACCCCCGGCGAGTGAGTGGGCCAACGATGACGCCCTGCAGCCGGCCCGCACGTTCCGACAGGGGCCTCCCGGCCCGGCGGATGGCGGCGCTGGCGGCCTGCGTGTTCGGCCTGCTGGGAGCGTCGGTCTCCACCGCCCAGGGGCCCGGCGCGGCGAAGCCTGCGGTGAAGCCGGCGCCAGCCGAGCAAGGCGCACGCTGGTCCGAACTGAAGCCGGCGCAGCAAGCTTCGCTGAGGCCGCTCGAACACGATTGGCCCGGCATCGACGCACGCAGCAAGCAGAAGTGGCTCGAACTGTCGACGCGATTCCCGAAGCTGACGCCCGCAGAGCAGGCGCGGGTCCAGGAACGCATGGCCGAGTGGACCAAGCTGACGCCGCGCGAGCGTGGCGAGGCGCGCATGCACTTCCAGGAGGCCAAGGAACTGCCGACGCAGGACCGGCAGGCGCGCTGGAAGGCCTACGAAGCGCTCTCACCCGAGCAGAAGCAAGAGCTCGCCGCGCGCGCCGCGCCTGCAGCATCCGCGGCCGAAGCGGGGCGCAGGGCCGGCCCGACCGGTGCGCGCCCCGACAAGCCGGGGGCGCCGCAGGCCAAGTCCAACATTGTCCCGAACCCCAGCCTCTCGGCACCGCCGAAAGCCATCGGCCCGACCGTCGTGCAGGCCCGCCCCGGCGCCAGCACCACGCCGATCACGAAGCGCCCGACGCCGCCCGGCCACCAGCAAGCCGGCATGCCGAAGATCGCGGCCACGCCCGAGTTCGTCAACAAGGCGACCCTGCTGCCACGCCGCGGCCCGCAGGGCGCAGCGACGCGTTCGGCACCGGCGTCCGAGTCCGCGCCGCGCCAATGACCCTCGGCGAGGGCATCGGCGCCAGCGCCCTGATGGCGCCGAGCCTGAAACGACGCATGGCGTCGTTCGTCTATGAAGGGCTGCTGCTGTTCGGCATCGGCCTGATCCCGGGCGCGCTCGGTGCGCTGTTCGTCGCCCTCACCGGCCACCAGCACCCACTGCAGAGCGACACCGCGTTGCGGGTCATCACGCTGGTCCTCTACGCCGTTTACTTCAGCTGGTTCTGGTCGGCGCGCGGACAGACGCTGCCGATGCAGACCTGGCACATCCGTGTCGTCACTGCGCGGGGCGAGCCGCTGAGCCAGGCGCGCGCGCTCGCGCGCTTTGCCGCGGCATGTGCGTGGGTCGCGCCGGCGGTGCTGGTCGCGCATCTGAACGGCTGGTCGCCGCGCCAGACCCTCGTCGCGGTCGCGATCGGCATCGTCGCCTACGCGCTGCTCGCGCTGCTGCACCCGCAACGCCAGTTCTGGCATGACGCGCTGTGCGGCACGCGCTTGATCGACGCGCGTCCGCCGGCGCGCGCATCCGCCTGAGGGAGTCACATGCGCGAGGCACAATCCGCCGCCATGACCAATCCGCACAAGGGGCGAACCGGCCTCGACCGGGCGATCCGCGCCGCCGGCTACTCCATCGCCGGGCTGCGCGGGGCCTACCACGGCGAGAGCGCATTCCGCCAGGAGTTCTGGCTCGCCGTCGTATTGCTGCCGCTCGCCTTCTGGCTCGGTCGCGGTTGGCTCGAGGTCGCGGTGCTCGCCGGCTCGGTGGTGCTGGTGCTGATCGTCGAGCTGCTCAACTCGGCGGTCGAGGCGGCGGTCGATCGCATCTCATTCGAACTGCACGACCTCTCGAAGCGCGCCAAGGACATCGGCAGCGCCGCGGTATTCTTGTCGCTGCTGCTGTGCGCCGGCATCTGGGTGGCCGCGCTGTGGCAGCGTTTCACGAGCTGATCCGGCGATGGCGACGAACAAGGTTTCATTGTGTGTCTATTGCGGCTCCCGTCCCGGCGCGTCGCCCGCGTATGCCGCGGCTGCGCGGGCGATTGGCCACGAGATCGGCCGGCTCGGTTGGCAGCTGGTCTATGGCGGCGGGCGGGCCGGGTTGATGGGCGTCGTCGCCGATGCCGCGCTCGAAGCCGGTGCCGCAGTCGTCGGGGTGATTCCGCAGTCGCTGATGGAGCGCGAGCTCGGCCACCGCGCGCTGACCGAACTGCACGTCGTCGAGACGATGCACCAGCGCAAGACGCTGATGGCCGAGCGCAGCGACGCGTTTCTCGCGCTGCCCGGCGGCATCGGCACCTTCGAGGAGCTGTTCGAGGTCTGGACCTGGCGCCAGCTCGGCTACCACGACAAGCCGCTCGGGCTGTTGAATGTCGCCGGCTACTACGACGCGTTGCTGGGCTTCCTGCGGCACAGTGAAGCCCAGGGCTTCATGGCCGCCGCGCAGACCGACCTGCTGCTGGTCGGCAGCGACCCGCTCGCGCTCGTCGATCGGCTCGGGGCCATGGCGGCCCTGGCGACCGCGCCGGACGACTACCGGCGCATCTGAATCGCACCGACGGTCGACGCGGAATGCCGTCAGACGGCGTCGTCGTTCGTCTCGCCGGTGCGGATGCGGATGACTTGCTCGACCGCGGTGACGAAGATCTTGCCGTCGCCGATCTTGCCGGTCTTGGCGGCCTTCACGATCGCCTCGATGCAGCGGTCGACGTCGGTGTCCTTGACAACCACCTCGAGCTTCACCTTCGGCAGGAAGTCGACGACGTATTCGGCGCCGCGATACAGCTCGGTGTGGCCCTTCTGGCGCCCGAAGCCCTTCACTTCCGTCACGGTCAGGCCGGTCACGCCCACCTGACCGAGCGCCTCTCGCACCTCTTCGAGCTTGAACGGTTTCACGATCGCGGTGATCTGTTTCATGGCGAAGCCCCTGCAGAGTTTGACGCCGCTAGTCTAAGTTAAGCGCGGAATTTGGAGGTGATCGGATAACGCCAGTCGCGCCCGAATGCACGGTGCGTGATGCGGATGCCGACCGGCGACTGGCAGCGCTTGTACTCGTTGACCTTGATCAGCCGCGTGACGCGCTCCACATCGGTGCGGTCGAACCCGGCGTCGATGATCTCGTCGATGCCCTGGTCGTGCTCCATGTAGCGCGACAGGATCGCATCGAGCACCTCGTAGGGCGGCAGGCTGTCCTGGTCCTTCTGGTCGGGCCGAAGCTCGGCCGACGGTGCGCGCGTGATGATGCGCTCGGGAATCACCTCCCGGCCCTGTGCGTTCTTCCAGGCCGCGAGCCGGTAGACCAGCGTCTTCGCGACATCCTTGATCACCGCGAAGCCACCGGCCATGTCGCCGTACAGCGTGCAGTAGCCGGTCGCCATCTCGCTCTTGTTGCCGGTCGTCAGCACGATCGAACCAAACTTGTTCGACAGCGCCATCAGCAGCGTGCCGCGGATGCGCGCCTGGATGTTCTCTTCGGTCGCATCCTCGGCGCGGCCGGCGAACTCGGCGGCGAGACTCTTCTTGAAGTCCTCGAACATCGGCACGATCGAGATCTCGTCGTAGCGCACGCCAAGGCGCTCGGCCATGTCGCGCGCGTCGATCCACGAGATGTCGGCGGTGTACGGCGAGGGCATCATCACTGCGCGCACCCGGTCGGCGCCGAGCGCGTCGACCGCGATCGCCAGCACGAGCGCCGAGTCGATGCCGCCCGAGAGGCCGATGATCACGCCGGGAAACCCGTTCTTGTCGACGTAGTCGCGCACGCCGACGACGAGCGCGGCCCAGGCCTGCGCCTCGATCGACGGCACCGCGGCGATATCGCCCCGCGCGGTCGTGGCCGACACCTCGACCAGGCTCAGCGCCTCGTCGAACATCGGCGCGCGCGCCGTCACCCCACCGCTCGCGTCGAGCGCGAACGAGGCGCCGTCGAACACGACCTCGTCCTGCGCGCCCGCCATGTGCGCGTAGAGCAGCGGCACGGCGAGCTCGCGCGCCGTCTGTGCCATGCGCTGCTCGCGCTCGGCCAGCTTGCCGAGGTGGAACGGCGACGCATTCAACACGCACAACACCTGTGCGCCTGCCGCTCTCGCCGCGCGGCCGGGCTCGTCGAACCAGGCGTCCTCGCAGATGTTCAGGCCAAACTTCAGACCCTGCACCTCGAACACGACCGCGCCCTGCCCCGCATCGCGGCCCGACGCGAAATAGCGGCGTTCGTCGAACACCTGGTAGTTCGGCAGCTCGCGCTTGCAATAGGTCGCTAGCACGCCACCTTCGCTGAGCACCGAGGCTGCGTTGTAGCGCTGCGGCACCGAAACCGAGTTCGACCTAACATCACCCCGATCGCCGAACTGATGCGGATGCCCGACCACGACGAACAAGCCCGGCAGATCGGCCAGCGCCTGCGCACACCGGCCGAGCGCCTCGGCACAGGCCTGCATGAACGCCGGGCGCAGCAGCAGATCTTCGGGCGGGTAGCCGCAGAGGCCGAGTTCGGGCGTCAGCACCAGCCTGGCCCCCTGCGCATACGCGCGACGCGCGGCCTCGACGATGCGCGCGCTGTTCCCGGCCAGATCGCCCACGGTGGCGTTGATCTGCGCCAGGGCCACTTTGACCGAGGATTGTGCTGACATGGTGAGGAATGCGGACGTGCGAAGACGGACTTCAGGAACCGATGCAGAGGGCGGCGCAGCGGCCGGCGCGGCCTCGAACGATTATGTCATTCGGGTCGTCGACGATCCTGCGGCGATCGACGCCGCGCAGTGGAACGCACTGCTCGCCGCCCAGCCGAGCCGCACGCCGTTCATGCGCCACGAGTACCTGCTGGCCCTGCACGAATCGGCGAGCGCGGTGGAATCGACCGGCTGGCTGCCGCAGTTCCTGCTGGTGCTCGATCGCGATGTGCTGGTCGCCGCCTGCCCGCTGTACCTGAAAGAGCACTCGTACGGCGAGTACGTGTTCGACTGGGCCTGGGCCGACGCCTACCAGCGCCACGGCCTGCACTATTACCCGAAGCTGCTCGATGCGGTGCCGTTCACGCCGGTGCCCGGGCCGCGCCTGCTGTCACGCGATCAGACCGGCCGGCGCGTGCTGCTGCGTGCGATGCAGCAGCTGGCGCGCGACGCGAAGCTTTCGTCCGCGCACCTGCTGTTTCTCGACGAAGCCGACGCCTCGGCGGCGCGCGACGAGGGCTGGATGATGCGCAGCACGGTGCAGTTCCACTGGACCCAGCGCGCGCCCGAATCGTATGCCGACTTCACCGACCTGCTCGCGAGCCTGCAGCGCGAGAAGCGCAAGAAGATCCAGCAGGAACGCCGCCGTGTCGCCGAGGCACTCGTGAGCTTCACCGAGCTGCAGGGCACGCAGATCACACCTGACGATTGGGACTTCTTCTACCGCTGCTACGCGCAGACCTACCGCGAGCACCGCTCGACGCCCTACCTGACGCCCGAGTTCTTCGCCCGCATGGCCAGCGCGATGCCCGAGAACTGGCTGCTCTTCGTCGCCTGGCAGGGCGGCGAGCGCATCGCCGCGTCGCTGATCTGCATCGACCCGGAGCGCAAGGCCGCGTTCGGCCGCTACTGGGGCGCGGTCCGCCACGTGCCCTGCCTGCATTTCGAGGCCTGCTACTACCTGCCGCTGGCTTGGTGCATCGCAAACGGCTACCAGCGCTTCGAAGGTGGCGCGCAGGGCGAACACAAGATGGCGCGCGGCCTGCTGCCGGTGCAGACCTGGTCGGCGCATTGGCTCGCGCATCCGCAGTTCGCGCAGGCGGTCGGCGACTTCCTCGAGCGCGAAGGCGAAGGCGTCGCCGGCTACATCAGCGAGCTGAACGACCGGCGGCCGTTCAAGGCTTGAAATCGCCGGCGAATGCGGAGACGAAACTCTCCGGCGTCACGTACTTGCGCAGTGCCGCGTTGACCTGCTCCAACGTCAGCTGAGCGATCGCGGCGTCGACCTGCGCGGCGATCGCGAAGGTCCGGCCGAGGTAGAGGTTGTTGGCGAGCGCAAACGCGAGACCGTTGTCTTGCGCGCGCGAGAGTTGCCGGAAGTTCAGCAGGCTGGCCTTGCCCTCGGCGAGCTCCTGTGCGCTGAAGCCGTCTTTCAGCGCACGCGCCACTTCCTCGCGGAACGCGGTCTCGACCTTGGCCCGGTTCTGCGGTGCGAAGATCGCGCCCGCCTGCCACATCGAATTGCGATCGATGTTGTTCCAGTCGATCTGGCTGCCAACGCCGTACGACAGGCCTTCGCCCTCGCGGATGCGCTTCCACAGCCGCGAGCTGCCGCCCGCGCCGAGCAGGTAGTTCGCCATCGACAGCGCCGGGTAATCCGGATCGAGATCGTTCAGCGGCACCGCCAGGCGCACCGCCATGTTCGCATTCGGCTTGTCGGGCGTGGCGATCAGCAGCTGCTGCGGCTTGACCGCGACCAGCGGCTGCGGAACGCGCGTGAACGGCGCGCCCGCGCGCCAGCCGGCGAGCGCGGTCTGCAGCGCGGCGCGAACCTTCGCGGCATCCAGATCGCCGACCGCGGCGAACTCGCCGCTGCCCGCGCCGTAGAAGCGCGCGTGGAATTCGCGCACGCGCTCCAGCGTCAGGGCGCCATAGTCGTCGGCCAGCTCGTCGAAGCTCGGCTTGTAGCGCGCGTCGCCGCGCGGGTAGGGGTTGCCCAGGCGGTCGAGCGAGTTGCGTGCGAGCGCGCCCGGGTCCTTGCGCTGCTGCTCGATCGCGGTGTGCGTCGAGCGCTTGAACTCGTCGAGCGCTCCGGGCGGGAACGACGGATTGCGCAGCAGGTCGCCGACCAGTTCGATCGCAGCCGGCAAATGCTCGCGGCGCGAGTGCAGCGTGATCGTCACGCGACCCGGCGAGGCCGTGACGCCGAGCTCGGTCTTCAGCGCGTCGAGCCTGTCCTGCACCTGCTGGCGGGTCAGCGTTGTCGTGCCCTTGTCGAGCAGCGCGGCCACTGCCTGCGCTGCGGCATTCTGACCGACCAGGCTCTTCTCGTCGCCGAACTGCAGCATCAGCACCGCGCTGACCGCGTTGCCGCGCGTGCCTTTCGGCAGCAGCGCGCCCTTCACGCCGCTGACCGCGAAGGTCTGGGTGCGCGCGTCGATGTTCGCCGGCGTCGCGTCGAAGGCCTCGACCTTCGCGGCCGCGGCCTGCGGCTTGAACTCCTGCATCTGCTGCGCGAGCTCGCTGCGCGCGAGCACCGGGGCGCGCGCGGGCTGCTCGGTCGGCAGGTAGGTGCCGAGCGTCCGGTTCGACGGCATCAGGTACTGCTCGGCGACGCGTTGCACGTCGGCAAGCTGCAGATCGCGCACGCGGTCGCGGGTCAGGAAGAACAAGCGCCAGTCGCCCTGCGAGATCGACTCGGACATCGCGATGCCGACCGTCTCGGGATCGGTGAACGACTGTTCCCAGTCCTTCAGCCACTTCAGCTTGGCGCGCGCGAGTTCGTCGGCGGTGATGGGTTCGCGAGCGATCGATTCGACGGTCGCGAGCAGTTCGGCGCGTGCCTTGTCCACGTCCTGGCCCGGTGCGAGCTTCGCATCGACGAACATCGCGCCGGGGTCGGAGAGCGCGAACGAATACGACCCCACGTCCGACGCGAGCTGCTTCTGCGTCAGACGCTTGTAGAGCCGGCCCGACGGCGTGTCGCCGAGGATCAAGGTCAGCAGCTCGACCGCCGCGTAGTCGCGCGTCGGGCCGGCCGGCACGTGATAGCCGGCCTGGATCAGCGGCGTGCCACCGACGCGACGCAAGGTCACGCTGCGCTCGCCGTCCTGCACCGGGTCGAGCGTGTACAGCACCGGCAGCGTGCGCGTGGGTTTCGGGATCGCGCCGAACGAGTCGCCGACCCCCTTCAGCACGCCCTTCGGATCGAACTTGCCCGAGACCGTCAGCGTCGCGTTGTCGGGCTGGTAGTACAGGCGATAGAAGGCCTGCAGGCGCGGGATGTCGACGTTCTCGACGTCGGCGCGCGCGCCGATCGTCGAGTGGCCGTAGCTGTGCCAGTCGTACATCAGCCCCATCGTGCGCTGCAGCAGGATGCGGCCCGGGCTGTTCTCGCCGCGCTCCATCTCGTTGCGCACGACCGTCATCTCGGTGTCGAGGTCCTTGCGCGCGACGAAGCTGTTGATCATCGAATCGGCGAGCCAGCCGAGATACCACTGCAGGTTGGCGTCGTTGGCAGAGAACTTGGCGGTGTAGTTCGTGCGGTCGAGCCAGGTCGAGCCGTTCGCGTCGAGGCCGCGCTTCTGGAACTCGGACCAGACCTTCGGGTTCTTCGGCGTGCCCTTGAACAGCATGTGCTCGAGCAGGTGCGCCATGCCGGTCTCGCCGTAGTTCTCGTGGCGCGAGCCGACGCGGTAGGTCAGGTTGACCGTCGTCGTCGGCTTCGAGTCGTCCGGGATCAGCAGCAGCTGCAGGCCGTTCGGCAGCCGGTATTCGTCGACGCCCTCGACCGACGTGACGGCGCGGATGCCGGCCGGCAGCGCCTGCGCACCGGCCGGCGGCGCGGCGGACGCCAGTGCAAGAGCGAACAGGCAGATGGACGTGGTCGAGCGCAGCGCTGGGTGCATGAAGGAGGATGAGAGTCGATCGGAAGGCTTGCCTGACGCGCGGCCGATGGCTACCCGGCCGTCGCCTGCTTCCGATAGCTCTCGATCCCGTCGAGGATCTCGCGCTTCGCCGAATCCGGCCCTTCCCAGCCCTGCACCTTGACCCACTTGCCGGGCTCGAGGTCCTTGTAGTGCTCGAAGAAATGCTGGATCGCCTTCAGGCGCATCTGGTTGATGTCTTCGGGCTTCTGCCAGTGGGTGTAGATCGGCAGCACCTTGTCGATCGGCACCGCGAGCAGCTTGGCGTCACCGCCGGCTTCATCAACCATCTTCAGCACGCCGATCGGCCGGCACGTGACGACCACGCCCGGCGTTAACGCGAACGGCGTGACCACCAGCACGTCGACCGGATCGCCGTCATCCGCCAATGTCTTCGGGATGTAACCGTAGTTGCACGGGTAGTGCATCGCGGTTGTCATGAAGCGATCGACGAACAGCGCACCGCTCTCCTTGTCGACCTCGTACTTGATCGGATCGGCGTTCATCGGAATCTCGATGATGACGTTGAACTCGTCGGGCGCCTTCGCGCCAGGGGTCACTTTTTGCAGGCTCATGATGGGTTCTTCGGTGCGCGGGGAAACCCCGATTTTAGGGGCAGGTCCGACGCGGCCTCGCGCGAGCGGCGGCGGCGCGCGATCCGCTGGAAAACACCATGCAAGCGTCATTGCTTTGTCGCATGCCATCTGGCAGCATGCCGCCGAGGCCGGGCCACGGATAAGCGCAGCAATGCGCGACGCTCGAAGTCGGCCTCGAACCCCACCCATGCAATCGACGAGGAAGGACATCCCTTGATCACCACATCGATGGCGCTCTATTTCGCGCTGGCCTGCGGCCTCGCTGCAGTCATCTACGGCTTCGTGCAGCGAAGCTGGATCCTCGGCCATGACGCGGGCAACGCGCGCATGCAGGAAATCGCGAGTGCGATTCAACAGGGCGCGGCCGCCTACCTGGCGCGCCAGTACAAGACCATCGCGATCGTCGGCGTGGTGCTGGCCATCCTGATCGGCGTGTTCCTCGACACCACCTCCGCCGTCGGCTTCGTGCTCGGCGCGCTGCTGTCGGGTGCCTGCGGCTTCATCGGCATGAACGTGTCGGTGAAGGCCAACGTGCGCACCGCGCAGGCCGCGACCAAGGGCATCGGCCCGGCACTCGACGTCGCGTTCAAGGGCGGCGCGATCACCGGCATGCTGGTGGTCGGCCTGGGTCTTCTGGGCGTGACGATCTTCTTCTGGTTCCTGACCAGCAACGGCAACCTGACGCCCGACAAGAGCCTGTCGTCGGTGCTCAAGCCGATGCTCGGCTTCGCGTTCGGCGCCTCGCTGATCTCGATCTTCGCGCGCCTGGGCGGCGGCATCTTCACGAAAGGCGCCGACGTCGGCGCCGATCTGGTCGGCAAGGTCGAGGCCGGCATCCCCGAAGACGACCCGCGCAACCCGGCGGTGATCGCCGACAACGTCGGCGACAACGTCGGCGACTGCGCCGGCATGGCCGCCGACCTGTTCGAGACCTATGCCGTCACCTTGATCGCAACGATGGCGCTCGGCGCACTCGTCGTGAAGAGCGCGGCGATGTCGGCGGTGATCTACCCGCTGCTGCTCGGCGGCGTCTCGATCATCGCGTCGATCGTCGGCTGCTTCTTCGTCAAGGCCTCGCCCGGCATGAAGAATGTGATGCCGGCGCTGTACAAGGGGCTGGCGGTCGCCGGCACGCTGTCGCTGATCGCGTTCTACTTCGTCACGACCGCGTTCATGCCGGCCGATGCGCTCGGTGCCGGCACGCACCTGAAGCTGTTCGGCGCCTGCGCCGTCGGCCTGGTGCTGACGGCCGCGCTGGTCTGGATCACCGAGTACTACACCGGCACGCAGTACAAGCCGGTGCAGCACATCGCCGACGCCTCGACCACCGGCCACGGCACCAACATCATCGCGGGTCTGGGCGTCTCGATGCGCTCGACCGCCTGGCCGGTGTTGTTCGTCTGTATCGCCATCCTCGTCTCGTACGCCCTCGCCGGCCTGTACGGCATCGCGACCGCCGCGACCTCGATGCTGAGCATGGCCGGCATCGTCGTCGCGCTCGACGCCTACGGCCCGATCACCGACAACGCCGGCGGCATTGCCGAGATGGCCGAACTGCCGAAGAGCGTGCGCGACGTGACCGACCCGCTCGACGCGGTCGGCAACACGACCAAGGCGGTGACCAAGGGCTACGCGATCGGCTCGGCCGGTCTCGCGGCACTCGTGCTGTTCGCCGACTACACGCACTCGCTCGAAGGGCGCGGCATCAACGTCAGCTTCGACCTGAGCGATCCGCGCGTGATCGTCGGGCTGTTCATCGGTGGCCTGATCCCGTACCTGTTCGGCGCGATGGCAATGGAGGCGGTCGGCCGCGCCGCGGGCGCGGTGGTCGTCGAGGTGCGGCGCCAGTTCCGCGACATCAAGGGCATCATGGACGGCTCGGGCAAGCCGGAGTACGGTCGCGCGGTCGACATGCTGACGACCGCGGCGATCAAGGAGATGGTCGTGCCCAGCCTGCTGCCGGTCGTCGTGCCGATCGTCGTCGGCCTGCTGCTCGGGCCGGCCGCGCTCGGCGGCCTGCTGATGGGCACGATCGTGACCGGCCTGTTCGTCGCGATCTCGATGTGCACCGGCGGCGGCGCCTGGGACAACGCGAAGAAGTACATCGAAGACGGCCACCACGGCGGCAAGGGCAGCGACGCGCACAAGGCCGCGGTCACCGGCGACACCGTCGGCGATCCCTACAAGGACACCGCCGGCCCGGCCGTCAACCCCCTGATCAAGATCATCAACATCGTCGCGCTGCTGATCGTGCCGCTGCTGCCCACGGGTGCGGCGACCCACGGTGCGGCCGCAACGGCGGCACCGATGGCCGCGCCGACAGCAAGCGCCGATGCGGCCTCGTTCAAGGTCGAGAACGGCGTCGTGAAGTTCTACTTCGCCAGCGGCAAGGCCGAGCTCGCGACCGGCGCCGATGCGGCGCTCGCCGATGTGGCCAAGGGCGTTGCGGGCGGCAAGAAGGCGGTCGTCAGCGGCTACACCGATTCGACCGGCGATGCAGCGAAGAACGAGGAGCTCGCGAAGCAGCGTGCGCTGGCCGTCAGCGCGGCACTGAAGGCGGCCGGCATCGCCGGCGACAAGATCGAGCTGAAGAAGCCCGAAGCGCTCACCGGCAGCGGCGACAACGCCGAGGCACGGCGCGTCGAGGTCGCGCTGCAATAGCGCATCGCCACAACGCCAAAACAGAAGGCCCGGGTTCGCGAGAACTCGGGCCTTTGTCATTCATTGGTCGGGACGGCGGGATTCGAACTCGCGACCCCTTGCACCCCATGCAAGTGCGCTACCAGGCTGCGCTACGCCCCGATGAAGAGCGGATTATAGGGTGTGATCTCAGACCAGCAGCAAGCCGCGGATCGAGATCAGCTCCTCGCGCACCTGCGGCACCGAGAGCGCGACCGTCGAGACCTCGGGTTGCGGGATCTCGGCGAGCGTTTCGGCGCTGGCCTGCAGCGCCTCGATCATCTCGTCCAGGTCGATCGCATCGGCGCTGACCGGGGCCGCGCCCTGCAAAGCTTCGGGCTCGGGAAGCTCGTGGCTGCGGGCGTGACCGGTCTCGGTGAGCCGGTTGCGTGCGCCGCTGATCGTGAAGCCCTGTTCGTAGAGCAGGTCGCGAATCCGGCGGATCAGCAGCACCTCGTGGTGCTGGTAGTAGCGGCGATTGCCGCGCCGCTTCATCGGCTTGAGCTGCGTGAACTCCTGCTCCCAGTAGCGCAGCACGTACGGCTTCACACCGCACAAATCACTGACCTCACCGATGGTGAAGTAGCGCTTGGCAGGGATCGATGGGAGCGCTTTCTCCATGAAAATCAACAGGTTCAGGGCAGAAAGCTAAGACTTTACTCGAACTCGTCCTCCGGCGGTATGTCACCTTGCACGACCCCCTTGAGTTTGTGGCTGGCGTGGAAGGTGACGACGTTGCGCGCCTTGATCGGGATCGCCTCGCCGGTGCGCGGGTTGCGGCCGGGGCGCGGCGCCTTGCGCCGGATGTTGAAGTTGCCGAAGCCGGACATCTTCACGTCGGCGCCCGAGACCAGCGTCGCGTGGATCAGGTCGAAGAAGGCTTCGACCATGTCCTTCGATTCGCGCTTGTTCAGGCCGAGGCGCTCGAACAGCAGCTCGGCGAGTTCGGCCTTGGTCAGCGTCGGCGTCTCCAGCGTCGGCAGTGCGATGCGGTTGACGACGGCCTCGTCGCCCTCGCCGCCATCGTTGCCGTCGTCTTGCGGATCGTGGGCGTTCATGCGCGTGCGGCCCTCATGCCCGCAACCGAACGCCGAGGCGCTCACCGAGCGCGGCGAGCACGTCGGCAACGGCGGCTTCGATGCGCTCGTCGGTCAGCGTCAGGTCGTCGTCGAGCAGCTCGAGGCGGATGCTCAGGCTGCGCTCGCCCGCCCGCATCTCGCCGCTGGGCGCCAACGGGCGGTAGATGTCGAACAGGCGCGCGCTCTTGACAAGGCCGGCGTGCTTGGCGCCGCCAATCGTCTGCATCAGCGCATCGTGCGTCACGGCATCGCCGGCGATCACCGACAGGTCGCGCCAGACCGACTGCTGGCGCTGCACCGGCGTGTAGACCGGCAGCGCGCGCGGCGTCAGTGCGGCCATGTCGAGCTCGAACAGCATCGGCGCGGACGGCAGCTCGTGCGCCTGGCGCCACTTCGGGTGCAGCTCGCCGACGAAGCCGACCGCGACACCGTCGAGCTCGATGCGCGCGCAGCGCCCCGGATGCAGCGCCGGGTGCTCGGCGGCGACGAAGCGCGCGGCACGCGGCGCGAGCAGCGCTTCGATGTCGCCCTTGATATCGAAGTAGTCGACGTTGCGATCCTTCGCGCCCCACTGCAAGGTCTCGGCGCCGCCATAGGCCAGCCCGGCCAGCCGCATCGGCTGCGCGACACCGGCGACGCTGACGTTGCCGTCGACCACGCGCGCATCGCGCTTGAACACGCACCCGGCTTCGAACACGCGGACCCGCGTCGCCTTGCGCGACAGGTTCAGCCGCAGCACGCCGATCAGGCTGCCGAGCAGGCTCGAGCGCATCACGGCCATGTGGCTGGCCATCGGGTTGACGAGCTTGATCGGGTCGAGGTTGCCGGCGAGCTCGTGCTCGAAGCGTGCGTCGACGAAGCTGAAGTTGATCGTCTCCTGGTAGTCGAGCGCGGCCATCTGGTGGCGCAAGGTGTCGAGGCCGCGCTGCGCTTCGCTGCGCACGCGCGGCACCAGCGCGGCCACTGGCGGCGTGACCGGCAGGCTCTCGTAGCCGATGATGCGGATCACCTCTTCGATCAGGTCTTCCTCGATCTGCAGGTCGAAGCGCCAGCTCGGCGGCGTGACCGTCAGCACGCCCGGCGCGCTGCTGAACTGCAGGCCCAGGCGCTGCATCACGCCCTCGCACTGCGCCTGCGTGACCGGCATGCCGATGACCTTCGCGGCGCGCTCGACGCGCAAGCCGACCGCGCGGCGCGGCGGCAAGCTCAGCACCTGGTCGTCCATCGCGCCGCAGCCGGTCTCGGCCGTGCCGCAGATCTCGACGATCAGCTGCGTGATGCGCTCGATGTGCTCGACGGTCAGCGCCGGGTCGACGCCGCGCTCGAAGCGGTGCCCCGCATCGGTCGAGAAGTTGAAGCGGCGCGAGCGGCCCATCACGGATTCGGGCCACCAGAACGCCGCTTCGACGTAGACGTGCTTCGTGTCGTCCGACACCGCGGTGGCGTCGCCGCCCATGATGCCGGCGAGCGACTCGACCGTCTCGCGGCCGTCGTCGACATCGGCGATCACGCCGACTTGTCCGTCGACCTCGATGGTCGTCCCGTTCAGCAGCTTCAGCGCCTCGCCGGCGCGGCCCCAGCGCACGACAAGGCCATCGTGAATCTTGTCGAGGTCGAAGATGTGCGAAGGGCGGCCGTACTCGAACATCACGTAGTTCGAGATGTCCACCAGCGCGCTCACCGAACGCTGGCCGCAGCGCGCGAGGCGGTCGACCATCCACGCCGGCGTCTGCGCCTTCGTGTCGACGTTGCGCACGATGCGGCCCGAGAAGCGGCCGCACAGGTCGGGCGCTTCGACCTTGACCGGCAGCTTGTCGGGAAAGCTCACCTCGGCCGGCGCGAACTCAGGCTGCTTCAGCGGCGCACCGGTCAACGCCGAGAGCTCGCGCGCGACGCCATAGACGCTCAGGCAGTGGGCGAGGTTCGGCGTCAGCTTGAGCGTCAGCAGCGTGTCGTCGAGCTGCAGATGGGCGCGGATGTCCTGCCCGACGACCGCGGCGTCATCGAGGATCAGCAGGCCGCCGTGGTCTTCCGACAGCTTCAGCTCGCGTGCCGAGCACAGCATGCCCTCGCTCTCGACGCCGCGCAGCTGCCCGAGCTTGATCGCGAAGGGCTTGCCACCCTCTTCCGCCGGCGGCAATTCGGCGCCGACCAACGCACACGGCACCTTGATGCCTACGCGCACGTTCGGCGCGCCGCAGACGATGCTCAGCAGCGCGCCGGTGCCGGCATCGACGCGGCAGACGTTGAGCCGATCCGCATTCGGATGGCGTTCGACCGACAGCACCTCGCCGACCACGACACCGTAAAACGGCGGCGCCGCCGGCCGCGCCTCTTCGACCTCCATGCCGGCCATCGTCAGCGTGTTGGCCAAGGTCTCGCTGGAAATCGGTGGATTGCAGAACTCGCGCAGCCAGGACTCGGGGAATTGCATGTCGTTGTCGACTCGTCAGGAAGTCAGTTGAACTGAGCCAGGAAGCGCAGGTCGTTCTCGAACAGCAGGCGCAGATCGCCGATGCCGTAGCGCAGCATCGCGAGCCGGTCGATGCCGGAGCCGAAAGCGAAGCCGATCACGCGCTCGGGATCGAGACCCATGTTGCGCACGACGTTCGGATGGACCTGGCCGGAACCGGAGATCTCGAGCCACTTTCCTTCGAGCGGGCCGCGCTCGAACATGATGTCGATCTCGGCGCTCGGCTCGGTGAACGGGAAGTAGCTCGGCCGGAAGCGCAGCTTCAGCTCGGTGGTCTCGAAGAAGGCCTGGATGAACTCGAGGTACATCACCTTCAGGTCCTTGAAGCTGACGTTTTCGCCCAGCCACAGGCCCTCGACCTGGTGGAACATCGGCGAGTGCGTCGCATCGCTGTCGACACGGTAGGTGCGGCCCGGCGCGATCACGCGGATGTCGGGCATCACGGCGGCGCCGGCGTGCTTCGCCGCGTGCGCCTGCGCGTAGCGCACCTGCATCGGCGAGGTGTGCGGGCGCAGGTTCAGGTACGCGCCGGTCGCGTCCTTGATGTCGACATAGAACGTGTCCTGCATCGAGCGCGCGGGATGGTTCTCGGGGTTGTTCAGCGCCGTGAAGCTGAACCAGTCGGTCTCGATCTCGGGGCCGTCGGCAACGTCGAAGCCCATCGAGCCGAAGATCGCCTCGATGCGCTCGCGCGCGCGCGAGATCGGGTGCAGCCCGCCGCCGCTGCCGCGCTTGCGGCCGGGCAGGCTGACGTCGAGCGCTTCGCCCTTCAGCTGGAGCTGCAGTTCGCCTTCGGCCAGCGCATCGCGGCGCGCGTTCAGCGCGGCCTCGATCTGCGTCTTCGCGGCGTTGATCAGCGCGCCGCGCGCCTTCTTGTCTTCGGGCGTGAGCGCCCCGAGCGCCTTCAGCTGCTCGGTGATGCGGCCGGTCTTGCCGAGGTAGCGCGCCTTGGCGTTCTCGAGATCGGCGGGCGCCGCGGCGCGCTCGAAATCGTCGCGCGCTTCTTGCACCAGGGGGCTGAGGTCGTTCATCGATTCAGGGCTGCTACTGCACAAATAAGAAAGGCCGCACACGAGGTCGGCCTTTGAGGAGCTCGCCCGGTCGGCGTTGCCGCCGACCGGGCTGCCGCGTGGCACAGCGCGCGAGCGCTGCGCCGCTGCGACATCAGATGAGCTGGGCCTTCACCTTCTCGACGATGCTGGCAAACGCTGCCGGATCGTGGATCGCCATGTCGGAGAGAACCTTGCGATCGATCTCGATCGAAAGCTTCTTCAAGCCGGCCATGAACTTGCTGTAGGTGACGCCGTGACTGCGGCTGCCGGCGTTGATCCGGGCAATCCACAGGTGACGGAAAACGCGCTTCTTGGTCCGGCGGTCACGGTACGCGTATTGCCCGGCACGCATGACGGCTTGCTTGGCAATGCGGAATACATTCTTGCGGCGGCCGCGGTAACCCTTGGCGAGTGCGAGAACTTTCTTGTGACGTGCGCGGGCTGTTACACCACGTTTGACGCGAGGCATGGTCTTGTCCTTTCCTTGAAGCGGTTAGAGGCCGGCGAAGGGCAGCATTTGCTTCATGTGCCCCATGTTGGTCTCATGCACGTTGACGGCGCCACGCAGGTGGCGCTTGTTCTTCGTGGTCTTCTTGGTCAGGATGTGGCGCTTGAACGCCTGGCCCCGCTTGACGGTGCCCCCCGGACGAACGCGAAACCGCTTCGCGGCGCTTTTCTTGGTCTTCATTTTGGGCATGGAATGCTCCTTCTTGATTGCTCCTGCATGGCGCCGGCAAAACGCTTGCCGTCTTGTAAGCCATGAGGGGCTTCTGGCAACGCGCTGGCGACCAGACCAGCGCGCTGAACTTCGATACTTCTCTGCTGCCTGCCTACTGCTTGCGCTTGGGCGCCAGCACCATGATCATCTGCCGGCCCTCGAGCTTGGGCATGTGCTCGACCACCGACACATCGGCCAACTCGTCACGGATGCGCTCGAGCAGCCGCATGCCGATGTCCTGGTGGGTGATCTCGCGGCCGCGGTAGCGCAGCGTGACCTTGCCCTTGTCGCCGTCTTCCTCGATGAAGCGGCGCAGGTTGCGCATCTTGATCGCGTAGTCGCCTTCGTCGGTGCCCGGGCGGAACTTCACTTCCTTGACTTCGATGACCTTCTGCTTGCTCTTGGCTTCGGCCGCGCGCTTTTGCTCCTGGTACTTGAACTTGCCGTAGTCCATCAAGCGGCACACCGGCGGGTCGGCCTGCGCGACGATCTCGACGAGATCGACGTCGGCCTCACCGGCAAGGCGCAAGGCCTCGGTGATGCTCACGATGCCCAGGGGCTCGTTCTCCGGCCCGTTCAAACGGACTTCAGGTGCCATGATCTCCCGATTCAGGCGGTGCTTGCGCTCGGCATTGGGAGTACGGCGGTCAGCAAAAGTAGCGATGGTCAAAACCCTTCGATAGACCCCAAGGCAGCGGAGCCCGACAAAAACAAACGCGCGACCGTTGAACAGGCGACACCATCACCGAAGTGACGGCGCCAGTGCTTTCACACTTTGTGGGCGATGTCAGCGGCGATCTTCTGTGCGAAGTCGGCCAATGGCATCGCACCGAGGTCCTGGTTGCCCCGGGCGCGCACCGCAACAGCCCCGTTTGCCTTCTCCTTGTCACCAACGACGAGGATGTACGGGACCTTTTGCAAGGAATGCTCGCGGATTTTATAGGTTATTTTCTCGTTGCGCAAATCGGACACCACCCTAAGTCCTTGTTTTTGCAGCGTTTTGACCACTTCGCGGGCATAGTCACTCTGGCCATCAGTGATATTCAGGACGCTGACCTGCACCGGCGCGAGCCAGGCCGGCAGCGCGCCGGCGTGGTGTTCGATCAGCATGCCGATGAAGCGCTCGAAGCTGCCGACGATCGCGCGGTGCAGCATCACCGGGTGGGCGCGGCCGCTGGTCTCGGTCACGTATTCGCCGCCGAGGCGCTCGGCCATGTTGAAGTCGACCTGCATCGTGCCGCACTGCCATTGGCGGCCGAGCGCGTCTTTCAGCGTGTATTCGATCTTCGGGCCATAGAACGCGCCGTCCCCGGGCGCAATCGCGAATTCGCAGCCCGAGCGGCGCAGCGACTCCATCACCGCGTACTCGGCCTTGTCCCAGAGCTCGTCGGAGCCGATGCGGTGCTCGGGCCGGGTGGCGACCTTGTAGATGATCTCGCCGAAACCGAAGTCCGCGTAGACCTTCTGCAGCTGCGTGGTGTAGGCGACGCACTCCTCGAGGATGTGGTCCTCGGTGCAGAAGATGTGGCCGTCGTCCTGCGTGAAGCCGCGCACCCGCATGATCCCGTGCATCGAGCCGCTCGGCTCGTTGCGGTGGCATTGGCCGAACTCGCCGTAGCGGATCGGCAGCTCGCGGTAGCTGCGCATCTGCGACTTGAAGATCAACACGTGGCCCGGGCAGTTCATCGGCTTCAGCGCGTACTCGCGCTTCTCCGATTCGGTCGTGAACATGTTGTCGCGGTAGTTGTCCCAGTGCCCGGTCTTCTCCCACAGGCCCTTGTCGAGGATCTGCGGACCCTTCACTTCCTCGTAGCCGCAGTCGCGGTAGACCTGCCGCATGTACTGCTCGACCTGCTGCCACAGCGCCCAGCCCTTCGGGTGCCAGAAGACCAGGCCCGGCGCATGCTCGTCGAGGTGGAACAGGTCGAGCTCGCGGCCCAGCTTGCGGTGGTCACGCTTCTCGGCCTCATCGAGCATGTGCAGGTACTGCTGCAGCTCCTCCTTCGTGGCCCAGGCGGTGCCGTAGATGCGCTGCAGCATCTCGTTGCGGTGATCGCCACGCCAGTAGGCGCCGGCGACCTTCATCAGCTTGAAGTGCTTCAGCTTGCCGGTGCTCGGCACGTGGGGGCCGCGGCACAGATCCTCGAACGCGCCCTCGCGGTACAGCGAGACGTCTTCGCCGGCCGGGATGCCCGCGATGATCTCGGCCTTGTAGTGCTCGCCCAGCCCCTTGAAGTACGCAACCGCCTCGTCGCGCGGCAGCACGCGGCGCTCGACCTTCTCGTCTTTCTTGGCGAGCTCGATCATCTTGGCTTCGATCGCGACCAGGTCTTCGGGCGTGAACGGGCGCTTGTACGAGAAGTCGTAGAAGAAGCCGTTGTCGATCACCGGGCCGATCGTGACCTGCGCGTCGGGGAACAGCTCCTTCACCGCGTAGGCGAGCAGATGCGCCGTCGAATGGCGGATCACGTCGAGGCCAGCCGGATCCTTCTCGGTGATGATCGCCAGTGTCGTGTCGGCTTCGATGCGGTACGCGGTGTCGACGACCCGGGCCAGTTCGCCCTGCCCGACGCGGCCGGCCAGCGCCGCCTTCGCCAGGCCGGCGCCGATCGACGCGGCGACTTCGGCGACGGTCACCGGGCCGGGGTATTCGCGCTTCGAACCGTCGGGCAATTGAATCGAGATCATCGGGAAACTCCAGAAGCAAAAAGGCGCGGACCGAGCCGCGCCTTTGTGTGAACGAAAGAGGAATGGATGGGCAGGTCGAGACGCGCGGTCGACTAGACCTTCTGGACGAAGGTGGTAGTTCGCGGTGTCATAACCATCATTGCCTTTCTCGCCCTTGTCGTTGCTGAGGCCTGAATTCTAGCTGCGACGTGCTCCCGTCGCGTCAGCCCCGCGCCGCGGCGCCCTTCATGCGCTGCGCAAACTCCTGCCGCAGCTCGCGCCGCATGCGGGCGGCGGCGTCGCGTCGGCGCTGGTCGTCGGTCAGCAATTCGAGCGGCGGCACCGCGGCCGGCTTGCGGTGCTCGTCCATCGCGACCATCGTGAAGAAGCAGCTGTTCGCATGCCGCAGCGACTGCGTCACGATGTTCTCGGTGACGACCTTGATGCCGATCTCCATCGAGGTCGTCCCGGTGAAGTTCACGCTCGCGAGAAAGGTCACGAGCTCGCCGACATGGATCGGCTCGCGAAACGTCACCTGGTCGACCGACAAGGTCACGACGTAGCGGCCCGCGTAGCGGCTCGCACAGGCGTACGCGACCTGGTCGAGCAGCTTCAGCACGGTGCCGCCGTGCACATTGCCGCTGAAGTTCGCCATGTCGGGCGTCATCAGCACGGTCATCGTCAGTTCGTGTTTCGGCAGGTTCATGCGGTTTTCCTTCAGACCAGGGGCTGCACAGCAAGACCCGCGCCGCCGGCCGCCCAGGCAGCGAACTCGTCGCGCAGGCGCGCGCTTTCCTGCACCGCGCGCGTCCACGCCTTGACGCGGCCGGGCGTGTCCTCGCCGAAGCGCTTGAAGTCGGCCCGATCGGGCAGCTTGCCGTTCGGCAGCGTCGCGATCCATTCGGGGCTCGGCGACAGCACGATCACGTTGGACAGCTGCGCGGTCGCTCGATGGCGATGCCTCAGGTACTTGTCGAGCCAACCGGGGATCACGCTGCTCTGGAAATGCGGGTACAGCACCAGCGCCGGCGCACCGTCCGGCGCATCGAGCATCGACGCGTAGTTCAGGTGCAGGTGGTAGTCGGTGATGCCGCCGTCCCAGTAGGCGCCGAGCGGCGCACCCGGGATGTCGTGCACCGGGTCGAGCCAGTACGGGATCGAGCAGCTCGCGAGCAGGCTTTGCGGCAGGTTGTCGGCGGCCAGGCGCGCGCTGTGCGTGCGGTAGTCCTGCAGGTGGATCGGCAGCGGCTCGCGCGGGTCGGAGAAGACCACGCGCTCCCACCAGCCGCCCATCGCGCGGCGGCTGAACGCATTCGTCGCGAAGGCGCCGAAATGGCTGAGCGGCGTGCTGATCGACGAGAGCGTGCGCCCGTGGCGGCGCAGCAGATGCCGGCCGCGGCTCGTGAACACATGCAGCCGGAAACGCGGGTTGCCGAGCAGTTCGCCGGTGCGCTGTCCGAAGCGCGCGCTCAGGTTCGCGCCGAACACCTCGCTGACGTGGTGCGACACCGGCAGCCTGCCGGGCAGGTGCTCGTAGCGTTGGTGGATGTAGTCGTGCCCCATCTGCGCGAGCGCGTTCGCCGGGTCGTTCAGACAGGCCGCGGCCATGCGCCAGGCACCGATCGATGCGCCGAGCAGGTGGATCGGCTGCGTCGCCGGCGCCAGCCACTCGCCGAACAGGTACTGGTCGAGCGGGTTCAGCACCAGCCCCTTCGGACCGCCCGCGGCGGCCGGGATCGCGCGCACGTGCCGTGCCTGCAGGCCATGCTCGCGCAAGGCCTGCAACGCACGCGGACCGGCGTGGACACGCAGGGCTTTCATGCTTCGCAATGTAAGCGGCGCGGCGCCGGCGTCGCGCGCGCCGTTCAGCGCTTGGTCTGCAGGCGCGCGAACGCGTCGGCCATCGCCGAGCCGCCGGCCGCCGGTGCTACGCCGCGATTCGGTGCTGCGACACGCTCACCGCGCGCCGGCGCGCGGTACGCGTTGGCGCCGCGCTCGCCGGCCTGCGCCGGCTTCGCATCGAGCTTCATCGTCAGCGAGATGCGCTTGCGCGCGAGGTCGACCTCGAGCACCTTGACCTTGACGATGTCGCCGGTCTTGACGACCTCTCGCGCGTCGGCGACGAACTTGTTCGCGAGCTGGCTGACGTGGATCAGCCCGTCCTGGTGCACGCCCAGGTCGACGAACGCGCCGAACTGCGCAACGTTGCTGATCGTGCCTTCGAGCGTCATGCCGGCGGCCAGGTCCTTGATGTCCTCGATGCCGTCGGCGAGGCGCGCGACCTTGAAGTCCGGACGCGGGTCGCGGCCCGGCTTCTCGAGTTCGGCGAGCACGTCCTTCACGGTGATCGCGCCGAAACGCTCGTCCGCGAAGGCCTCGGGCCGGTGTTGCGTCAGCAGCGCGCGGATCACGTCGCTGCGGCCCATCACCTCGGCGGCCGGCTTGTTCACGGCCGCGAGCAGGCGCTCGACCAGCGGATAGGTTTCAGGATGCACGCCCGATTCGTCGAGCGGGTTGTCGCCGCCGCGGATGCGCAGAAAACCCGCGCTCTGCTCGAAGGTCTTCGCGCCGAGCCCGCTGACATCGAGAAGCTGCTGGCGGCTGCGGAACGCGCCGTTCGCGTCGCGCCAGCGCACGATGCTCGCCGCGACGGCGCTGCTCAGACCCGAGACCCGCGCGAGCAGCGGCGTCGACGCGGTGTTCAGGTCGACGCCGACCGAATTGACGCAGTCCTCGATCACCGTGCCCAGGCTCTTCATCAGCTCGCTCTGGTTCACGTCGTGCTGGTACTGGCCGACGCCGATGCTCTTCGGGTCGATCTTGACGAGCTCGGCGAGCGGGTCCTGCAGGCGCCGCGCGATGCTGACGGCGCCGCGCAGGCTCACGTCGAGATCGGGCAGTTCCTTGCTCGCGTACTCGCTCGCCGAGTAGACCGATGCACCGGCTTCGCTGACGACGACCTTCTCGAGCTTCGCGTCGGGTGCACGCTCTAGCAACAGCGGCTGGAGGCGCTGGATCAGGTCCCCCGCGAGCTTGTCGGTCTCGCGGCTCGCGGTGCCGTTGCCGATCGCGATCAGGTTCACGCCGTGCGTCGCACAAAGCTTCGCGAGCGCATGCAGCGAGCCTTCCCAGTCGCGGCGCGGCTCGTGCGGGTAGACGGTGTCGGTGCCGAGCACCTTGCCGGTCGCGTCGACGACCGCGACCTTGCAGCCGGTGCGGATGCCCGGGTCCAGCCCCATCACGACGCGCGGGCCGGCCGGCGCGGCGAGCAGCAGGTCGCGCAGGTTCTCGGCAAAGACCTTGATCGCGACGCCTTCCGCAGCTTCGCGCAGGCGCGCGAACAGATCGCGCTCCAGGCTCAGGCTGAGCTTGACCTTCCAGGTCCACGCGATCGCCTTGCGGATCAGGTCGTCGGCCGGGCGCTTCGAGTGGCTCCATTGCAGATGCACCGCGATGTGGCCCTCCGCGAGCACGGGCTTTCCGGGAACGACCTCCTCATCGGTGACGAGCTTCGCGTCGAGCAGCTCCAGCGTGCGCCCGCGGAACACCGCGAGCGCGCGGTGCGACGGCACACGCGCGATCGGCTCGGCGTAGTCGAAGTAGTCGCGGAACTTCGCAGCCTCGGGCTGCGTGCCGTCCTTGCCGTCCATCAGCTTGCTCTGGAACAGCGCCTCGCCCCACAGCCAGTCACGCAGCTTGCGCACCAGCGCGGCGTCTTCGGCCCAGCGTTCGGCGAGGATGTCGCGCACGCCGTCGAGCACCGCATGGGCGTCGGCAAAGCCGGCATCGGCATTGACGAAGGCAGCGGCCTCGTCGAGGGGTGTCAAGGTCGGATCGGCGAACAGCTTGTCGGCCAGCGGCTCGATGCCGGCCTCGCGCGCGATCATCGCCTTCGTGCGGCGCTTTTGCTTGTACGGCAGGTACAGGTCTTCGAGTTCCTGCTTGGTCGGCGCGGCGTCGATCGCGGCGCGCAACGCCGGGGTCAGCTTGCCCTGCTCTTCGATGCTCTTCAGCACCGCGGTGCGCCGCTCCTCGAGCTCGCGCAGGTACGACAGGCGCGCCTCGAGCTCGCGCAGCTGGATGTCGTCGAGGTTGTCGGTCGCTTCCTTGCGGTAGCGCGCGATGAACGGGACGGTGGCGCCACCGTCGAGCAACTCGACGGCCGCGTGAATCTGGGCCGGCCGAACCTTCAGCTCGGCGGCCAACTGCAGAAGAATTTTGTTCAAGTCAAAGGGGAAGCGCCGCGGTCCTTCACGACCGCGGCGGCAGCATCAGCCAATCGAAGCGGCGCAGTGTGCCACAGGCCCTGCGCTGCCTCGCCGCGATGCCGTCACTGCGCCGGCGGGGGTTCCAGCGGCTTTGGCGGCGCCGGCGATACCGGCACCTCGATGACCGGGCCGACCTCGATCGTGTGCAGCTCGCGCAGGACGCCACCGCCGCCGACGCTGCCACTGACCGTGCCGGCGCCGCGCATGCGCAACTCGCAGTCGCGTGCCTCTTCGCCGCGCAAGGCGGCGCAACGCTGTGTCGCGTTGCGCTGGTAGTTGGCGTTGCCGGAGTCCAGGCGCTGGCGGCGCGCTTCATCGCGCGCGGCCGCCGCCTCGCGCAGGCAGGTCGCGCGATCCAGGTTGGTGGTGCGACCGCTCATGCAGTCGGCGCGCTCCTGTTCGTAGCGCGCCTGGATTTCGGCACTGCTGCGGTCCAGCGCAGCCAGCGCCGGCATGCCCGCCAGCGCGAGCAGCGCGCCGAGCAGCGTCGCGCGCAAGCTCGGGGTTCGTGGCTGTATCGAAGTGTTCATCACGGATGTCCTTTCGCCGGAAGGTCCCGACGTGCATTCACTCTAGAACCCCGGCCCGCACGCGACCGTCGGACATCGCGGCCCGCCAACGACCGCATCGACCGATGCGGGTGTAGGAGAGTTCCGGCAGATCAGCGCGCCGCGAGCCGGCGCAGCACGCCGCGCGCCGCCGCGGCGCCGGTGGCGAACGAGGCGCTGAGCAGGTAGCCGCCGGTCGGGGCTTCCCAGTCCAGCATCTCGCCGGCGCAGAACACGCCGGGCAACGCGCGCAGCATCAACTCGCCGGTCAGCGCTTCGAAGCGCACGCCGCCGGCGCTGCTGATCGCCTCGTCGATCGGCCGCGTCGCGACCAGTGTCAGCGGCAGCGCCTTCAGCGCGCTCGCGAGCTGTGCCGGGTCGGCGAGTCTGTCGCGCGGCAGCAGCTCGTGCAGCAGCGCGGCCTTCACGCCGTCGATGCCGAGCCGGCTCTTCAGGTGCGTCGACAGCGAGCGCGAGCCACGCGGCCGGGCGGTCTCGGCCTGCACGAAATCCGCGTTGCGTCCGGGCAGCAGATCGATGTGGACCAGCGCGCGGCCCTCGCGTTCGATCAGCGCGCGCGCGAAGGCGGACGCGGCATAGACGAGGCTGCCCTCGACCCCCGTTTCGGTGACGACGAACTCGCCGGCCTGCTGGAACCGCACGCCGTCGGCGCCGGCCACCGACAGCGCGACGTTCTTCATCGGCTGGCCCGCAAACCGGCCGCGGAAGAACTCGCTCCAGCCGGGCAGCAGCGCATCGTTCGCACCGCTGCGCGCCACCTCGAAGCCGCAGTTCGACGGCCGCAGCGGCGCGACATCGACGCCGCGCGCGGCCAGCAGCGGCCACCACGCGCCGTCCGAGCCGAGCCGCGCCCAGCTCGCGCCACCGAGCGCGAGCACGACCGCGTCGGCCGCGAACTCGATCTCGCCGTGCGGCGTGTCGAAGCGCATCGGCGCTTCCCGCGCCGCGTCATCGCCCCAGCCGCACCAGCGATGCCGCATGTGGAACGTGACGCCCGCCGCGCGCAGCCGGTGCAGCCAGGCGCGCAGCAGCGGTGCCGCCTTCAGGTCGGTCGGGAAGACGCGGCCCGAGCTGCCGACGAAGGTCGTGACGCCAAGTCGTTGCGCCCAGGCGCGCAACTCGGCCGGGCCGAACGCGCGCAGCATCGGCTCGAACGCCGGCCGCCGCGCGCCGAAACGATCGAGAAACGATTCGAGCGGCTCGCTGTGCGTCAGGTTCAGCCCGCCCTTGCCGGCGAGCAGGAACTTGCGCCCGACCGACGGCATCGCATCGAAGACCGCGACGCGTGCACCGCCCGCAGCCAGCACCTCGGCCGCCATCAGGCCCGCGGGGCCGCCGCCGATGACGGCGACGACGCGCGCTTGGGCATGGGCGGAAGAGGCGGTCATGATGGCGTCGGCCTGCAGATGCAAAGGGCGCGCAGTGTGGCACAGCCGGTGGCGATGTAAGAAGCCTGCGCCCGACGCGACCCAGGCGCTCAACCCCGAACCAGGAGTCCACGATGAACTCGTTGCAGCGCATGGGATGGCCGCTCGCGCTCTCGGCCGCGGCGCTGTCGCAGCCGGCCCTCGCCGCGCCGAGCTGCAGCGCGCGCAGTGCCGGTGTCGCGCCGCCGGTCGTCGAGCTCTACACCTCCGAAGGCTGCAGCTCGTGCCCGCCGGCCGATCGCTGGCTGTCGCGCCTGCCGGGCGACAGCTCGGTCGTCGCGCTCGCGTTCCATGTCGACTACTGGGATCGCCTCGGCTGGAAGGATCGCTTCGCGTCTCCCCTCTACACGCAGCGCCAGGCCGCGCTGCAGCGCAGCAGCGGCGCGCGCTTCAGCTACACGCCGCAGGTGCTCGTCGACGGCGCCGATCGCCCCGATTGGCCGCGCGCCACGATCGCCGCCAGCGGCCGCCGGCCCGCGCCGGTGGACGTGCTGCTGACGCGCGACGGCGCCGGCTACAGCGCGGCGATCACGCCCGCCGCGAGCGCGCCGCCGCTGCGGCTCGCGGCCTACTGGGCCGTCACCGAACAGAACCACCTCAGCGCCGTGAAGGCCGGCGAAAACGAGGGCGCGATGCTGCACCATGACCACGTGGTGCGCGAATACCGGCCGGTCGACGCGTGGCCGGTCGCCGCCGATCGATCGGCCGCGACGCTGCGCTTCGAGCCCTCGCTCGCCGCCGACCCGGCCCATCCGCGCGAGATCAGCCTGGTGATCGTCGACGACGCGACCGGCCGGCCGGTGCAGGCCGTCAAGCTCGGTTGCTGAGCGCGACGGTCCGCGCGCGCTATCGCCAATCGACGGCGCCGAAGCGATCCTGCCCGAGCAGCGTGTAGAAGACACCGACCGTCACCTGCTGCTGGCGCGAGCCCGACCCGTCGAAGCGCGCGTCGCGCCGGTTCCCCAGCACTTTGAGCGTCAGTGCATGCGGGCCGCTGAGCCGCCAGGTCAGCGCCAGATCGGCGCGCACGATGTTGTCGTGCCCGCCGCTCGTGCCCGATGCGATGTTGCTGACGAAGTACTCGCGCGCTGTCAGGTCGAGCGCCACGCGCTCGCCGTGGGTCAGGCGTAGCGCCAGCAAGGCCTGCGGCGCGACGCCGTAGTTGTAGTCGCGATCGTCGACGCGGCCGCGCGTGGTGCCGACGGCCGCATAGCCGAGGCCGACGAGCGCGCTGCCCTGCAGCGCCAGCGATTCGCCGAGCCACCATTGCACGGTCGAGCCGACCGACAGCGCGGTGGTCGAGACCCGAAAGGTCTGCGGCGCGATGTAGTCGTAGCTGCCGTAAAGGCCCCAGACACCCCGCCCCTTCGAGCCGAGCTCGTAAGGCTGGCCGATCAGCAGCCCGCGCGTCAGCACGTTCTCGATGCCGTTCGCGCTCGACACCGTCGCCTGGAACGCGAAGTAGTCGAAAGGCCGCGTGTAGGTGTAGCCCGGGCTGCCGGGCATGCCGTAGTCGATCGCGAAGCCGAGCTGCGCCTCGTTGCGCTTGAACGCGGCGTTCGACGTGCCCTGGCTGTGCGAGGCGCTGCCGCTGTAGCCGAACTCGAGGCGGCTGAAATACGCCGCGTCGCGGCTCGAGAACACGCCGCCGCCGCGCTCGCCGAAGACGAGCCGGTTGAACCCCGCCGACGGCGCGATCGCGGTGGCCGCCGCCTCGCGCCAGAAGCGCGGCAGGCCGCCGCCACGCTCGAGCACGAGGTTCGACATGCGAAACAGCGCTTCGCCGAGGAACGTGCCGCCGATGCCGCTCGCGACCTGGTCGTTGCGCGACGGGCGGGTGCGTTCGCCGGCGATCTCCCACAAGGCGCTGCCGGCGAAGGTCATGCCGAGCGACGGCCAGTAGCCGAGACCCGCCGAGCGCGCGAAGCCGTGGTACATCGCGCCTTGCAGCGGATGGCCGAGCTGGTTGATGTCGAACGGGTCGTGGTCGGTGCCCCAGCCGCTGCGCAGATTGCGCCGGATGCTGTCGAGCGTGACCCGATAGTCGTCGCGTCCGGTGCCGAACGCGCGATTCGCGCGGTTCACCAGCAACTCGAAGCCGACGATCTCGATCGCCGGCAGGCGAAAGTCAGACGGCGTCGGTTTGGCCTCGTCAGGCGCCGTGGCGCTTGCCGCTGGCGCCGGCGGCATCGGCTGGGCAGTGGCGAAGGCACACACCCATGTGGCGATACAGCCGACGACAAGTTGGCACGCTCTCGGCACGGCGCTCTCCGAAGCCTGGATGCCGCCCGAGTCTCCGGCCGCCGCACGCGCCGGCCTGTCGGCGAATGTCGCGCCGCGTTGTAGGAGCTCGCCAGCGAGTTCGGGAACTACTTCACGTCGGCCCGCGGACCATGCGCCGCGGCCCAGCGGCGGGCACCGCAGCGGCTGCACGCTGCTTTACATTCGCCGTCGCCAATCCCGGCCATCACCAAGGGCTTCCCGATGTTCGCTCGACTCAGTACCTACCTCGTGGCGTTGTCGCTGCTGATACTTTCCGGCTGCGCAGTCAACCGCGCGACCGCCACGGTCGATCCGTCCGCCAACCTCTCGAGCGTGAAGCGCGTCCACGTCGTCAAGGTGAAGGAAGACGAGCGCGGCATCAATCAGCTCATCGCCGATCGCTTCAACCAGCTCGGCATCACCGCGACCACCGGCCCCGAGAAGGTGGCAGGCGTCGACGCCGTCGTGACCTATGTCGACAAGTGGATGTGGGACATCACGATGTACATGCTCGAACTGACGGTCGTGATGCGCGACCCGGCGACGGACTTCCCGCTCGCTACCGGCAACTCGTTTCACACCTCGCTGACCCGCAAGTCGCCCAAGGAGATGGTCGACGAGGTCACCACCAACATCTACAAGGGAGTCAAACCATGAACCGCTTCGCACGAATCCTCTGCGGCCTGAGCCTGGCCGCCACCGTTGCCGCGCTGACGGGCTGCGCCGCGCCGGCGAGCCAGCAGGCGATGGCTGTCAGCGCGCCGGCCAAGATCGTCAAGCAGCATCCGTTCAGCGTCAGCGTGACGACGAGCGGCGGTGCCGAGACGAGCACCATGGGGAGCTCGGCCATCGCCAACGCCGACCTGAAGGCCGCGATCGAGAAGTCGATCCTCGAGTCCAAGGTGTTCAACGAGGTGGTCCAGGGCCGCCCCGGCCAATACCAGCTCAGCGTGGCCGTGACCCAGATCGAGAAGCCGAGCTTCGGCGCGAGCTTCACCGTGACGCTCGAAACCGCCTGGTCGCTCGTGCGCMCGAGCGACAAGAAGGTCATGTGGCGCAAGGCGATCAGCGGCGCTCACACGGCGACGATGAGCGACGCGTTCGTCGGCGTCAAGCGCCTGCAGCTTGCGGTCGAAGGCGCGGCGCGTGCCAACATCACGCAAGGCCTGACCGGCATCTCGGAAGTCGTGCTCGGCGACGCCGTCCAGGCGTCCGCCGCCGTGCCGAAGTAGCGCGAGGGCAGCGCCGCTCAGCCGACCTCGCGCAGCTGCGCCCGCAGCGCCTCGCCGAGCTCCGGCTTGTGCGCGAACGGGTCGGTCGGGTTGCGCGGGATCATGATGTCTTCGAGCCGCACCTGCACGCTCGCGAGCGACTTCGGGTGGCTGTAGACATAGAAGCGGCGCTCGGCGATCGCGTCGAACACGAACTGCGCGACCTGCGCCGCGCTGACCTTGCCGCTGCTGACGGCCTTGTCGCTCATCGCCTGGCCGATCAGCTGACTGCGCGTCAGCTTGCGGTCGGCATCGAGCATCTCGGCCGGGCGGTTGCGCTGGCTCTGCGTGATGCCGGTGGGCACGAAGAACGGGCACAGCAGCGACGCGCTGATCTGATCGGTGACGAGCTTCAGGTCCTGGTAGAGGGTCTCGCTCATCGCGACGACCGCGCTCTTGGTCGCGTTGTAGACGCCCATGTTCGGCGCGTTCAGCAGCCCGGCCATCGACGCGGTGTTCGTGATGTGGCCTTCGTAGCCCGGGTCCTTCGCGGCCGCCTCGAGCATCATCGGCGTGAACACGCGGATGCCGTGCGCGACGCCCATCAGGTTCACGCCGACGACCCATTCCCAGTCTTTCAGCGTCGTCTCCCAGATCAGGCCGCCGGCACCGACGCCGGCGTTGTTGAAGACGAAGTGCGGTGCGCCGAAGCGCTTGAAGGTGGCGGCGCCGAGCGCCTCGACTTCGGCGGCCTTCGACACGTCGAGCCGGAACGGCAGCACCTGCGCGCCGAGCGCCCCGATTTCGGCGGACGCGGCGTCGAGCGCGTCCTGCTGCACGTCGGCCATCACGATGTTCATGCCCAGACCGGCGGCGATGCGCGAGGCCTCCAGGCCGAAGCCCGACGCCGCGCCGGTGATCACGGCCGTGTGGCCCTTGAAGGTCTTCATGATTCGATGCTCTCTCTCGTTTTCAACGGGTCACTGGGGTTGTGGCTTCCTGATCTGGAAAGCGATGCGCGGAAAGTGCACGTGCACCGTGCCGGCGCGCGCGTCGGTGCGTGCGATCACGACCTCTTGCGGACCCAGGCCCGCGAGCGTGCCGGCGACGGGGTCGTGCGCGTAGTCGGTCGGCGTCACGGTCACTTCGTCGCCGAGCGCGAGGCCGGGCTCGGCGACGAACGACAGCGGCGCATGTTCGCCCTTCGCCGCCACGGCGATCGCCTCGGCGCTGGTCATCTTCGTCAGGCTGCCGTGGCCGAACTCGTTCACGCGCCGGTACCAGGTTTCGACCTCCGGATACGCCTCGAGCAGCGCCGCGATCGGCGGCGCGAGGTGGATGAACCAGATCGATTGCGCAGCCGAGAAGTCGGCGATCGACGCCAGCGCGCCGAGCAGGAACGGGCGGCCGTCGCCGAGCAGGTGTTCGAGCCGCGCGAGGTAGGTGTGCAGCGCGGCCGCGCCATCGGCGACCGTGGCGCGCTTCATGTTCGGGTTCATCGCCGCGCGGTCGGCCCCGAAGGCCTTCAGCGTCTCGGGGGTCGCGCCCTGCATCACGTGCATCGCGCCGGCGGGCTGCAGCGTGAACGGCACTGCGGTCCAGAACAGCGTGGTGTCGGCCCACTGCGCAATGATGTCGGCGATCCCGGTCGTCGCCATCGGGTACAGCGGCGGCTCGGGCCGGAGCCTGTCGATCACGCGGCACATCAGCGCGGTGTCGCAATAGATGTCGGCGCCGATCTGCATGAACGGCGTGCGCCGGTAGCCGCCGGTCAGCGCCTGCACGTCGGGCTTGGGCAGCATGTTCGGCACGATCACCGAATGCCACGCCAGGCCCTTGAAGCCGAGGATCAGGCGCATCTTCTCGGAAAACGGCGAGCCGGCGTAGTGGTGCAGGATCAGGTTGGACATGGGGTTCCCGTCGGTGCAGTCTGAGTCGATCAATGCGGATGGGCGCGCCGGGCGATCGATTCGAAATCGACACCGGCCGGCAGCGTGCCGAAAACTTGCGGGCCGTCGCCACCCAGGCGCGAACGGCAGAACGCATCGAACACGAAGTCGGGTGCGTGACGGCACAGCAGCGCGCCCTGCACCGCCAGCGCCACGTCTTGCGCGAGCCGACGCGCGCCGGCCTCGTCGCCCCCGCCGTCGGCCGCGTCGTTGAAGCGCGCGAGCAGCGCGTCGGCGAAACGATCGAGCTGCGGGTTCGCGCCGCGCGCGCTCGCGAGTTCGGTGGCCAGCGCCTGCACCACGTCGGCGTTCGCGCCGCCGCGTTTGCGCAAGACGCGCAGCAGGTCGAGCGCCATGATGTTGCCGGCGCCTTCCCAGATCGAATTCAGCGGCATCTCGCGGTAGATGCGCGCCATCACGCCCTCGCCCTGCTCTTCGACGTAGCCATTGCCGCCGAGGCACTCCATCGCCTCCTGTGCGAGCGCGGCGCCGCGCTTGCAGACCCAGAACTTCGCGACCGGCGTCAGCACACGGCGCATCAGCGCCTCGAACGGATCGTCGCGCCGGTCGATCGCGCGCGCCAGGCGCAGCGCGAGCGCGGTCGCGGCTTCGCTCTCGAGCGCGAGGTCGGCGAGCACGTTGCGCATCAGCGGCTGATCGGCCAGCAGCTTGCCGAACGCGCTGCGCTGCGACGCGTGATGCAGCGCCAGCGCGACCGCGCCGCGCATCAGCCCCGCGGTGCCGAGCGCGCAATCGAGGCGCGTCAGCGTGCCCATCTCGAGGATCTGCGGAACGCCGCGCCCTTCTTCGCCGACCAGCCACGCGAGCGCGCCGTTGAACTCGACCTCGGAGCTCGCGTTCGCGTGGTTGCCGAGCTTGTCCTTCAGGCGCTGGATCGCGATCGCGTTCAGGCTCCCGTCGGGCAGCACGCGCGGCAGGAAGAAGCACGAGAGCCCGGCAGGCGTCTGCGCGAGCACGAGGAACGCATCGCACATCGGCGCGGAGAAGAACCACTTGTGGCCGACGAGCCGATAGCAGCGGCCCCACGCGGTGTCTTCGAGATAGTCGGCACGCGTGGTGTTCGCGCGCACGTCCGAGCCGCCCTGCTTCTCGGTCATGCCCATGCCCATCATGGCGCCGCTCTTGGCCTCGACCTTCTGCAGGCGCGGGTCGTAGTGCGTGCTCGCGAGCTTGTCGAACCAATCGGCGAAGACCGGCGCGTTGCCGCGCAGCGCCGGCGTCACCGCGTAGGTCATCGAGACCGGGCACAGCACCGAGGGTTCGAGCTGCGTGAACATCAGGAAGCCGGCAGCGCGCTCGATGTGTGCGCCGGGTGACGGCTGCGCCCAGGGCGTCGCGTGCAGGCCGGCGCCGACCGCGGCGCCGAGCAGCGCGTGGTAGCTCGGGTGGAACTCGACCGTGTCGATGCGGTGCCCGAAACGATCGTGCGTGTGCAGCGCGGGCCGGTGCAGGTTGGCCAGGCGCGCGTGGGTCTGCATCGCCGCGTCGCCGAGCAGCGCGCCGAGCGCGACTCTCTCGCGATCGCTCGCCTGCGGCGCATGGAACTGCAGCGCGTCGCGCAGCGCGCGGTCGGTCGTGTACAGGTTGTGCCCCGTCAGCGGGGTGCTCTGGTTGAGCACCTCGTGCGTGATGTCAGCCCCTCGCTCGCGGTGTACCGCAAGCGATCCCCCGAGGGGATCTCGCCCGCCTTCGGGCGGCCGGGCGTCGGGCTCGTCACGATCTGCGGGGCCGTGCATGTCAGATCAGCTTGACAAGCTGCTTGCCGAAGTTCCGGCCTTTCAGCAGCCCGAGAAAGGCCTCGGGCGCGGCGGCCAGGCCCTGCGCGACGCTCTCGCGATACTTCAGCTTGGCCGTAGCGACCATCGTGCCGAGTTCCTTCAGCGCCTCGGGCCAGACTTCCATGTGCTCGCTGACGATGAAGCCCTCGAGCGTCAGGCGGTTCGTCAGCAGCAGCTGCGGCTGCTTCAGCGGGATCGGCTCGCCGTCGTAGCCGCTGATCATCCCGCACAGCGCGATCCGCCCGAACGCGTTCATGCGCGGCAGCACCGCGTCGAGCACGGCACCGCCGACGTTCTCGAAGTAGCCGTCGACGCCGTCCGGCGTCGCGTCTTTCATCGCTTCGTACAGCGCCTTCGGATCCTTGTGCGCCTTGTAGTCGACGCAGGCGTCGAAGCCGAGCTCGTCGACGACATAGGCGCACTTGTCGGCGCCGCCCGCGATGCCGACGGCGCGACACTTTCTGGCCTTCGCGAGCTGCCCGACCGCGCTGCCGACCGCGCCGCTGGCGGCGCTGACGACGATCGTCTTGCCGGCGCTCGGCTTGCAGATCTGCGTCAAGCCGTACCACGCGGTCACGCCCGGCATGCCGACCGCGCCGAGGTACGCCGACAGCGGCACATGCGTGGTGTCGACCTTGCGGAGCAGGCCTGGCGTGCCGGCATCGACGATGCTGAACTGCTGCCAACCGCCGAAACCGACGACCTTGTCGCCGACCGCGTAGGCGGGGTTCTTCGACGCGACGATCTCGCCGGCCGTGCCGCCTTGCATCACCGTGTTCAGCGGCTGCGGCGCGGCGTAGCTCTTCGCGTCGTTCATGCGGCCGCGCATGTACGGATCGAGACTCATGAAGTGGTGCCGCACCAGCACCTGGCCGTCTTTCAGCTCGGGCAGCTCGACCTCGACGAGCCTGAAGTTGTCGGTCGAAGCCTCGACGGCGGGGCGGGAGACGAGGTGGATCTGCTGGTTCGTGGTCATTGAAGACTCCTTCGGTTCAATCGGTGGAAAGTGGCGGCTGCAGCGCGTTCACTTCGGTGGGGCTGACCGGCAGTCGCTTGACATACTTGAAGGTGCCGGTCGCATGCGAACAGGCGCGGCCCTGCGCGTCGTAGACCGTGCCCTCGGTGAAGGCCATCGTCGCGGTGCGGTGGATCAGCCGGCCCTTGGCGATCAGCGGCCCGCGCGCCGGCTGCATGAAGGTGGTCTTCATCTCGATCGTCACGACGCCCATGTTCTGCTGCACGCTGCGCGCCGCGGCCGCCATCGTGACATCGAGCAAGGTCATGCACGCGCCGCCGTGCGTTACCGCGAAGCTGTTCAGGTGCTCGGGCGCCGCGGTGTAGCGCAGCTCCGACTCGCCGCCCGCAAAGCGCTCGAGCCTGAACCCGAGGTGCTCGACGAACGGAATGAGAACGCCGAAGGACAGGCCCATGGCGGGTGCTTCGTCAAGCCGCGCCGAGCACGACGCTGACCCCGCCGTCGACCGCAAGCCATTGCCCGGTGATGTGCTTGCCGGCCTCGCTCGCGAAGAGCAAGGCGACGCCCTTCAGGTCGTCGTCGTCGCCCAGACGCCCGAGCGGCGCCTTCGCGGCCATCTTCTCTTCGCCGAGCGAGGTGATCAAGCCGGCCGCCATCTTCGTCATGAAGAAGCCCGGGCAGATCGCGTTGACGTTGATGCCGTACTTGCCCCACTCGGCCGCCAGCGTGTGCGTGAAGCCGATCACCGCGGTCTTGGACGTGTTGTAGGCCAGGGTCTGCATCTCCGGCGGGTTGCCGTTCAGCCCGGCGATCGACGCGATGTTGATGATCCGGCCGCGCTTCCGCGGGATCATGCAGATGCGCGCGACCTGCTGCGACAGGATGAAGTAGCCGCGCACGTTCAGGTTCATCACCTTGTCCCAGGCCGGCACCGGGTGGTCCTCGGCCGGCGCGCCCCAGCTTGCGCCGGCGTTGTTGACGAGGATGTCGATCTCGCCCATGCGCTCCATCGTCTCGTCGGCGAGGCGGCGCGTGTCCTCCTCCTTCGAGCAGTCGGCGGCGATCCAGCGCGCATCGATGCCGGCGGCCTGCAGTTCGGCGGCCGCCTGTTCGAGGTCTTCGGCCTTGCGCGAACTCAGCATGATCTTCGCGCCCGCCTCGCCGAGCGCGTGCGCCATCTGCAAGCCCAGGCCGCGCGAGCCGCCGGTGATCAGCGCGGTCTTGCCGCCGAGGTCGAGAAGTTTCTGGACGGGTGTACTCATGGCGTCTCCTTGGTGTTCTTCATGCGCGAACGGACCCAGATCAGCACGATGCCGACCGCGATCAACGCCACGCCGGGTATGGCGATGCCCCAGCCCAGCGCCGCATCGCCGCGCTGCACCGACAGCCCGAGGCCGAGCAGGATCATGCCGATGTAGATCAGGATCCAGATCCAGGCCTGGATGCGGGTGGCGGTGGTCATTCAGGTCGCCCCGACACAGTTGTCCGCTCTCGGCCCATTGCGGACTTCGACCGCTGTTCTTCACCGCAGAGGCGCAGAGGACACAGAGGAACGCGGAGAAGAACGTGATTTCCTCTGCGGCCCTCTGCGGTCACTGCGCCTCTGCGGTGACGGGCCGCCGCGGAGGGCAACAAAGGGCCGACAGCAGACAGCGAGCGCGAAGCCTTCATCTCAAAACCACGCCTCGTCCATCGTCCGGCAGGTCGGGTCGCGTGTCTCGACGACCTTCAGCCATGCCGCGACGCGCGGCAGTTCGTAGCGGAAGAAGTAGCTGCAGGCGGCGAGCTTGCCGTGCAGCATCGAGTCGTCGTCGGCGCTGCCCCGGCCGAGCTTCGGTTGCGCGCACAGCGCGACATCGAGCCAGATCCACGCCAGCACGGTGTGGCCGAAGGCCTGCAGGTACGGCGTCGCGTTCGCGAGCGCTTCGTCGGGGCTGCCGGTCGACCACGCGGCCTGGGTCGCGCTGCCCAGATGCTTCAGCGCCGCGGCCAGCGCGGTCGCGTGGTCGGCGAGCGTCGAGACGGCACGCGCGCGTTCGATGGTGGCGTCGATCTTGCCCACGAGCAGCGCGAGCCCGGCACCGCCCTGCATCACGACCTTGCGGCCGAGCAGATCGAGCGCCTGGATGCCGTGCGTGCCTTCGTGGATCATGTTCAGGCGGTTGTCGCGCCAGTATTGCTCGACCGGGAAGTCGCGCGTGTAGCCGTAGCCGCCGAGCACCTGGATCGCCAGGCTGTTCGCTTCCAGGCACCACTCGCTCGGCCAGCTCTTCGCGATCGGCGTCAGCATCTCGAGCAGCAGCGCGGCTTCGGCCACGGCCTCGGGCGTGCCGGTCGCATGCTCGTCGACGAGCCGCGCGCAATACAGTTCGAGCGCGAGCGCGCCTTCGCAGTAGCTCTTCTGCGCGAGCAGCATGCGCTTCACGTCGGCGTGCTGGATGATCGGAATCTGCGGCTTCGCGGCGTCCTTGCCGCCGACGCCCATCGGTCGGCCTTGCGGCCGGTTCTTCGCATAGTCGAGCGAGGCCTCGTAGCCCGCATAGCCGAGCATCGTCGCGCCGAGGCCGACTGCGATGCGCGCCTCGTTCATCATGTGGAACATGCAGCGCAGCCCTTCGTGCGGCTTGCCGACCAGGTACCCGATGGCACCGGAGCCACCGCGGAGCGGAAACTTGCCCTCGCCGAAGTTCAGCAAGGTGTTCGGGATGCCGCGATACCCGAGCTTGTGATTCAGGCCCGCGAGCGCGACATCGTTGCGTTCGCCGGTCAGCTGGCCGTCGGTGCCGACCAGCTTCTTCGGCACGATGAACAGCGAGATGCCTTTGGTGCCCGGGATCAGCTTGCCGTCGGGCCCGGGGATCTTCGCGAGCACGAGGTGGATGATGTTCTCGCTGAGCTCGTGCTCGCCGTTGCTGATCCACATCTTGTTGCCGCGCAGGCGGTAGCGCTGGCCGAGCGGATCGCTCTCGAATTCAGGGCCGTCGGGGATCGCACGCGTCGCCACGTCGGACAGGCTGGAGCCGGCCTGCGGCTCGCTCAGGCACATCGTGCCGCTGAATCGGCCCGCGAACTCGTGCTTCGCGAACGCCTCCTGCTGCGCCAGCGTGCCATGCACCATCAGCAGGTTCGCGTTGCCGCTGGTCAGCATGCCGCCACCACCGATGCCGATGCCGGCCTTCGAGAAGAAGCTGTTCGCCGCCATCTCGACGACGCAGGGCAGCTGCATGCCGCCGATCTCGTAGTCCTGCGCGGCCGCGAGCATGCCGGACTCGGCATACGCCTTCGCGGCCGCATGGCTGGCCTCGGGCAGGTGCACCTTGTCGCCGTCGAACCAGGGCTCTTCGGTATCGGCGAGCCGGTTGAACGGCGCGTATTTCTCACGCGCAATCTTCTCGCAGGTGTCCATCACCGACGCGAACGTCTCGCGCGAATGATCGGCGAAACGCGTGCGCTGCTGGAGCGACTCGACGGCCAGCCAGTCGTAGAGCAGGAAGTCGGCGGTCTGTCGGTAGGTCATCGCGAAATCCGTTGGCAGCCGCCGGTCAGAGCACCTCGAACACGCCGGCCGCGCCCATGCCGCCGCCGATGCACATCGTCACGACGACCTTCTTGGCGCCGCGGCGCTTGCCTTCGATCAGCGCGTGGCCGGTCAGGCGCTGGCCGCTGACGCCGTACGGATGGCCGACCGCGATCGCACCGCCGTTGACGTTCAGCCGGTCCATCGGAATGCCCAGGGTGTCGGCGCAGTACAGCACCTGCACCGCGAAGGCCTCGTTCAGTTCCCACAGGTCGATGTCGGCGACGCTCAGGCCCAACTTCTTCAGCACCTTGGGCACCGCGAAGACCGGGCCGATGCCCATCTCGTCGGGCTCGCAACCGGCGACCGCGAAGCCGAGGAAGCGGCCGAGCGGCTTCAGGTTGCGCTTCGATGCCAGCGCTTCGTTCATCAGCACGCAGGCGCCGGCGCCGTCGCTGAACTGGCTCGCGTTGCCGGCCGAGATCAGGCCGCCGGGCAGCGCCGAGCGCAGGTCCTTGATGCCTTCGTACGTGGTGCCGGCGCGGATGCCCTCGTCGGCCTTGATCGTCACTTCTTTCGTGCGCAGGCCCAGCACGGGGTCGGCCACGCCGGCCATCACGGTGCAGGCGATCATCTCGTCGTTGAACTTGCCGGCCTCTTGCGCGGCCGCTGCGCGCTGCTGGCTTTGGGCGCCGTAGCGGTCCATCCGCTCGCGATCGATCTTGTAGCGCTTCGCGACCTGCTCGGCGGTCTGCAGCATGTTCCAGTAGATCTCGGGCTTGTGCTCGACCAGCCACGGGTCGGCGCCCATGTGGCGGTTGGCCTCGTTCTGCACGCACGAGATGCTCTCGACGCCACCGGCGACCAGCACATCGGACTCGCCGGCGATGATGCGCTGCGCCGCCATCGCGATCGTCTGCAGGCCGCTCGAACAGAAGCGATTCACCGTCATGCCGCTGGTCGTGATCGGCAGGCCGGCGCGCAGTGCGATCTGGCGCGCGATGTTGCTGCCGGTCGCGCCTTCGGGTGTGGCGCAGCCCATGATCACGTCGTCGACCTCGGCGCGGTCGATGCCGGCGCGCTCGACCGCGGCCTTCACGGCGAAGCCGCCGAGCGTGGCGCCGTGCGTCATGTTGAAGGCACCCTTCCAGCTCTTCGCTAGCGGGGTCCGGGCGGTTGAAACGATCACGGCGCTGGTCATGTCTATCTCCTGTGGATCAAGCGTTGGTGGCTTCGGCGCCCGAGACGGCCGAGGAAGCCTTGTAGATGCTGTTGCGCGGCTGCGCGAACACGCGCCGCACCATCGGTTCGAACGCACTCATCGGCAGCGTTTCGGCCTTCGCATCGAAGGCCGGGTTGTCGTACAGATCGCAGAACTCTGCGGTGCGCTCGAAGTGCGCGTGGCCGCGGAACTGGTCGCGCAGGTTGCGATCGAGACCGATGTGGTGGAAGAAGTAGTAGCCCTGGAAGATGCCGTGGTTCTGCACCATCCACAGGTTCTCGTCGCTGACGAAGGGCTTCAGGATCGCCGCGGCGATGTCGAAGTGGTTGAAGCTGCCGAGCGTGTCGCCGATGTCGTGGAACAGCGCGCAGACCACGTACTCCTCGTCGCGGCCGGCGCGCAGTGCATTCGTCGCGGTCTGCAGCGAGTGCGTGTAGCGGTCGACCGGAAAGCCGCCGTAGTCGCCCTCGAGCAGCTTCAGGTGCCTGATCAGCCGATCGGGCAGCTGGCGCGCGAACGGCATGAACTCGCCGGCGATCTTGCGCCAGTCGTCCTGCGTGCTCGCCTCCATGCGCGTGAAGCTTGCCCGGGTGTTCGTGCTGTCGTTCATCGCATGTCTCCTCAGGGCGCGGGCGCCGAGTTGCCGATCAGCTGGTGATAGAACTGGATCAGCTCGACGTAGTTGTCGATCGAGATGCGCTCGTTGGTGCCGTGAAAGCGCTTCAGGTCTTCGGACTTCGCGCGCACCGGCGAGAACTTGTAGACGTTGTCGGCAACGCCGTCGAAGTGGCGCGAGTCGGTCGCGCCGATCATCAGCCCGGGCGCGACGATCACGTCGGGGTGCAGCTGGCGCAGCGTCTTGTTGATCAGCTGGAAGCCCGGCGCATCGGTGGCCGCGACCTTCGACGCCTCGGACATCCCCGGCGCCTTCTCGATCTTGATCGACGGGTTCTGCAGCGTATCGGCGACATGCGCGACCACCGCATCGCCGCTGTCGCCCGGCAGCAGGCGGAAGTTCACCGTCGCACTCGCGCGGCCCGGCAGCACGTTGTCGGCGTTGCCGGCGTTGAAGACGGTCAAAGCCGTCGTCGTGCGCAGCGAGGCGTTCGTACTCGCTCCCTTTTTCAACTGCTGCTCGATGATCGGCTTGAACAGCCACATGTTCGACAGGAATACGCGGTTCGGCCCGCTCATCTCCGGCGCCAGCGTCTCGAACATCTCCTGCGACAGGCCGCGCACCGCGAGCGGCATCTGATGGTCTTCGAGTCGGGCCAGCGCCGCGCTCATCATCCCGATCGCCGAAGCCTCGGCCTGCGGCGGCGGCATCGACGAGTGGCCGGGCGTCGCGCTCGCGGTCAGCAGCAGGCTCAAGTAGCCCTTCTCGGCGACGCCGACCAGCGCCGCGGGCTGGTTCAGCCCGGCGAGCACGCCGTCGGTGATCAGCAGCCCTTCGTCGAGCACGAATTGGAGCCGGATGCCGCGCTGCTTGAACAGCTTCGCGATCTCGGCCGCGCCGCGCAGGCCGCCAATCTCTTCGTCGTGGCCGAAGATCATGTAGATCGTCTGGCGCGGCTTGAAGCCCGAGCCGGCGAGCAGTTCGACCGCCTCCATCATCGACATCAGGTTGCCCTTGTCGTCCCACGCGCCGCGGCCCCAGACGAAGCCGTCGCGAAGCGTGCCGGAGAACGGCGGCTGCTGCCAGTCGCCCTCGGTGCCGGGCGCGATCGGCACCACGTCCTGGTGCGCCATCAGGCCGATCGCCGGCGCCGAAGGGTCGCTGCCGGGCCAGGTATAGATCAGGCCGTATCGGCCGACGACCTCGCGCTGCAGCACCGCGTGCGCCTTGGGAAAGCTCGTCTGCAGCAGCGCGTGCAGGTTGCCGAACTCGGCGGCGTTCGCGTCGACATCGGTGCTCGACGCGATCGTCTTGAAGCGAACCGCCGCACCGAGGCGCGCCGCCGCCGCGGCCGCGTCGACCTGCACCGGCGCGGCCGCGGCAACGGTCAGCTGCTTCGACGGCGTCAGCAAGGTCTTCGCACCGACCACGATGGCCAGCACGCCGACGACGATGCCCAACAGCGCGAACAGCTTGCGCATGTCAGCGGCCCTGGCGTCTCAATCGACGCCCTAGCTGAAGCTGCGGCCTTCGGCCGCCAGCTTCGCGAGCAAGGGCGCCGGTTGCCAGAACTCGGCGTCGTCGAGCGGGTTGGCCGCAAAGCGCTTCATCGCCGCGACGACGTTGAACAGGCCGACCGTGTCGGCGTAGTTCATCGGCCCGCCGCGGTGCAGCGGGAAGCCGTAGCCGGTCAGGTACACCATGTCGATGTCGGAGGCGCGCAGCGCGATGCCCTCTTCGACGATCTTCGCGCCCTCGTTGACGAGCGCGTAGACGAGGCGGTGCACGATCTCGTCGTCACCGATCTTGCGCGGCGTGACGCCCAGCTCCTTGCGGTGCTTCTCGATCATCTCGACGACGACCGGGCTCGGGATCGCGTCGCGCTTGCCGGCCACGTAGTCGTACCAGCCGGCGCCGGTCTTCTGGCCGAATCGGCCCATCTCGCACAGCAGGTCGGCGGTCTTCGAATAACGCAGGTTCGGCTTCTCGAGATAACGGCGCTTGCGGATGTACCAGCCGACGTCGTTGCCCGCGAGATCGCCCATGCGGAACGGGCCCATCGCCATGCCGAACTTCTCCATCGCCTTGTCGACCTGCGCCGGCGTGCAGCCCTCCTCGAGCAGGAAGCCGGCCTGGCGCGAGTACTGCTCGATCATCCGGTTGCCGATGAAGCCGTCGCAGACGCCGGAGACCACCGTGGTCTTCTTGATCTTCTTGCCGATCTGCATCACGGTCGCGAGCACGTCCTTCGCGGTCTTCTCGCCGCGCACGACCTCGAGCAGCTTCATCACGTTGGCGGGGCTGAAGAAGTGCATGCCGATCACGTCCTGCGGGCGCTTCGTGAAGGCCGCGATCTTGTTGACGTCGAGCGTGCTGGTGTTGCTGGCGAGGATCGCGCCGGGCTTCATCACCTCGTCGAGCGTCTTGAACACGGTCTCCTTCACGCCGAGGTCTTCGAACACGGCCTCGATCACCATGTCGGCGTCTTTCAGGTCGGCGTAGTTCAGCGTCGTGCTCAGCAACGCCATGCGCGCGTCGAGCTTGTCTTGCTTGAGCTTGCCCTTCTTGACCTGCGCTTCGTAGTTCTTGCGGATGATGCCCAGCCCCTTGTCCAGCGCCTCCTGCTTCATCTCGAGGATCGTCACCGGGATGCCGGCGTTCAGGAAGTTCATCGCGATGCCGCCGCCCATCGTGCCGGCGCCGATCACCGCGAGGCGTTTGATCTCGCGCACTGGGGTGTCAGCCGGCACATCGGGGATCTTGCTCGTCGCGCGCTCGGCCATGAAGGCATGGCGCAGCGCCTTGCACTCGGGCGTGAACATCAGCGAGGTGAAGATCTCGCGTTCGAGCCTCATGCCGGCATCGAACGGCAACTTCAGCGAGCCGGCGACCGCCTCGACGCACTTCAGCGGCGCCGGGAAGTTCTTCGACATGCCGCCGACCATGTTCTTGACGAACTGCACGTAGCCATCGGCATTCGGGTGCGTGACCTTCAGGTTGCGCACCAGCGGCAGCGGCCGCTTGTCAGCCACCTCGGCGGCGTAGGCCAGCGCGCCGGCCATCAGGTCGCCGTCGACGAGCTTGTCGAACAGCTTCTGGCCCGGCGCCTGCGCGAGCATCTCGCTCTTCACGGCCTCGCCGCTGACGATCATGTTCATCGCGTTCTCGACCCCGATCACGCGCGGCAGCCGCTGCGTGCCGCCGGCGCCGGGGATCAGGCCGATCTTCACCTCGGGCAGCGCGACCTGCGTGCCTGGCGCAGCGACGCGGTAATGGCAGCCGAGCGCGAGCTCGAGCCCGCCGCCCATGCAGACGCTGTGGATCGCCGCGACGATCGGCTTCGTCGATGCCTCGAGCGCCAGGATCACGCTGAGCAGGTTCGGCTCGGCGAGCGCTTTCGGCGTGCCGAACTCCTTGATGTCGGCGCCGCCCGAGAAGGCCTTGCCGGCGCCGGTGATCACGATCGCCTTGACGGCCGGGTCGGACTGGGCGCGTTCGACGCCGCTCGTGATGCCCAGGCGCGTCGCGTGGCCGAGGCCGTTGACGGGCGGGTTGTCCAGCGTGATGACCGCGACGTTGCCGCGGAGTTCGTAGTTGGCGCTCATGCTTGTGTCCCCAGGGTGGTCGGCAGAAAAAGAACGATCGTTCGATTCTAGGTCGGCAAGAAAAGAAGGCGCTGTCTCTGCTGTGACAGCGCCCTCCCTGAATGACAGCCCCAAGACGTCGCTGGCCCGAGAGCTGCGGTCAGACTTCGAGCCATTCCTTCCGAATATAGGCGTCGCCGCGCAAGGCTGCGGGTGTTCCTTCGAAGACGATGCTGCCGTGGCCCATCACGTAGCAGCGCTCGGAGATTTCGAGCGCGATCGTCAGCTTCTGCTCGACCAGCAGCACCGACACGCCGCGCTCCTTCAGGGTCTTCAGGTACTGCGCCACCAGCTCGACAATCTTCGGCGCGAGGCCTTCGGTCGGCTCGTCGATCATGATCAGGTCCGGGTCGCCCATCAGCGTGCGGCACAGCGTCAGCATCTGCTGCTCGCCGCCCGAGAGCACGCCGGCCTCGGTGTGCTCGCGCTCCTTCAGGCGCGGAAACATCTTGTACATGTCGCCGAACGACCAGCGTGGGTTCTTCTTCTTGCGCTTCTCGCCGAGCATCAGGTTCTGCTCGACCGTGAGCTTCGGAAAGATGTCGCGGTTCTCCGGCACGTAGCCGATGCCGCGGTGCGCGATGTCGAACGCGTGATGGCCGAGGATCTCGTGGTCGCGAAACTTCACCGAGCCCTCGCCCTGCACCAGTCCCATGATGGTCTTGACGGTCGTCGAGCGGCCCGAGCCGTTGCGCCCGAGCAGGCTGACGATCTCGCCCTCGCCGACCTTCATGTCGACGCCGTGCAGGATGTGGCTCTTGCCGTAGTAGGCGTGCAGCCCTTGTAATTGCAACATCAGTGTCCCGCCTCCGCCGCCTGCGCATCGGCGAGCACCGATCCGAGATAGGCCTCCTGAACCTTCGGATTCGCGCGCACCGCCTCGGGCACGTCGAACGCGATCACCTCGCCGTAGACCAGGACCGCGATCTTGTCGGCGAGACCGAAAACCACGCCCATGTCGTGCTCGACGGTCAGCAGCGTCTTGCCGACCGTGACCTCGCGGATCAGCTCGATGAAACGGCTCGTCTCGCTCTTGCTCATGCCGGCGGTCGGCTCGTCGAGCAGCACGACGTTCGCGCCGCCGGCGATCGTGATCCCGATCTCGAGCGCCCGCTGCTCGGCGTAGGTCAGGTTCATCGCCAGCGTGTCGCGCTTGCGGTCCAGGCGGATATCGTGCAGCAGCGCTTCGGCGCGCTGGTTCGCATCGTCCAGGCCGGCGAGGAACTTCCAGAACGCGTACTTGTAGCCCATCGCCCAGAGCACACCGCAGCGCAGGTTCTCGAACACCGACAGCCGACCGAAGATGTTGGTGATCTGGAAGCTGCGCGCCAGCCCGAGGCGACTGATCTCGTAAGGCTTGAGCCCGTCGATGCGCTGGCCGTTCAGCAGGATCTCGCCGCTGGTAGCGCCAAAGCGGCCGCTGATCAGGTTGAACAGCGTCGACTTGCCGGCACCATTCGGCCCGATGATCGCGACCCGCTCGCCCGGCGCGACGGCCAGGTCCGCGCCACGGATGATCTCGGTCTTGCCGAAGGACTTGCGCAAGGCCTTCAGCTCGATCGCACAGGGGGCGGCGCTCATGCTTGCGCCTCCCGCGCGCGGATCGCCGCTTCGATCTCGCCCTGCACCTCGCCCCACTGCAGCGCGAAGCGTCGGCGCGTGAACTCGAACAAACCGCTCCCGACCGCCGCGACCACCGCGGCACCCACCCAACTGGCTGTCGCCTGCACGTTCAACTCGATCCCCAGAAAGCGCATCACCGGCCCGAGCGCCTCGTTCAGCTGCGCGTGATAGACCATCTCGATCATCGCCGCGATGCCGAAGAACATCACGGCGCCCGTCAGCGCGAGCAGCACGTACCAGCCAAGCACGCGGCCCAGCTTGCCGAACTTCGCGACGCGCAGGTTCATCATGATCAGGCTCGCGATACCGCCCGGCGCGTACATCACCATCAGCAGGAACACGAGGCCGAGGTAGAGCAGCCAGGCCTTCGTGATCTCGGACAGCAGCACGAACGCGACCACCATCAGCACCGCGCCGATGATCGGCCCGAAGAAGAAGGTGGCGCCACCGAGAAAGGTGAACAGCAGGTACGCGCCTGAACGCGCTGCGCCGACGACCTCGGCGGTCGCGATCTCGAAGTTCAGCGCGTACATGCCGCCCGCGACGCCGGCGAAGAAGCCGGCGATGATGAAGGAGATGTAGCGCACCCGCTGCGTGTCGTAGCCGATGAACTCGACCCGCTCGGGGTTGTCGCGCACCGCGTTCAGCATCCGGCCCAGCGGCGTGCGCGTGAACGCGTACATGCCGGCGGTACACAGGATCGTGTAGATCGCGAGCAGGTAGTAGACCTGGATCTGCGGCCCGAACGTGATGCCCATCACCGGCTTGCCGACGACGCGGTTCGCCGCGACACCCGCCTCGCCGCCGAAGAACTCGGGAATCATCAGCGAGGCCGCGAAGACCAGCTCGCCGATGCCCAGCGTGATCATCGCGAAGGTCGTACCCGACTTCTTCGTCGTGACGAAGCCGAACAGCACCGCGAAGAACAACCCGGCCGCGCCGCCCACCAGCGGCAGCAGGCCGACCGGAATCGGAAAGGACCCGTCGCCGATCGCCTTCAGCGCGTGAATCGCGACGAACGAGCCGAGCCCCGAGTACACCGCGTGGCCGAAGCTGAGCATCCCGCCCTGCCCCAGCAACATGTTGAACGACAGGCAGGCGACGATCGCGATGCCGATCTGCGAGAGCATCGTGATGCCCAGGCTGCTGCGGAACAGCATCGGCGCAACGAGCATCACGACGATCGCGAGCGCCCAGATGATCAGATCGCGCGGGCCCATCGCGCCATAGCGGCGGTTCGATGCGGGCTGCGTCGCACGCAGTTCGGCGGCGGCCAGGGGAGCTGAATTCGTCGTCATCGGTTCAGCCTTCGCGCGTGCCCATCAGGCCCTTGGGCCTGAAGATCAGGATCAGCACCAGGAACAGGTACGGCAGGATCGGCGCCACCTGCGCCAGCGTCAGCTTCAACAGCGAATGGTCGGCCGCGGCCGGCCCGAGCGTCAGGCCGATCGACTTGAGCGCGCCGAGCACCGAGTAGTCGAGCGCGACCGCGAAGGTCTGCAGCACGCCGATCAGGATCGACGCGACGAACGCGCCCGCCAGCGAGCCCATGCCGCCGACAACGACGACAACGAAGATCACCGAACCGACCGTCGCCGCCATCGAAGGCTCGGTCACGAAGGTGCTGCCGCCGATCACGCCGGCCAGGCCCGCGAGACCCGCGCCCGCGCCGAACACCAGCATGAACACGCGCGGCACGTTGTGGCCGAGCGACTCGACCATCTCGGGGTGCGTCAGCGCGCTCTGGATCACCAGCCCGATGCGCGTGCGCGTCAGCATCAGCCACAGCGCGACCAGCATCACCAGCGCGATGAACATCATGAAGCCGCGCGTCGCCGGGAACGGCGAGCAGACGATGCGCACCGCGGCATCGGCGCTCGCGCACATCGCCGCGGGCGCCGCGCCCCACAGCAGATGCATGCCGTCGATCGACGAGTTGACCAGCGTGAACAGCGGCCCGCGCAGCGCCTCGGGCGGCTGGAAATCGACCGCCGTGCGGCCCCAGATCAGCTGCACCAGCTCGAGCATCACGTACGAGAGGCCGAAGGTGATCAGCAGCTCGGGCACGTGGCCGAACTTGTGGACCCGGCGCAGGCAGTACTTCTCGAATGCCGCACCGAGCGCCGCGACCACCAGCGGCGCGAGGAACAGCCCCGGCCAGAAGCCGACGACGCGCGTGATCGAGTACGCGACATACGCCCCGACCATGTAGAAGCTCGCATGCGCGAAGTTCAGGACGCCCATCATGCTGAAGATCAGCGTCAGGCCCGAGCTCAGCATGAACAGCAACAGCCCGTAGCTCAGGCCGTTGAGCATCGATATCGTGAAGAACTCCATCGTGGGGCGGTCTCGCGGGTGCGATTGCGGAAAGTCAGGTCAGGCCAGGGCCTGTTGACGAACAAGGCCCGACGGGTCGTCCCCGATCGGGCCCTGCGCGGGAGCTGCGAGTATCAGCCGCCCGAAGGACGCACCATCTGGCAGCTCGTCGGCGTGCTCGACACGTACGGCTCGTAGGTCGCGACCGGCGCCAGCGTCATGCCGGTGTTCTCGGGCGAATACGGGTACTTCGCGTCGGCCTTCTGCCAGACGGTCATGTACAGCGTCTGCTGCAGCTGGTGGTCGGTCTTGCGCATCTCGACCTCGCCACCGAACGCGCTCTTGATCTTCATGCCCTCCATCGCGAACGCGACCTTGACCGGGTCGGTCGACTTGGCCTTGGCCATCGCGGCGCCGAGGAACTCGAACTGGCGCACGACCGAGCCGGTGTACAGGTCGTCGTTGAACTTGGTCTTGAAGCCCTTCATGATCTCGTCCATCTGGCCGCCCAGGTTGTAGTGGGCGTAGGCGATCTGGTAGACCTTGCCGGCACCGCCCTGGCCGAGTGCCGACGGCGTGCCGGTGACACCGGTGTAGTAGGTGAAGAACCTGCCGGTGTAGCCGCCTTCGTTCGCGGCCTTCACGAGCAGCGCAAGGTCTGAACCCCAGTTGCCGGTGATCACGGTGTCGGCGCCCGAGGCCTTGATCTTTGCGACGTACGGGGCGAAGTCGCGCACCTGCGCAAGCGGGTGCAGGTCGTCGCCGACGATCTCGATGTCCGGGCGCTTGCGCTTCAGGTTCTCCTTCGCGTAGCGCGTGACCTGCTGACCGTGCGAGTAGTTCTGGTTCAGCAGGTAGACCTTGTGGATGTCCTTCTGGTCCTTGATGTAGGTCGTCATCGCCTCCATCTTCATCGTCGTGTCGGCATCGAAGCGGAAATGCCAGAAGCTGCACTTGCTGTTCGTCAGATCGGGGTCGACCGCGGCCTCGTTCAGGAACACGATCTCCTTGCCGGGGTTGCGCTCGTTGTGCTTGTTGATCGCGTCGATCAACGGCACCGCGACCGACGAGCCGTTGCCCTGGATCACGTAGCGGATCCCCTGGTCGATCGCCGACTTCAGCGCATTCAGGCTCTCGGTCGGGCTCAGCTTGTTGTCGACCGGCACGATCTCGAACTTCACGCCGGCCGGGTTCGTGGCATTGAAGCGCTCGGCGAGGAATTGCTGGGTCTTGACCTGGTTCGTGCCGACCGGGCCCATCAGGCCGGTGAGCGGATCGATCCACATCAGCTTGACGGTCTGCCCGGCCAGCGGCTTGGCCTGGGCCATCGCAGCGCCGGCAGAGACGACCAGTGCGGCGCCGACAGCGAGGTTGAACACGCGGCGCGTCAGCGTTTTGCTAGCAAACTTCATGGTGGTCTCCGAGGGATTTGTGATCGCCCGCAAAGGTAACGGAAGTGCGTCGCGTGGGGTTACAGGGACTACCCCAAAGCGCTGTCGCGCCCGGGACAGCGCCCCGCGCACGACGCACCGGCATGGTGTCTCGTGCGCGCTTGTCCATGCGCCTGCCGCAGCGTCGACCGGTCGCTAAACTCGCCGCCATGAACATCGTGGAACCTGCGATCGCCGATCTTTCCGGCACCGACTCGGCGGCTGGATTGGCCTGGCCGAATCGGTACCGGTCACTCGGCGAGGCCTTCTTCACCGCGCTACCCGCGCAGACGCTGCCCGACCCGCATTGGGTCGCCACCAGTGATGATTGCGCGGCCTTGCTGGGCCTGCCCGCCGACTGGGCGAGCCGGCCCGGGCTGCATGCGCTCGAGGTCTTCAGCGGCAACCGCGTCTGGCCGGGCATGCAACCGCTTGCAACCGTCTACAGCGGTCACCAATTCGGTGTCTGGGCCGGCCAGCTCGGCGACGGCCGCGCACTGTGGCTCGGCGAACTCGACACGCCGGCCGGCCCGATGGAGCTGCAGCTGAAGGGCGCCGGCCAAACCCCTTATTCGCGCATGGGCGATGGCCGCGCGGTGCTGCGCTCATCGATCCGCGAATTCCTCGGCTCGGAGGCGATGCACGGCCTGGGCATCCCGACAACGCGCGCGCTGTGCGTGACCGGCTCGGCGCTGCCGGTGCGGCGCGAGACGATCGAGACCGCCGCGGTCGTCACGCGCGCCGCGCCGAGCTTCGTCCGCTTCGGGCATTTCGAGCATTTCGCGCACCACGCCGGCTTCGAGCAACGCGGCTACGGCGAGTTGCGCCAGCTTGCCGACTTCGTGATCGCGCAGCACTACCCGACGTGCCGCGACGCCGCGAGCCCCTGCGCCGCACTGCTCGAGCAGGTGACGCTGCGCACCGCCGCGCTGATGGCCGATTGGCAGGCCGTCGGCTTCTGCCACGGCGTGATGAACACGGACAACATGTCGATCCTCGGGCTGACGATCGACTACGGCCCGTTCGGCTTTCTCGATGCGTTCGATCCCGGCCACATCTGCAACCACTCCGACCACCAGGGCCGCTACGCGTGGGCACGCCAGCCGAGCGTGGCGTTCTGGAACCTGCACGCGCTCGCGCAGGCCCTGCTGCCGTTGATCGAGGATTCCGATCTGGCGCTGGCCGCGCTCGAGACCTACAAGCGTGCGTTCGCCGATGCGCTGCTGGCGCGCTGGTCCGCGAAGCTCGGGCTGCGCACGTCGGAAGACGGTGACGGCGCGCTCGTCGACGACTGGCTGCGCCTGATGGCGGCCGACCGATGCGACTTCACGATCAGCTTCCGGCGCCTGGCCGGCTTCTCGACCGCGACGGGCGCCGCGAACCCGGATGTGCGCGACCTGTTCATCGATCGCCCGGCCTACGACGCCTGGGCCGCGCGCTATGCCGAACGGCTCGCGCGCGAAACCAGCGTCGACGCCGAACGGGCCTTGCGGATGAACCGCGTGAACCCCAAGTTCGTGCTTCGCAACCATTTGGCCGAAGTGGCGATCCGCGCCGCGCAGGCCGGCGACTTCACCGAGACGCGGCAGCTGCTGAAAGTTCTGCAGCGCCCGTTCGACGAACAAGACGCCGCCGCAAGCGCCGTCTATGCCGGCTTCCCGCCCGAATGGGCATCCACCATCGAAGTCTCCTGTTCATCATGACCGACTACAAAGTAAAGAAGACCGAAGCCGAATGGCAGGCCCAGCTCGACCCGATGCAGTTCGAGGTCGCGCGTCATGCCGCCACCGAACGGCCGTTCAGCGGCAAGTACTGGGATCACTGGAGCGACGGTCAGTACCAATGCGTCGGCTGCGGCACGCCGCTGTTCAAGTCCGACACCAAGTTCGACGCCGGCTGCGGCTGGCCGAGCTACTCGGAGCCGATCAACAGCGAGGTCGTCGAGCGCGTGGTCGACAAGACCCACGGCATGGTTCGGGTCGAGGTGCGCTGCAACAAGTGCGGTTCGCACCTGGGCCACGTGTTCCCCGACGGGCCCAAGCCGACCGGCGAGCGCTTCTGCATCAACTCGGCCGCGATAGACTTCGCGCCCAAATGATGCTGCCGCGCCGCTCGGCGCCCCGCCGATGAAGATCTTTCTCGACTTCCTGCCGCTGCTGCTGTTCTTCGGCGTCGGCAAGTACGCCGACCGCAACGCCGACTGGGCCGCGCACTTCGCCACCGATCACTTCGGCTTCATGGTCTCGGGCGGCGTCGTCGGCACCGAGGAGGCTTCCGCGCTGCTCGCGACAATCGTCGTGATCATCGCCACCGGGGTGCAGATCAGCTACCTGCTGTCGCGCGGCAAGCGCGTCGACATGATGCTGTGGGTGACCTTCGCGCTCGTCGTGCTGCTCGGCGGCGCGACGATCTGGTTCCACAACGCGACCTTCATCAAGTGGAAGCCGAGCGTGCTGTACTGGGTCATGGGGCTCGCGTTCTGGATCAGCCAGACGCTGTTCCGGAAGAACCTGCTGCAGACGATGCTCGGCGAGCAGCTGGTGCTGCCGGTGCCGGTCTGGCAGCGGCTGAACCTGGCCTGGATCGCGTTCTTCGGCCTGCTCGGGCTGTTGAACCTGTACGTCGCCTACACGTTCACGACCTCGACCTGGTTCACCTTCAAGGCCTTCGGCGTGACCGGCCTGATGCTGGTCTTCATGGTCGCGCAGGGCTTCTACATCAGCAAGCACATGGAGCCGGAACCCGGCCCGGCTCCGGCGCCCGATCGGCGGCCCTGATGGGCGTCACGTCATCCGACATCGAGGCCGGACTGCGCGCCGCGCTGCACCCGCTGAAGCTCGAGGTGCTCGACGACAGCCACCTGCACGCGGGTCACGCCGGTGCCCGCGAGGGCCGCCATTTCACGGTCCGGATCACGGCCGAGCGCTTCAACGGTTTGTCACGCCTGGCGCGGCATCGGCTCATATATGATTCACTGCAACTGCTGATCCCGCGGGGCATCCATGCCTTGGCCATCGAGGCGCGCGCGCCCGATGAATCAGAGTGAACCCTCCAACTCCCCCCACGCTCATGAAGAAGACCTATTTCGCTGCGGGCGCCGCTTTGCTGCTGTCCGCCTCCCTCGCGCTGCCGCTGGTTGCGCAGGCGCAGAACATCGCGATCGTCAACGGCAAGCCGGTGCCGAAGGCCCGCGCCGACACGCTGATCAAGCAGGTCCAGGAGCAGGCCACGGCACAGGGCCAGCAGCTGCCGCCCGACCTCGATCAGCGCGTGCGCGACTCGCTGGTGCTCGGCGAGATCTTCACGCAGGAGGCCGAAAAGCGCGGCCTCGCGGCGACGCCCGAGTACAAGACCCAGATGGAGCAGGCACGCCAGCAGGTGCTCGCGAACGCGCTGTTCGCCGACTTCAAGAAGGCCCATCCGGTCAGCGACACCGAGGTCAAGGCCGAGTACGACAAGTTCAAGGCGCAGTCGGCCGGCACCGAGTACCGCGCGCGCCACATCCTGGTCGAGAAGGAAGACGAGGCGAAGGCGCTGATCGCGCAGATCAAGGGTGGCGCGAATTTCGAAGACCTCGCGAAGAAGAACTCGAAGGACCCGGGATCGGGCGCCAACGGCGGCGACCTCGACTTCGCGGCCCCGAGCTCGTACGTGCCCGAGTTCTCGCAGGCGATGACCAAGCTGAAGAAGGGCGAGATGACGCAGGAGCCGGTCAAGTCGCAGTTCGGCTTCCACATCATCCGCCTCGACGACACGCGCGAGGCGCAGTTCCCGCCCTTCGACGATGTCAAGGGGCAGCTGAAGCAGCGCATGGAGCAGCAGAAGCTCGGCGCGTATCGCGACGAGGTGCGCGCGAAGGCGAAGACAGATTACAAATTCAGTAATTAGGCGCACTGCTACAAGGGCGCCGCTGGCGCCCTTGCTCGGTTTCTGGGCTGGCCTTTCGGCTACGCGTTGGCGGTTGCAGCGACGCGGCCGGCCTCGATGTGGAGTTGGCGGTCGCAGCGTGCGGCGATGTTGCGGTCGTGCGTGACCAGCACCAGCGTCGTGCCGGCTTCGCGGTTCAGCGCAAACATCAGCTCCATCACGGTTTCGCCGGTCGCGAAATCGAGGCTGCCGGTCGGCTCGTCGGCGAGCAGCACGCTCGGCCGCACCACGAACGCGCGCGCCAGCGCCACCCGCTGTTGTTCGCCGCCCGACAGCACCTTCGGGTAGTGGCGCAGCCGCTCGCCCAGGCCGACCCGCTGCAGCATCTCGGTCGCCAGCGCGCGCGCATCGCTGCGGCCCTGCAGCTCGAGCGGCAGCATCACGTTCTCGAGCGCGTTCAGGTTGCCGAGCAGCTGGAAACTCTGGAACACGAATCCCACCTTCGCGGCGCGGACCGCGGCGCGCGCGTCTTCGTCGATCGTGAACAGATCGGTGCCTGCGAGCTTGACGGTGCCGGTGGTCGGCGTGTCGAGTCCGGCGATGATCGACAGCAAGGTGCTCTTGCCCGAGCCCGAGGCGCCGACGATCGCGGCCGACTGGCGCGGCAGCAGCGAAAAATCGATCTCATGGAGAATGGTCAAGGTGCCGGTGGAGTCCTGCACTTGCTTGGTGACGCGCTCGACGGCAATGATGGGTTCAGACATGGATGACGATGGGGTTCGCCGCGCTCGGCGGAAATGGCTGGCGCACTGTACCGCGCTTGCGCTCGCGGTCGCGGTGCTGCCGGCCTGTGCGCAAGGTGCGGCGCGCCCGACAGACGCCGCGCGCATCCTCGTCGTCGGTGACAGCCTCTCGGCCGAATATGGCCTGAAGCGCGGCAGCGGCTGGGTCGCGTTGCTGCAGACGCGCCTCGCCGAACACAAGGTGGCCGCGACGGTCGCCAACGCGAGCATCAGCGGCGACACGACATCGGGCGGCCGCTCGCGGCTGCCTGCCCTGCTCGGCCAGCAGCACCCCGACATCGTGGTGCTCGAACTCGGCGCGAACGACGCGCTGCGCGGCCTGCCGCTGGCGACTGCGCGCGACAACCTCGCGGCGATGGCGAAGGCCGCGAAGGCGGGCGGCGCGAAGGTCGTGATCGTCGGGATGCAGCTGCCGCCGAACTACGGCCGCCAGTACGGCGAGCAGTTCGCCGCGCTGTTCGCCAGCGTTGCGAAGGCCGAGGGCGCAGCGCTGGTGCCGTTTCTGCTGAAGGGCGTTGCCGACGGCCCGCAGGCCGAGGCGCTGTTTCAGTCCGACCGCATTCACCCGACCGCGGCGGCGCACCCGCAGATGCTGGACAACGTCTGGCAGGCGCTCGAACCGCTGCTGCGCAAACGCTGATCGCGGCGCGCCCGCGCGCCGCTCACTTCTGCTGGTCGCGCGGGTCGCCGCGCTTCGGCTCCTCGCCTTTCGGCTCGGGCCGTTGCGCTCGCGGCGGCTCGGCGCGCGGCGGCGGCGGGGTCGCGTGGACCGGAGGTGCCACCGGCCGCGGTGCCTCGACCGCCCGCGGCGCGGGCACCTCGACCGGACGCGGCGCTGGTACAGGATGCTCCACACGCGGCTGCTGCGGCGGCTCAGGGCGCTCGATGCGCTGCGGCTGCTGTTGTTGCGGCGGCGGCGCTGGACGCTCGATGCGCTGTGGCGGCGGCGTCGGTGCCGGACGCTCGACCGCTGGCGCCGGGGTCGGACGCTCGCTCGCCGCCGGCGGTGTCGCGCGCTCGACGCGCGGCGCCGGCACGGCCTGTGGTCGCGCCTCGACCGTTGGCGGCAGCGCTTCGGTGCGCGACGGCGGTGGCACCGGGCGACGTTCCTCCGAGCGCCGTTCGCGCTCCTCGCCACGCTGAATCGGGCGCGCCCGCATGTTCGGGCCCTCTTCCTGTGTCTGCGGCGGCGTCGCGAGCGGGCGCTGCGTTGGCGCTGGCGTCGGCGTCGGCGCTGGTGCAGGCGCGGCGGGTGCCGCGGCGGCTGGCGCGCGCGGCGCGGTGCCTGCCGCGTTCTCGGGGGCCGTGCGCTCGCGCGGCATGCGGCCCGGAGGCGGCGGTACTGCGTCAGGCCGGTGCTGGCCGGGTTCGGCCTGCGGCGGCCGGTTGGCGGCCGCCGCAGGCTGGTTGGCGTTGGGCGGCGGAGCCGCCGCGCGTCCCGGCACATTCGGCGCCGGCTGGGGCGTTGGTTGCGGCGCAGCTTGCGTTGCGGTGGGTGGCGCCTGTTGCGCGGTGGCGGCGGGCGCTTGCTGCTGCGTGGGCGGCCTGCGATCACGATCCCGGCCAGCCTCGTTGCGGTCCGGACGCGCGCCCGGCGGCGGCTTGACCGCCGCGCGCGGATCGGGGCTGCGCGCTGGTGCGGGCGGCGCGGCCACCGGCGGCGCGACGAGCGCGGTCGTGCGAGGCTGTTGCGCGAGCTCGCGCACCCACTGCGTCTGGCGCAGCTGCGCGGCGGCCGGCGCGACTGGGCGGCGTTCGGCCAGCACACTCGACGGCACGACCGTGATCGCGCTCGGCGCGCGCCGGTTCACGAATTCGCGCGGCGCCTGCGGGTTCGCGAAGGTGTTGTTGATCACCGTGACGTTGGTGACGTTGGTGATGTTGACGTTGCGCGCATAGCCCGGGCTGACGCGGTAGCTCGGCACGTAGACCTCGCGCGGTGCAAGCGGGAACCAGCCGACCGCCGGCCCGCCACCGATCGTGACCGACACACTGGCGCTCGGCCCGCCGACCCACGCGACCAACGCCGGCGCGTAGACCGGGCGCGCGATGCGCGTCCCCGGCGTCCAGCACCAGCGACTGCGCAGGTAGACCCAGCGGCCGTAATGGAACGGCGCGAAGCCCCAGGGTGCGTCGTCGACCCAGGTCCAGCCCCACGGGCGGACCCAGATCCAGTGGCCGTGGCTGTACGGTGCCCAGTCGGCCTCGACCGCGGTCGGGATCCAGATCGAGCCGTAGTCCGGTGTCTGCTCCCAGCGGCCGTAGGCATCGAGCTCGGCGGCGCCGGTCATCTCGGGCGAGACGTAGCGCTGCGCAATCGTGCCGACGACGCGGCGGTCGCGGTCGTTGCTCCATCCGGCGAATGCGTCGTTCGCCGGCGCCGACAGGCTGTACTGCGCGACGCCGCCGGAGTCGATCCAGAACTCGGCGCGCTGGCCGGCCGTGACCGGCATGCCGCTGTTCGACCCTTCGTAGCGGGCCTCTCCGGCGTAGACGCTGAGGTCGGTGCGACCGTTCGTGCGGTCGAAGCGATAGGTGCCGGCGCGCAGCGTCACGAAGCGGCCCTCGTCGGTCGAGAGTTCGAGCTGGCCGGCACCGGCCAGATCGCGTACGCGGGCCATCGCGCTGCCGTCGTGCAGAGACAGCGCGACCTGCTCGTCGTCGAGGCGCACGACCTCGAGCTCGGTCTGGCCATCGAGCCGCAGCGTCGTCGAGCCGACCTGCAATTCGGCGCGCGCGCCGGCATCGGTGGCGATGCGGTCGCCGCTGGTCAGCGGCCGGTTGCGCGCGGCGCTGACCCATTCGCCGCCGTCCGGGCTGTAGAGCCAGACCTGGCCTTCCAGATCCGACAGCCGCGCGACGCGGCCGGGCGGATCGGCATCGCCCGCCTGCGCGAATGCCGGGCCGGCAAGCGTCAAGACAGTCAGTGCGACCGTGGCCGCGGCCAGCATCCGGCCGAAGCCGAGGAGCAATCGTCTTGGCATCGAGATCATCAGCGCTTCTCCGTTCGGGGCGCGGCGCGCCCCCTGCAACGCGGCACCAGTGGCGCCATGCTGCCTTTCCACAACGCCGCCGGAGATCATCCGGACGACCCGGTGCCCGTAGGAGAAACGCCCGTTTACATCCACGCGACAGCCGACATCCATCGCGCCACGGGCGCGCGGCCGATCACTCGTCGGCGCCGGGATCGAGATCGGGGAACAGCACGCTCGTGTAGCCGAAGCGCGAGAAATCGCGCACGCGCATCGGGTACAGCTTGCCGATCAGGTGATCGCATTCGTGCTGCACCACGCGCGCATGAAAGCCCTCGGCCTCGCGCTCGATCGGCCGGCCCTCGGCATCGAAGCCGGTGTACAGGATGCGCGCGAAGCGTGGCACGACACCGCGCAGCCCGGGCACCGAGAGGCAGCCTTCCCACCCGTCTTCCTCGGTGTCGTCGAGCGGCGTGATCGTCGGGTTGATCAGCACGGTCTCGGGCACCGCGGGCGCGTCCGGGTAGCGCTGGTTCTGGCGGAAGCCGAAGATCGCCAGCGCCTGGTCGACACCGATCTGCGGCGCGGCGAGACCCGCGCCCTGCACCGCATGCATGGTCTCGAACATGTCGTCGATCAGCGCGCGCAGCGCCGGCGTGCCGAAGGCCTCGACCGGCTTGGCGATGCGCAGCAGCCGCGGATCGCCCATCTTCAGGATTTCTCGAATCGCCATGCCATGACTGTAGCGCCGCCGCGCCGGGGCATCCCCGTCGCGGTCAACGCGCCCAGGCGCCAGTCGCAGCCAGCTGGGGCGCCGCCTCGGGTGCCGACCAGCGCAGCGGCAGCGCCTTCGGACGCCACACCGCCGCGTCGACGCGCAATCGGACGAGGTATTGCGCGCCGTCAAAGGAACGCAGTTCGGCCCCCTCGGCGATGACCTCGGCGTGGCCGCTGAGTTGCAGCAGATCGCCCTTTGCGTGGTCGACGAACAGCAGACCGGCGTGCGGATGGGCGACCAGGTTGCCGAGCGTGTTGAAGAAGAAGTTGCCGCGAAAGTCGGGCCAGGTCAGCACGGCCGCGCCGCGATCGTCTCGGTCGACGCGCACGAAGCCTGGCTTGCCGCCGCGATGCGAGACATCGACGCCAGCGCTGCGCCCCGCCTGTGCTGCGGCCGCCGACGCCAACGCCGGCGTCGCACTCGCGATGAACAGCGTGTCGGCGTCCTCGATCAGCGCACGCGCCGCCGCGTTCAGCGACGGGCCGAGCGGGTGCACAGCATGCCCGCGCTCGTCGACCCGGTGCGGCGTGCGCGCCTGGATGTACTGCGGGCAGTTGCCGAAGCTCTGGTCGACCTCGACCTCGAAGTGCCCCGTGTTCGGCATCGCGACCACTCGGCCGTTCATGCGATTGCGGCGCCGCGTCGACGGTTCGAGGCCGAGCAGGCCCAGCGGCGCACCGATCGCGAGATGCGACGCCAGCGGATCGCCCGCATCGGGCCATGCGCCGACACGCAGATGGCGCGCGTCCCGATCGCCGACGAAGCCCGGCTCGCCGACCAGCATCGAAGCCCACGGCCGGCGCTGCGCATCGACGCTGCCGACAACCAGCGTCGGCAGCTGCCGGAAGAACGCGCGGTGCTGATCCGGCATGTGATCGCGGATCACCTTGTCGCCGATCTCATGCAGGCGCGCGGCGACACCGGCGCGGCGCTGCATCGCAAGCTCGCCGGCATGGAAGATCGCAGCCATCGATGGCCCCGATCAAGCCAGCGCGAGCGGCTCGGCCACCGGGCTGCGTAGCATGTCGACGAAGCCCGGCAAGGCCTCGATGCGGGCCAGCCACGCACGCAAGTTCGGGTAGGGATCGAGCGAGACGCCGCCCTCCGGCGCATGCGCGGTATAGCTGTACAGCGAGACATCGGCGAGCGTCGGCGTCGCCGCGGCCAGGAAGGGCTGCTGCGCGAGGTGCTGCTCCATCAGCCCGAACAGGCGCGCCGCGGCCTTCAGCGGCGCCGGATCGCGCGGCCGGCCGAACAGCACCGCGACGCGCGCGCTCGCCGGCCCGTAAGCCAGCGGCCCGGCCGCGACGCTGAACCAGCGTTGCACGCGCGCGGCACCGATCGCGTCGCTCGGCAACCAGGCACCCGACGCGTCGTAGCGCCGCGCCAGATAGACCAGGATCGCGTTGCTGTCGGCGATCGTGACCTCGCCATCCTCGATCACGGGCAGCTGCCCGAACGGGTTGAGGGCGAGGAACTCCGGGCTGCGTGTCTCGCCGCCGGTCATGTCGACCGCGACCCTCTCGCACGGAAGGCCGAGCAGCGACAGGAACAACTCCACGCGGTGCACGTGGCCTGACAGCGGATGGTGATGCAGGCGGATCGGTTGCGCGGGTCGCGGGTTCGTCGTCATGGTGCAGGGCTCGTGGCTGTGAAGGCCCGCATCTTGAACGCCCCGCCCATGCTGCGGAACCACCGCCGCCGGCATTTGACTCTTGCGCCGCGCGGAACAGCGCGGCATGACGATTCAGCCGAGCGCCGCGATCACCTCGGGCGGCGCTTGCACCAGCTCGATCAGCACGCCCTCGCCGCCGACCGGGAACTCGTCGCTGCCCTTCGGGTGCACGAAGCAGATGTCGAATCCGGCCGCGCCCTTGCGGATGCCGCCGGGCGCGAAGCGCACGCCGTTCGCAGCGAGCCACTCGACCGCGGCGGCCAGGTCGTCGATCCACAGGCCGATGTGGTTCAGCGGTGTCGCGTGCACCGCCGGTTTGGCCGAAGGATCGATCGGCTCCATCAGGTCGACCTCGACCTTGTGCGGGCCGCTGCCGATCGCGCAGATATCCTCGTCGACGTTCTCGCGCTCGGAGCGAAAGTTGCCGGTCAGCGCCAGGCCGAACTTCTCGACCCACAGCGTGCGCAGCTTCGCCTTGTCGGGCGCGCCGATCGCCACCTGCTGGATGCCCAGCACCTTGAACGGCCGTGTCGTCGTCATCGCAGATCCCTCGTCACTCGAATTCCATGATCACCTGATCGACCGCGAGGCTCTCGCCTTTCGCCGCCGCCACGCTGGCGACCACGCCGTCGTGCGCGGCGATCAGGATGTTCTCCATCTTCATCGCCTCGATGACCGCGAGCTTCTCGCCGGCGCGCACCGCCTGTCCGGCCGCGACGGCCACGTCGACCAGCAGCCCCGGCATCGGCGAGAGCAGGAACTTCGACAGGTCCGGCGGCGCCTTGAATGGCATCAGCGCGTTGAGCTGCGCCGCGCGCGGCGACAGCACGCGCACCTCGACCTGCGCGCCGTGGTGCGTCACGCGGTACGCCAGCATCAGGCGCTCGATCTGCGCGCAGAACGGCGTGCCGGCGAGATCGCCGTGCATTGCGGTGTCGCGCAGCGGCCGGGCGAAGCGGATCGGGTAGGCGCGGCCATCGACCGTCACATCGAACACGTCACCCGCGAGCCGGACGCTGGCCGGCGTCTCGTGGCGGGTGCCGTCGGCATCGGTGCGCACGACGATGAACGCCTCGCCGACCTGCAACTCGTGGCCCGGCAGCTGCCCGCTGATCCCGGCCGAGCGCGCGAGCACGCGGCGGTTCGTCGCGACCGCGAGCGCGAGCAGGAAGCTCGGATCGTCGTGCTCGACCGAAGCGCGCGTGAAGCCCGTCGGGTACTGCTCGGCGATGAAGCCGGTGTTGAAGTCGCCGGCAGCGAACTTCGGGTGCGCGAGCAAGGCCGCCTGGAAAGGAATGTTGCTCGAGATGCCCTGGATCACGAACGCATCGAGCGCGTCGCGCATCTTCGCGATCGCTCCCGTGCGGTCGCGGCCATACGCGATCAGCTTGCAGATCATCGAGTCGTAGTACATCGGGATCTCGCCGCCTTCGTAGACGCCGGTGTCGACCCGGATGCCGCCGTCTGCCGGCACCGGCGCGGCCGCTTGCATCGTCTGCACCGGCGGCTCGAAAGCGACCAGGCGCCCGGTGCTCGGCAGGAAGCTGCGCAGCGGATCCTCGGCGTTGATGCGGCACTCGATCGCCCAGCCCTTGCGCGCGATCTGTTCCTGCGTGAACCCGAGCGGCTCGCCGGCCGCGACAAGGATCATCTGCTCGACCAGGTCGAGCCCGGTGATGCACTCGGTCACCGGGTGCTCGACCTGCAGCCGCGTGTTCATCTCGAGGAAGTAGAAGCTCTTGTCCTTGCCGACGACGAACTCGACCGTGCCAGCACTCTGATAGTTCACGGCCTTCGCCAGCGCAACCGCCTGCTCGCCCATCGCCTTGCGCGTCGCGTCGTCGAGGAACGGGCTCGGCGCCTCCTCGATCACCTTCTGGTGCCGGCGCTGGATCGAGCATTCGCGCTCCCACAGGTAGACGCAGTGCCCGTGTGCGTCGCCGAGCACCTGGATCTCGATGTGGCGCGGCTCCTCGACGAACTTCTCGATGAACACACGGTCGTCGCCGAAGCTGTTGCGCGCCTCGTTGCGGCACGAGGTGAAGCCCTCGAAGGCCTCCTTGTCGTCGAACGCGACGCGCAAGCCCTTGCCGCCGCCGCCGGCCGAGGCCTTGATCATCACCGGGTAGCCGATGCCCTTCGCGATCTCGACCGCATGCTCGGCGGTGTCGATCGCCGCGTTGTGGCCGGGGATCGTGTTGACCTGCGCGTCGCCGGCCAGCTTCTTCGAGGCGATCTTGTCGCCCATCGCGGCGATCGCCGCGTGCTTCGGGCCGATGAAGACGATGCCCTCTTCCTCGACCTTGCGCGCGAACGCCTCGTTCTCGCTCAGGAAGCCGTAGCCGGGGTGCACCGCCTGCGCGCCGGTCTGCTTGCACGCTTCGATGATCTTGTCCATCACGAGGTAGGACTCGCGGCTCGGCGCCGCGCCGATGAACACGGCCTCGTCGGCGAGCTCGACATGCAGCGCGTCGCGGTCGGCCTCGGAGTAGACCGCGACGGTCGCGATACCCATCTTCTTCGCGGTCTTGATGACGCGGCAGGCGATCTCGCCGCGATTGGCGATCAGGATTTTTGTGAACATCGAGGACTTTCGAGCTACAGCGGAATGTTCCCGTGCTTGCGCCACGGGTCGTCGACCTTCTTGTCGCGCAGCATCACGAGCGAGCGGCAGATGCGCTTGCGCGTCTCGTGCGGCTGGATCACGTCGTCGATGTAGCCGCGTGCGCCGGCGACGAAGGGGTTTGCGAACTTGGCCTTGTACTCGGCCTCACGGGCCGCGAGCTTGGCGGGATCGCCCTTCTCCTCGCGGAAGATGATCTCGACCGCGCCCTTCGCCCCCATCACCGCGATCTCGGCGTTGGGCCACGCGAAGTTGACGTCGCCGCGCAGGTGCTTCGAGCTCATCACGTCGTAGGCGCCGCCGTAGGCCTTGCGCGTGATCACGGTGATCTTCGGCACCGTGCACTCGGCATACGCATACAGCAGCTTCGCGCCGTGCTTGATGATGCCGCCGTACTCCTGCGAGGTGCCGGGCATGAAGCCGGGCACGTCGACGAAGGTCAGCACCGGGATGTTGAACGCATCGCAGAAGCGCACGAAGCGCGCGGCCTTGATGCTGCTCTTGATGTCGAGGCAACCGGCGAGCACGAGCGGCTGGTTCGCGACGATGCCGACGGCCTGGCCGTCCATCCGGCCGAAGCCGATCACGATGTTCTTCGCATAGTCGGGCTGCAGCTCGAAGAAGTCGCCGTCGTCGACCGTCTTGACGATCAGCTCCTTCATGTCGTACGGCTTGTTCGGGTTGTCGGGCACCAGCGTGTCGAGCGAGAGGTCGATGCGCTCGGCCGGGTCGGTGCTCGGCCGCCGGGGCGCCTTCTCCCGGTTGTTCAGCGGCAGGTAGTTGAAGAAGCGGCGCAGCATCGCGAGCGCGTCGACGTCGTTGTCGAACGCGAGGTCGGCGACGCCGCTCTTCGTCGTGTGCGCCGATGCGCCGCCCAGGTCTTCGGCCGTCACTTCCTCGTGCGTCACGGTCTTCACGACCTCGGGGCCGGTGACGAACATGTAGGAGCTGTCTTTCACCATGAAGATGAAGTCGGTCATCGCCGGCGAGTACACCGCGCCGCCGGCGCACGGCCCCATGATCATGCTGATCTGCGGCACGACGCCCGAGGCCATCACGTTGCGCTGGAACACTTCGGCGTAGCCGCCCAGCGACGCGACGCCTTCCTGGATGCGCGCGCCGCCCGAATCGTTCAGCCCGATCACCGGCGCGCCGACCTTCATCGCCTGGTCCATCACCTTGCAGATCTTCTCGGCGTGCGCTTCGGAGAGCGCGCCGCCGAACACCGTGAAGTCCTGGCTGAAAACGAACACCAGGCGGCCGTTGATCATGCCGTAGCCGGTCACGACACCGTCGCCCGGCGGGCGGTTGTCGGCCATGCCGAAGTCGTGGTTGCGGTGCTCGACGAACATGTCCCACTCTTCGAAGGTGTCGGTATCGAGCAGCAGCTCGATGCGCTCGCGCGCCGTCAGTTTGCCCTTGCCGTGCTGCGCCGCGATGCGCTTCTCGCCGCCGCCCAGGCGCGCGCGGGCGCGCTTGGCTTCGAGCTGCTGGATGATGTCGTGCATGGTCGGTCTACCTCGGTTCCTGTCGTTCGAACAGTTGGAGCAATTGGCGCGCGGCGGACGACGGCGCAGTGCGCGCCTCGGTCACGTCACGAACGGTCTGCGGCAGCGCACCGCGCACCGCCGCATGATGGCGAAAGTCGGCGTGCAGCCGCGCGTGGACGATGTCCCACATCCAGGCCAGCGCCTGCTTCCTGCGGCGCGCCTCGAACTCGCCGCTCGCGCGGCGCAGGCGGTGGAACTCCTCGACGCCGGCCCAGAACGCCCCCACGCCCTGGCCCCTCAGCGCGCTGAGCTGCATCACGCGCGTGACCCAGTGGCCGGGCGCGGCATGCGCGCCGAACATCCGCAGCGAGCTGCTGATGTGGGCCTGGGCGCGGGTCGCGGCGTCGGGGTCGATGTCGGCCTTGTTGATCAGGACCAGATCGGCCAGCTCCATCACGCCCTTCTTGATCGCCTGCAGGTCGTCGCCGGCGTTCGGCAGCTGCAGCAGCACGAACATGTCGGTCATGCTCGCGACCGCCGTCTCGCTCTGGCCCACGCCGACGGTCTCGACGATCACGACGTCGTAGCCGGCCGCCTCGCAGACCAGCATCGTCTCGCGCGTCTTCTCGGCCACGCCGCCGAGCGTGCCCGAGGCCGGGCTCGGCCGGATGTAGGCTTCGGGTGCGATCGAGAGGCGCTCCATGCGCGTCTTGTCGCCGAGGATCGAGCCGCCGGAGACGCTCGACGACGGATCGATCGCCAGCACCGCGACGCGTTTGCCCTGCGCGATCAGCGCCAGCCCGAGCGCCTCGATGAAGGTCGACTTGCCGACACCCGGCACGCCCGAGATGCCCAGGCGCATGCCATGACCGGTGTGCGGCAGCAGCGCGTTCAGCAGCTCGTCGGCGCGCGAGCGGTGGTCGGCGCGCGTCGATTCGAGCAGCGTGATCGCCTTCGCGAGCGCGCGCCGATCGCCGGCGCGCACGCCGTCGAACAAGGCCTGATCGACGCGATCGAGTGCCACGCGTTCAGGCTTTGACGCTGGCGCGAATCTGCTCGAGCACGTCCTTCGCACTCGCCGGGATCGGCGTGCCGGGGCCGTAGATGCCCTTCACGCCGGCCTCGAACAGCATCTCGTAGTCCTGCCGCGGGATCACGCCGCCGACGAACACGATGATGTCGTCGGCGCCCTGCGCCTTCAGCGACTCGATGATCGCCGGCACCAGCGTCTTGTGCCCGGCGGCGAGCGTGCTGACGCCGACCGCGTGGACGTCGTTCTCGATCGCCTGGCGCGCGCACTCCTCGGCGGTCTGGAACAGCGGGCCGATGTCGACGTCGAAGCCGAGGTCGGCGAAGGCCGTGGCGACGACCTTCGCGCCGCGGTCGTGGCCGTCCTGGCCGAGCTTGGCGATCATCACGCGCGGGCGCCGGCCCTGGTCTTCGGCGAACTGGGCGATCTCGGACTGGAGCGCGGCCCAGCCCTCGGCGCTGTCGTAGGCCGCGGCGTAGACGCCGGTCACCTTCTGCGTGTCGGCGCGGTGCCGGCCCCAGACCTTCTCGAGCGCGTCGGAAACTTCGCCGACCGTCGCGCGCAGCCGCACCGCGTTGATCGACAGGTCGAGCAAGTTACCCGCGCCGGTCTCTGCGCAGGTCGTCAGTGCCGCGAGCGCCGCCTGCGTCTGCGCGGTATCGCGCGTCGCGCGCAGCTGCTTCAGCCGCGCGACCTGGTTCTCGCGCACCATCGCGTTGTCGATGGCTAGCGTCTCGATCGGGTCTTCCTTCGCGAGCTTGTACTTGTTGACGCCGACGATCACGTCCTTGCCCGAATCGATGCGCGCCTGCTTCTCGGCCGCGCTGGCCTCGATCTTCAGCTTGGCCCAGCCGCTCGCGACGCACTTGACCATGCCGCCCTGGCGCTCGACCTCCTCGATGATCTGCCAGGCCGCGTCGGCCATGTCCTGCGTCAGTTTCTCCATCATGTAGCTGCCGGCCCAGGGGTCGACGACGCTGGGGATGTGCGTCTCCTCCTGGATGATCAGCTGCGTGTTGCGCGCGATGCGCGAGCTGAACTCGCTCGGCAGCGCGATCGCCTCGTCGAGCGCGTTCGTGTGCAGGCTCTGCGTGCCGCCGAACACCGCGGCCATCGCCTCGATCGTCGTGCGCACCACGTTGTTGTACGGGTCTTGCTCGGTCAGGCTCCAGCCCGAGGTCTGGCAGTGCGTGCGCAGCATCAGGCTCTTCGGGTTCTTCGCCTCGAACGCGGTCATGATCTTCCACCACAGCAGCCGCGCCGCGCGCATCTTCGCGACCTCGAGGTAGAAGTTCATGCCGATGGCCCAGAAGAAGCTCAGGCGCGGCGCGAACTCGTCGACGTCGAGCCCCTTCGCGAGTGCCGCCTTCACGTACTCGCGGCCGTCGGCCAGCGTGAACGCAAGCTCGAGTGCCTGGTTCGCGCCGGCCTCCTGCATGTGATAACCCGAGATCGAGATCGAGTTGAACTTCGGCATCTTCTGCGCCGTGTACTCGATGATGTCGCCGACGATGCGCATGCTCGGCTCGGGCGGAAAGATGTAGGTGTTGCGAACCATGAACTCCTTCAGGATGTCGTTCTGGATCGTTCCACTGAGCTGCTCCTGCGCGATGCCCTGCTCCTCGGCCGCGACGATGTAGCCGGCGAGCACCGGCAGCACCGCGCCGTTCATCGTCATGCTGACGCTGACCTTGTCGAGCGGGATGCCGTCGAACAGGATCTTCATGTCCTCGACGCTGTCGATCGCGACACCCGCCTTGCCGACATCGCCGGTGACGCGCGGATGATCGCTGTCGTAGCCGCGGTGCGTCGCGAGGTCGAACGCGACGCTGACGCCTTGGCCGCCCGCGGCCAGGGCCTTGCGGTAGAAGTCGTTCGAGGCTTCGGCGGTCGAGAAGCCGGCGTACTGGCGGATCGTCCACGGCCGCACCGCATACATCGTCGCCTGCGGGCCGCGCACGAAAGGCGCGAAGCCGGGCAAGGTGTCGGTGTGCGCTAGGCCCTGCAGGTCGGCCGCGGTGTACAGCGGCTTGACGCGGATGCCCTCCGGCGTCAGCCAGTCGAGTGCGTGTGCGTCGCCGCCGGGCGCCGACTTTGCGGCGGCCCGCTGCCACGCGGCGAGCGAGTCGGAGTTCAGGATCTTGTCGTTCGACATGTCGGGTTCTCTCTCTTGGCAGCGCCACCCCCAAGAATATGACCGGATGGGCGAATTGGGTCGCAGCGAGCGCCACAGGACTGGACGGCCTCACCGCCAGGCGCGCATAATTCAGAATTGAATTCTATCGGCAGATCGGCGGTCATGGCGAATCTTCTTCCGGAACCCTCCCGACCTGGCGGTGCGGCACGCACGCCGGTGCTGCGCGAGAGCGCGCTGTACGAGCAGGTCGCCGAGCGTCTGCGCAGCCGCATCCTCGGCCACACGCTGCACCCGGGCAGCTGGATCGACGAGCAGGCCCTGGCCGCCGAGTACGGCATCAGCCGCACGCCGCTGCGCGAGGCGCTGAAGGTGCTCGCGGCCGAGGGCCTCGTGACGATGAAGCTGCGCCGCGGTGCGTATGTCACCGAGGTCTCGGAGCGCGACCTCGCCGAGGTCTACCACCTGCTCGCGCTGCTCGAGAGCGACGCCGCGATGGTCGTCGCGCAGCGGGCCAACGCCGCGCAGATCGCCGAACTCGCCGCCCTGCACCAGCAACTCGAGGACGAGGTCGGCGAACGCGATCGCTTCTTCGCCGCGAACGAGCGCTTCCACATGAAGCTGCTCGAGATCGCCGACAACCGCTGGCGCAACCAGCTCGTCGCCGACCTGCGCAAGGTGATGAAGCTGAACCGCCACCATTCGCTGTTCAAGCAGGGCCGCCTCGAGGCCTCGCTGAAGGAGCATCGCCAGATCATGGCCGCGCTGAAGGCGCGCAACGGCGAGCGTGCGCAGCAGCTGATGCGCCGGCACTTCGCGAACGGCAAGGAGGCCGCCTCCCTGACTTGATGGAGGCGCGATGCGTCACTGCGACAATCGCGCGCATGAACCGCCCCACCCCCCGGCTCGCACTGATCGCCGCGGTCGCCCGCAACGGCACGATCGGCAAGGACAACGGCCTGCTGTGGCACGAGCCAGAAGACCTGAAGCACTTTCGCCGCGTGACCATGGGCTGCCCGGTGATCATGGGCCGCAAGACCTGGGACTCGCTGCCGGCGCGCTTTCGCCCGCTGCCCGGGCGGCGCAACCTCGTGATCACGCGCAGCGCCGACTGGCATGCCGACGGCGCCGAGGCGGTGCATTCGCTGCCCGCCGCGCTGGCGCTGCTCGCCGGCACGCCGAAAGCCTTCGTGATCGGTGGCGCCGAGATCTACGCGCTCGCGCTGCCGCTCGCCGACGAGCTCGTGCTGACCGAGATCGACGCCGATCTCGACGGCGATGCCTTCTTTCCGCGCTGGGACCGCGCCCGCTTCGCCTGCACCTCGCGCGAACCGCAGACCGGCTACAGCTTTGCCACCTACCAAAGAACCGAAGGAACCTGAGACATGTCGGACCACGGATTTCACGTGCACGGCCCGCACGACCACGAGCTCGAACACGCCGCGCAGCACGAGCCGAAGGGCATGGCCGGGCAACTGGCGGTCGCCACCGCGGTGATCGCCACGGTCGGCGCGCTGTTCGCGTACATGGGCGGCGCGACGCAATCGAACGCCGGCCTGCACAAGAACGACGCCGCGATCAAGAAGACCGAGGCCGCGAACCAGTGGGCGTTCTACCAGGCCAAGAGCGCCAAGCAGAACCTCGCCGAGCTCGCGTTCGACCTGGCGCCCGAGCCGCGCAAGGCCTTCTACGCCGCCGAAGCGAAGCGCTACCGCGGCGAGAAGGACGAGATCATGGTCGCGGCGAAGAAGCTCGAGGACGAGTCGAAGGAATGGGATCGCAAGAGCGATGAACAGCTCCACCAGCACCACCGCTGGGCCCAGGCCACGACCGCGCTGCAGATCGCGATCGCGATGGCGGCGATCGCGTTGCTGACGCGCAGCAAGAGGCTCGAGAAGGGCGTGTTCTTGCTCAGCGGCATCGGCGTCGTGCTCGGTGGGATGGCATGGTTCCACGTCTGAACGCCGCGTGGCGGCGCGCGCCACCCCCCTGAAGAGGTGGTGTGCCTCCCCCCGAGACAGGGGTGTGCGGATGACACACGGATGTTGCGTCGGTCCCTAGAATTCTTCGTCGGCGAGCTGGTTCTCCGGTGCAGTGCAGTCGTACCCGCTGGGTTCGAGTGTGCTGATGCTTCACAACATTCAGGGTGAACAACATGGCTGTAAAACGCGTTCGGGCCGCTTCTGTCGGCGCGGCGATCGCTCTTCTCGGGGCGATCGCTGGAGTCGGTTCGGCGCAGGCCGCGGTCTACACGGGCAAGTGGGACCCGGCCTACGGCGCCCCTTTCGCCAGCCTGGGCTGGCAGGCCTCGGCATCCTTCGACGTGCCCGCGTCCTGCCTCGGCCAGGCCGACGGCTCGTACGGCGCCACCGGCGCGTGCGCCGGGTTCTCGGTGCTGAGCGCGACGCTCGAGTTCTACGACGTCGCTTCGCCGAGCACGGTCCTCGAGTCGTTCAACCTGAACACGAACGTCTTCATCAGCGGTCTCGACATCGCCGGCGGCCAGCTCGTCGGGATCGACACCGGGTTCTTCGACGCCGTCGTGCCGAGCGGCGCGTCACTCGCGATCGCCGGCGGCGGCGCCTATGCGTTCAGCCTGTACCTGTACGAGGGCACGTCCGCGCAACTCGTGTACACGAAGCCGACGACCGCGTCGCAGGTGTGCACGCCGTTCAGCACGAATGAATGCGGGTACTCGGCGAATGCCGCTGTGGGCACCATCACGCCCGCCGTGCCGGAGCCGCAGACCTACTCGCTGATGCTGGCCGGACTCGGCGTGCTCGGCTGGGTCGCGCGCCGCCGCAGCCGGCAGGCCGCGCAGGCCTGATCGCTTCAGGCGGCCGTCGCGGTCGCCGCCGACTCGGCCGCCTGCAGCGATTCACGTGCGGCGTTGATCGCGCGGTCGATCGGCCAGTCGGCGCCCTCGCGCCACGCCGCATCGAAGGCAGTCGGGCTCAATGCCTGTCGCATCGACTGCAGCTCGGCCTGCCAGCGCTGCTCGCTCAACGCCGAGCGACGCAGATTGAGGCGGTCGCGCCAGGTCGCCGTGACCGCCGCCAGGCTCGCCGCCAGCTCGGCACGGCCCTCGGCGAACGCGAGCACCGCGTGGTCCTCGAGGCAGCCGATCATCTCCTCCCGCATCTCGAAGGCGCGGAACGCCGCGACCGCCTCGCCGAGCCGGTGACGCGCCGAGCCGAGCTCGCGCTGCCTCACGTCGACCTTGCCGAGCCACCATTGCGCGTTCGCCGCGCCGCGCTTGTCGCCGGCCTCGCTGCAGACGGTCAGCGAACGCTTGAAGCGAACCTCCGCTTGCGCGAGGTTGTCGGTCTGCAGCAACGACTCGCCGAGCACGAGCTCGCACTCGCCTTCGAGTTCCTGGTGCTTGATCGCGCGCGCGATCGCGAGACAGGCGTCGAGCTGCGCGCACGCCTCGGCATCGTCGCCGAGGAAGACGCCGATCTGGCCCAGGTGCAGCAGACCGATCGCCTCGCCGACGCGGTCGCCGAGCCGACGGAATATGTCGAGCGCCTCGCGCTCGCCTGCCGCCGCGCCCTCGGCGTCGCCGGCGTACAGGCGCGCCGGCGTCAGGGTTGACAGGGTCGCGGCGATGTCGACCTCGCTGGCCAGCTCGCGGCGCAGTTCGAGGCAGGTCTCGAGCATCTCGCGCGCTTCGGCATAATCGCTCTGGCTCTCGGCCAGCGCGGCGCCGACATACAGCGCCCACGCCTGGGCCACCGGCGATTCCTGGATCGCCGGCAGCGCCAGCGCGGACCGCACGATGTTTCGCCCTTCGGTGGAATAACCGCGCAGGATCCAGAAGCCCTGCATCGCGACGGCGAACTTCACCGCGATAAACGGGTCGACGCTGCCGGCGAGCGACAACGCGGTCGCGGTGCGGATGTTGTCCAGCTCGGTCTCGATGCGCCAGATCCAGTCGGCTTGCTCGGGTCCCGACAGGCCGCGGTTCGCCGCCTTCGCCATCGCGAAGTAATGCTCGCAGTGCCGCGCCGAGGTGGCGGCGAGATCATCATCGCCGCCCTGCTCGAGCTTCTCGTGCGCGTACTCGCGGATCGTCTCGAGCATGCGGTAACGCGCGCCGTCGTCCCGTTCCTCGAGCATCACGAGCGACTTTTCCACCAGCGAACCGAGCAGGTCGAGAACGTCGTCGGGCTCGAGCGGGGTGGCGCTGCAGACTGCCTCGGCCGCCGCCAGATCGAAGCCGCCGATGAAGACGCAGAGTCGCGTCAGCACCGTGCGCTCTTCGGCCTCGAGCAGTTCGTACGACCAGTCGACCAGCGCCCGCAAGGTCTGCTGCCGTTCCTGAAGCACGCGGGCGCCGCCGGTCAGCAGCTTGTAGCGGTCTTTCAGGCGCGCGTTGATGTCGGCGACGCTCAACGAGCGCAGCCGCGCCGCGGCGAGCTCGAGCGCGAGCGGGATGCCTTCGAGCCGCGCGACCAGCTCGGCAATCATCGGTGCGTCGCGCTCGTTCAGCGAGAAGCTCGGCTTGTGCAGCTGCGCCCGGTCCATGAAGAGCCGCACTGCGGTCGAGCGCGAGAGCAGGTCGATCCCGTCGCCGCGGGCCGGCACCGGCAACGGCGAGACCGGATAGGCCTGCTCGCCGGGCGTGCGCAGCGCCTCGCGGCTCGAGGCCAGGATGCGCACGTTGGGCGCCGCTTTCAGCACCGCGTTCGCCAGCTCCGCCGAGACACCGATGACGTGTTCGCAGTTGTCCAGGATCAGCAGCGCGCGCTGCGGCTTCAGGTGGGCACAAAGCGTCTGCAGCAGCGTCCGGCCCGCGTCCTCGCGCACGCCGAGCACCTGTGCGGTTTCGGCGACCACGAGATCGGCGTCGCGGATCGGGGAGAGGTCGAGGAACCAGACGCCATCGGGGAACAGGTGGATCAGTTCGGCGGCAACCTGCAGCGAAAGACGCGTCTTGCCGAGCCCGCCCATGCCGAGCAGCGTCAGCAGTTTCGCGCTGCCCATCAGCGCCTTGACCTCGGCCAGTTCGCGCTCGCGCCCGATGAACGAGGTCGGCTGGTGCGGCAGGTTGTTCGGGATGTCGCGGACCGGCAGCCACCAGTCTCCGGTGCGCACGACGCGAAAGCACTTCTCGCTGTCGGGCGGCCGCATGAAAGGCGCGTCGTCGTCTCCCGCCTCGAACACCTCGAGCGGCTCGGCGACACCCTTGACCATCCAGTGGCCGTGAGAAACCACCTTCAGCGCCGTCTTGCCGAGGTCCTCGCGCGCATCGGCGGTCAGCAGCGTCTGCCCGGCAAGCGCGAACGACATCACGCGCGCCGCGATCGGCTTGGCCAGGCCGTCGACCTCGAGCGGCTTCGCGCCTCGGGCGACGTCGTCGGCGCTGTTCTCGCGCAGGATCACCGGGCCGACGTGCAGCCCGGCGCGTGCGGTCAGCGGCACCGGCAGGCCGGCGAGCGCGCGGTGGTAGTCGTGCGCGTAGCGGACCGCATCGGCTGCCGTATCGAACATCAGCAGCATGCCGTCGGTCTTGTCGATCTCGCGCCCGCCGCGCGCATCGAGCAGCGACCGTGCGACGCGATCGTGCGCCGCCCAGACCTCGGCCATCGCCGCGTCACCGAGCTCCTGCGAGAGCCGGGTGCTGTCGACCACATCGGTCAGGAGCAGCGCACGCGACTCACTCATGCCGAGCGAAATCCCGCACCAAAATGCGCGACCTCCCGACCATCGACGGGCCACGGTTCCGGCACTGCCCCGACAGAAACAAGCATCTCGGAAGTTTACCTGTCCGGTGTGCGCCGGGGCCTGCCCATCCCTACCTTGATGCCCCGCCTGTCCCCTGTACGATGGACGGCCAGACCGATCTGCGCATTGCAGGAGATGCGCTCACCGAACACGACGACCGAGGACCGCCTTTGAAACTCGCCACCTGGAACGTCAACTCGCTCGCGGTGCGCCTGCCGCAATTGCTGGACTGGCTCACGCTGCACCAGCCCGATGTGCTGTGCCTCCAGGAAACCAAGCTCGCCGACGACAAGTTTCCGCAGGCCGAGATCGCGGCCGCCGGCTACCAGGTGCATTGGTTCGGGCAGAAGACCTACAACGGCGTCGCGCTGATCAGCAAGCTGCCCGCGCTGGATGTCGTGCGCAACATCCCCGGCCACGACGATGCCCAGGCACGCGTGATCGCCGGCACCGTGGGCGGCGTGCGCATCATCGGCGCCTACGTGCCGAACGGCCAGTCGGTCGAGAGCGAAAAGTTCCCGTACAAGCTCGCATGGCTCACCGCGCTGCGCGACTGGATCGCGCTGGAGCAGGCGGTGCACCCGCGGCTCGCGCTGCTCGGCGACTACAACATCGCGCCCGAAGACCGCGATGTCCACGATCCTGTCGCGTGGTCCGGCCAGGTGCTGTGCACGACCGACGAGCGCGCGCACTTCAAGGCGCTGCTGGCAGCCGGCCTGCACGACTCGTTCCGCCTCTTCGAGCAGCCGCCCAAACAGTACAGCTGGTGGGACTACCGGATGCTCGGCTTCCAGAAGAACAAGGGGCTGCGCATCGACCACATCCTCGTCAGCGAGGCGCTGAAGCCGCACGTGACGAGCTGCGTGATCGACAGGCTGACGCGCAAGAACGAGCGCCCAAGCGATCACGCGCCGGTGATCGCCGAGCTCAAGCTCGACTGAAGCTTGTCTTGGACCGGACCTCGGCCTAATCGTCGAGGCCGAGTTCCTGGATCTTGCGGGTGATCGTGTTGCGCCCGATGCCGAGCTTCTGCGCGGCCTCGATGCGGCGGCCGCGCGTGATCTCGAGCGCGGTGCGGATCAGCTGGGCTTCGAACTTGTGGGTCAGCGTGTCCCAGACCTGCGGGTCGCCGGCCTGCAGCAGGGCGCGCGCATCCTGCTCGAGACCGGTCAGCCAGTGCAACGCCACCGGCGGCGCCGCGGCGGCGATCGGTGCAGCCGGCGCGACAACCGGCGCGATCGGCGCCGCCGAGGCGCTGGCCTGCGCCAGCTCGGCGACCGGCGCTTCCTTCGTGACGCGTGCCGGCGCGACCGGCGCGATCTCGGCGGCGAAGGTCTCGTTCGCGAGCTCGGGCGGCAGATCCTTGGCCTCGATCATCTGCGCCGGCGCCATCACGGTGAGCCAGTGGCAGATGTTCTCGAGCTGGCGCACGTTGCCGGGGAAGTCGAAGCGCATCAGCCGCGCGAGCGCCGCATCGGTGATGCGCTTGGCCTCGACGCCGAGTTCCTTCGCGCTCTTCTGCAGGAAGAAGCGGGTCAGCGAAGGCACGTCTTCGGCGCGCTCGCGCAGCGCCGGCAGGCGCAGGCGGATCACGTTCAGGCGGTGGAACAGGTCTTCGCGGAACGCGCCCTGGCGCACGCGATCTTCGAGGTTCTGGTGCGTCGCGGCGATCACGCGCACGTTGCTGCGCATCGGGTTGTGGCCGCCGACGCGGTAGAACTGGCCATCGCTCAGCACGCGCAGCAGGCGCGTCTGCAGGTCGAACGGCATGTCGCCGATCTCGTCGAGGAACAGCGTGCCGCCGTCGGCCTGCTCGAAGCGCCCGCGGCGCGTCGTCTGCGCGCCGGTGAAGGCGCCGCGCTCGTGGCCGAACAGCTCGGACTCGAGCAGGTCCTTCGGGATCGCCGCGGTGTTGATCGCGACGAACGGCCCGCTGGCGCGCGGGCTGTGCTTGTGCAGTGCGTTCGCGACGAGCTCCTTGCCCGAGCCCGACTCGCCGGTGATCAGCACCGTGACGATGCTCTGGCTCAGCCGCCCGATCGCGCGAAAGACATCCTGCATCGCCGGCGCCTGGCCGAGCATCTCTGGCATCTGCGCGGCCTTGTCGTCGCGCACCTCTTCGCGCACGCTCTCTTCGACCGCGCGGCGGATCAGCTCGACCGCCTTCGGCACATCGAAGGGCTTCGGCAGGTACTCGAAGGCGCCGCCCTGGAACGCGCTGACGGCGCTGTCGAGGTCGGAGTAGGCGGTCATGATGATCACCGGCAGCGCCGGCATGCGCTCGCGCACCTTGGCAAGCAGCTCGATGCCCGAGCCGCCGGGCATGCGGATGTCGGAGACCAGCACCTGCGGCTCGTCGTCGTCGAGCGCGAGCAGCACATCGCGTGCGTTCGTGAAGCTGCGCACCGCGAATTCTTCGCGCGCCAGCGCCTTCTCCAGCACGAAGCGGATGGATTGGTCGTCGTCAACGATCCAGATGGGTTTCATGCCCTGCCCTGCGTTCTCTGACTGCTCCTGCGTCGCTGGTCAGCGCTTGTGGCGCCGATCGACTCGTCAGGGCAACGGAATCACGATCTTGAAAATGGTCCTGCCCGGTTCGCTCTCGCATTCGATCGTGCCGAGGTGTTGCTGCACGAAGGTCTGCGCGAGCGTGAGCCCCAGTCCGGAGCCGCCGTCCCGCCCCGATACCAGCGGGTAGAAGATTCGTTCCCGAATGGACTCGGGCACGCCCGGGCCGTTGTCCTCAATATGCAAGTCCAGTGCCAGACGATAGCGCTGCTTGCCCAGCGTGACCTGGCGCGCGATGCGTGTGCGCAGCGTGATCTGCGCATCGCCGAAGGCCATGCGCTCGGCCAGCGCCTGCGCGGCGTTGTGCGCGATGTTCAGCACCGCCTGGATCAGCTGCTCGCGGTCGCCGCGAAAGTCGGGGATCGAGATGTCGTAGTCGCGCTCGATCGCCAGGCCACGCGGGAACTCGGCCTGGATCAGCGCGCGCACGCGCTCGCAGACCTCGTGGATGTTGACGTCGCTGACGACATGCGGCTTGCGGTGCGGCGCGAGCAGCCGGTCGACGAGCGCCTGCAGCCGGTCGGCCTCGCCGATGATGACCTGCGTGTACTCGTGCAGCGCGCGCGACTCGACCTCCATCTCGAGCAACTGCGCCGCGCCGCGGATGCCGCCGAGCGGGTTCTTGATCTCGTGCGCGAGGTTGCGGATCAGCTCCTTCGTGACCTGCGCCTGGTCGAGCGCGCGCTCTTCGCGATCCTGACGCGTCTGCTGCTCGATCTCGACCAGCTCGACGATGACGTGCCCCGAACCCTCCATCTGGTTCACGATCACATGCACCGGCAGCGGCTCGCCGTGCAGCGCGCCGGGACGACGCAGCAGCGCCTCGAGGCGGCTCGTCGCGTAGTCGTTGCGGCTCACCGCGACGACGGTGTCGCGCAGGCGCTGCGGGTCGACGAACCAGTCGAACACCGAGCCGCGCTGCACGCTGCGGCGCGACAGGCCGAGCACGCTCTCGAACGACGCGTTCGCGAACACGCACTGGCCGTCGACCGCGACGACCGCGACCATCGTTGCGAGGTGGTCGAACGCGGCGTACGCCGCCGAGCCGAGAGGAACGGGGGCGTCGAGCGGCGTCGGCAGGCGCTTCACTGCGGCTGCTTGGCGATCTCGCGCTTCAGCGCCGCGATGTCGCTTTCCTTGCGGGCGATCGCAGACTTCATGTCGGCCACGCGATCCAGGTACTTCTGGTAGTTCTTCTCGTTGCCCTGCCGCTCGGGCTCGCCGTTGTTGTACTCGGCGCGCATCGCGGCCAGGCGGTCTTCTTCGCGCTTCAGCTCGGCTTCGAGGATGCGGCGCGCGTCGCTGTCGCGTGCGCGTTGCTCGGCCGGGTCGACCTTGCTGCCGGCCGGCCCCGAGCTCGCCACGGGCGCCCGCGGCTTGACGGTCTGGATGATCGTGATCGGCGCGCCCTCGATCGTCTTGCAGCCCTTGTCCTTGGCTTCCTTCGGGCTCAGCGTGTTGTTGTACTCGTTGCCGGGGCAGCGGTACATCGTCGTGCCGTCGGCGCCGCGCGCGGCGCTGAACGGCACCAGCAATGTGGCGGCGCTCGACAGCACGATCGAAAGCAGAACGGGACCAGCGGCAACGAACTTCATGCGGTGAGTCTCCTGGCCTGTTCAACGCGGCGCAGCGAATCGGCGCCGACAACAGTGCTGGAGTCCATTGTCGCGCAGCGGGTTCCCTTGGCCGCGCCGAACGCAAAAGGGGACGGCTCCCGCCGTCCCCCCTGCCGTGCGCAATGCCGCGAGGGCAAGGCTTACAGCGTGTAGTACATGTCGAACTCGACCGGGTGCGTCGCCATCCGGAAACGCGTCACCTCGGCCATCTTCAGCTCGATGTAGGCGTCGAGGTAGGCGTCGGTGAACACGCCGCCCTTGGTCAGGAACGCCCGGTCCTTGTCGAGGTAGTCGAGCGCCTGGTCGAGGCTGTGGCAGACGGTCGGGATCAGCTTGTCTTCTTCCGGCGGCAGGTGGTACAGGTCCTTGCTGGCGGCTTCGCCCGGGTGGATCTTGTTCTCGACGCCGTCCAGGCCGGCCATCAGCATCGCCGAGAAGCCGAGGTACGGGTTCATCAGCGGATCCGGGAAGCGCGCCTCGACGCGGCGGCCCTTCGGGTTCGCGACGTGCGGGATGCGGATCGACGCCGAGCGGTTCTTGCTCGAGTACGCCAGCTTGACCGGCGCTTCGTAGCCCGGCACGAGGCGCTTGTACGAGTTCGTGCCCGGATTCGTGATCGCGTTCAGCGCGCGCGCGTGCTTGATGATGCCGCCGATGTAGAACAGCGCGAATTCGCTCAGGCCGGCGTAGCCGTCACCGGCGAACAGGTTCTTGCCGTCCTTCCAGACCGACTGGTGCACGTGCATGCCCGATCCGTTGTCGCCGACGATCGGCTTGGGCATGAAGGTCGCGGTCTTGCCGTAGCTGTGGGCGACGTTCTGGATCACGTACTTCTGCAGCTGGACCCAGTCGGCGCGCTGCAGCAGCGTGCTGAACTTGGTGCCGATTTCCATCTGGCCGGCGTTGGCCACTTCGTGGTGATGCACTTCGCAGGGAATGCCCAGCGACTCGAGCACCAGGCACATCTCGGAGCGCATGTCCTGGAACGAGTCGACGGGCGGGGTCGGGAAGTAGCCGCCCTTCACGCTCGGGCGGTAGCCCGAGTTGCCGTGCTCGTATTCCTTGCCGCTGTTCCAGGCGGCCTCTTCGGATTCGATCTTCGAGAAGCAGCCCGACATGTCGTTGCCCCAGCGCACGCTGTCGAACACGAAGAACTCGGGCTCCGGGCCGAAGAACGCGGTGTCGCCCAGGCCCGAGGCCTTCATGTAGGCCTCGGCGCGCTTCGCGAGCGAACGCGGGTCGCGCTCGTAGGGCTTGCCGTCGGACGGCTCGACCACGTCGCAGGTCAGGATCAGTGTCGGCTCTTCGAAGAACGGATCGATGTTGGCGGTGTTCGGGTCGGGCATCAGCTGCATGTCCGAGGCTTCGATGCCCTTCCAGCCGGCGATCGACGAGCCGTCGAACGCGTGGCCGGCGGTGAACTTGTCTTCGTCGAAATGCGATACCGGCACGCTGACGTGCTGCTCTTTGCCGCGGGTGTCGGTGAAGCGAAAGTCGACGAACTTGACTTCGTTCTCCTTGACCATCTTCATCACGTCGGCAACGGTCTTGCTGGCCATCTGGAACTCCTGGTGGAATTGTTCGGGGGATTGGGGAGGGGAAATGCGGGGTCGGCCTTCAAAAGGCCCGATCACAGGCCCAAAAAACGCGCACAGGAATGTAGCAGAAAGCATGCCCGCGACGCCTCGCCGGCGCTGCCGGCCAAGCCCGAAGCCGCACCGGGCGCGGGCTGCAGGCCGGCGACGAAATCAGGCTCCGGATCGGTGCAGGCGTCCGCACTGTACCGGGGCGCGCTATCGCACCAATTCCGGGCCGAGTTTCGCGCCATGCGCGGCGAGCCCGTCGAGCAGCACGCGGTACGCCGCATCGAGCAGCTCGGGGCGGCCCTTGACGCCAAGTTCGATGTGCCGGCCGTAGGACGCGTGGTCGACACTGGGCAGGCTGAAGACCTTGACACCGTCGAACTGCGCCTCGATGCGCTCCATCAGCGGCGTCAATGTCGCCTCCATCGCGCCGAACACGATGACCGATTTCTCGCGCGTCGCGCCCTGCCCGTGCAGCTCGGCGTAGTGCCGGTCGAGCACCCATTCGATCATCGGCCAGGCCATCACCGGGAACCCCGGCACGAAGTGGACCTTGTCGACGCTGAAGCCGGCGATCTTGTTGTACGGGTTCGGGATGATCGTCGCGCCCTCGGGGAACACGCCCATGTTCAACCGGTGCACGTTGTCGTGGCGCTCGGGTTCGAACGGAATGCCCTGCTCGCGCGCCGTGTCACGCATGCGTTCGAGGATCAGCTCGCGCGCCTGCGGGTGCAGTGCGAGCGGCACGCCGAGCGCGGCCGCAGCGCACTGGCGCGTGTGGTCGTCGGGCGTCGCGCCGATGCCGCCGCACGAGAACACGACATCGCCGGACTCGAACGCGTGCTTCAGGTCGGCGGTGATGCGCGCCCGATCGTCGCCGACGTAACGCGCCCAGCTCAGCTCGAGGCCGCGCGCACCCAGCAGTTCGATCACCTTGGGCAGATGCTTGTCGGCGCGTTTGCCCGAGAGGATCTCGTCGCCGATGATGATCAGGCCGAAGTTCATGGAGGCTCTCGAAGCTCAGTGGGAAGGGCTGCCGGCCGCATCGCCGGGCGGCAGCGGCGTCAGGCGCGTGTCGTCGATCGGCTCGGCGTCGCGCCGCGCGGTGCCGCGCGGCGGCAGGATCTCGAACGGCTCGCGCTCGGCCCGCAGCGCCTGCAGCGCCGCCAGCGTGAAGTGCGCGAACCACAGTGCCGAGAACGCGAACACCAGCGTGTAGATCCAGACCGCGACCGGCACCAGCACCGGCGCGAACACGATCGCCAGCGCGCCCGAGGCCCAGACCAGCGACGGCGCCGCGCCGAGGTAGCCGGTCAGCACGCCCATGCCGAGCAGCGTCGTGCGATGCCGCCGGACGAGCTCGCGCCGCTCGTCGGCGCTGGCGTGCTCGGCGAGCACGTCGTAGGTCATCACGCGGTAGGTCAGCCAGCCCCAGATCAACGGCGGCACGATCAGCACGAGCGGCGGCACGAACCACAACGGGATCGAGACCAGCAGCGCGAGCAGCGCCGCGAGCGTCGCCCACAGCGCGCCGAACGTGCTGCCGAGGAACGAGCCGCCATGCTTGCGCTCGAGCAGCGGGAAGCGCCGGCCCGCGACCAGCGTGACCATCGCCGGCGTCATGAACGCGGCGACCAGCAGCAGCGACAGCACGACGATCAGCGGCGTCGTCAGGAACACCACGATCATCGGCGCCAGCACGGTCTTCAGGCCCGTGAGGCCGACGCCGTCGAGCCAGCCGACCATCGTCCTCAGGATCGCCCAGGAGTCGAAGGTCGAGCGCACCGCGTCGATCGCCGGCTCCCAGAAGAAGTAGCCCAGGCCGAGGGCCAGGCCGGCCATCAGCAGCAGCGGCAGCAGCGACAGCACGATCACCCGCAAGTGCAGGCAATAGGCGGCGGCGCGCCAGAACGAGTCGAACAGTCTCTTCACGATGCGGGCCCGGCGATCGCAGCTCAGCGCATGTTGCCGGTGTGCCCCAGCGAATACCGGCCCGGCTGCGGCCACACCGTCAGCCCATGCGGCTCGGCGCCGACCTTGATCTGCGCGACCGCGCCGCTGCCCGTGTCGAATCGGTAGACGACGTTGTCGTAGCGCGCGGCCAGCCACAGCCACTTGCCGTCGGCGCTGACGTTGCCCATGTCGGGGCTGCCGCCGCCCGGCACGGGCCAGCGCGCGGTGACCTTCTCGGTCGCGAAGTCGATCACCGTGACGCCGCCGTCGCCGAGCTTCGGGCCGTGGATCTCGTGCGAGCCGCGATTCGCGACGTAGAGGAGCTTGCCGTCGCGGCTCGGGTACAGGCCGTGCGCGCCGATCCCGGTCGGGATGAAGCCGACCTTCTTGAACGATGCGGTGTCGACGATGTGCACGCCGTCGGCATGCATGTCGGCGATGTAGAAGCGCTTGCCGTCGGGCGCGCTGCGGATGTCCTGCGGCATGCCCTTGTTGACGGCGCAGATTTCGGTCTCGCCGGGCTGCCACGGCTGGCCGGGCGCGGTGCGCGGCGCGCCCTTGACCTCCTTGAAGCGCGTCGCCGGCATCTGCAGCAGCAGGTAGCCGAGAACCTTGTGCTCGACCAGGTCGATCTTGACCAGCGAGCCCGAGAACTCGCAGGTGAAGATCGCGAACCGGCCGTCGATCGCGAAGTCGGCGTGGTTGATGCCCGGGCAGCCCGGCGTGTCGATCGAGAACTGCAGTGCCATCGTCTTCGGGTCGCGGAAGTCCAGCCGCTTGCGCGCCTCGGCGACGACGATCGCCGACTTGCCGTCGGGCGTCGCGTACATGTTGTACGGGTCGTCGACGCCGACCGGCTTGCCGGGCTTGCCGGTGCGTGGATCGATCGGCGTCAGGCTGCCATCGGTGCGGCCCTCGGCATTGTTGGTGACCCACAGCGTGCGCATGTCCCAGGACGGCACGATGTGCTGCGGGCCGACGCCGACCTTGAATCGATCGACCACCTTCATCGCGGCGGGGTCGATCACGTAGACATCGTTCGAGCGCAGGTTCGGCACGTAGACGCGCTCGAGATCGCCGCCCAGCGCGGCATCGACCTTGCCGGCCGCGGTCTCGCTGTAGAGATTGCGCGGATCGGGCACCGGCGCCATCCCGGGCACCGGGACGATCGCGGCCGGCGCAGCCGATGTCGTGGGCGCGCTCGCGGCGGCGCCCTGAACGCGGTTGGCGGCCAGCAGGCCGATCAGCGCCGCCAGGCCCAGCCCGCAGGCCAGGGTCTTCTTCATCGCAAACTTCATCTGGACTCTTTCATCCGACTGTCTTCGGGTTTCGCGGGTATTTTCGACGAGCTCAACGCGCCTGCGTCAGTTGCCTGATCTGTTGAACGGATTTGTCGACGATCGCGTCGACCCCCAGCTGCCCGAGCTCGGCGCTGGCGCGGCGCGGATCGCCGTGCACGCCCTCGCGCGCACCGGCCTTCGCGGCCTGCGCCAGCGCGTCCTGCCGCACCATGGACGGGTCGATCGCCAGCATCAGCGCGGTATCGGCCAGGCCCGCATGGGTGCCGATCTCGTCCGGGCCGAAGCCGCGACCGGCGAGCGCCTGCACATAGGCCGTCTGCGTGACGCGATAGTAGTCGACCAGCGCATGCACCTTGCAGCCCGGCTGCGCGGCCCACTCGCGATTCAGCTTCGCCGCGACCTTCTCTTCGCTGTGCTGGTAGCCGCCGTGGTCGCCGAGGAAGACGACATGGCGAAAGCCGTGCTGGCGGAAGCCGCGGGCGGCGGACTCGAGCACCGCCTCGAAGGTCGCATCCGGGATCGTGATCGTCCCGGCGAAGCGCATGTGCGCGGCCGGCGGAGAGATCGCGCCCTCCGGCACGTAGGCCATCACCGGCGCCACCAGCGCATTGCCAAGCCGCTGCGCGATGCGCGCGGCGAGCACGCGCGCGCGCACGTTGTGCTTGCCCAGCGCCATGTGCGGCCCGCTCTGCTCGGTGCCACCGATCGGCACGAGCACGGTCGTCGCGCCGGCGGCGACGCGGTCGCGCAGCTCGGTCCAGGTCAGCTCCTCGAGGTAAGGGCTCGACGACGGCGCCGCCACAACCGGCCCGGCGACGCCGACCAGCAGCGCGAACAGCCAGGCCCGGGCCGACCCGCGCGTCGACGACCCGGTGCGCATCAGTCGTCGTCTCCGCCGAGCACGCTGCCGAGCAAGCCGCCGGCGCCGAAGCCACCGAGCACCGAGCCCTCTTCGCGCGATCCGCCGCGCTGCGGCGCCGCCGCGAACACGCGCGAGGCGAGGCGCGAGAACGGCAGGCTTTGCAGCCAGACCGTGCCGGGGCCGCTGACTTTCGCGAAGAACAGCCCCTCGCCGCCGAACAGCGCGGTCTTGATCTTGCCGACGTACTGGATCTCGAAGCCGACGTCCGGCGTCATCGCGACCAGGCAGCCGGTATCGACCAGCAGTGTCTGGCCCGGGCGCAGCTCGCGTTTCACGACGGTGCCGCCGGCATGCACGAACGCGAGGCCGTCGCCTTCGAGCTTCTGCATGATGAAGCCCTCGCCACCGAAGAAGCCGACCGACAGCTTCTGCTGAAAATAGATGCCGAGCGAAACGCCGCGCGCCGCGCAAAGGAACGCGTCTTTCTGGCAGATCAGCATGCCGCCCAGCTGGCGCAGATCCATCGGCAGGATCTTGCCCGGGTACGGCGCCGCGAACGCGACGCGCAGCTTGCCCGCGCTCTGGTTCGTGTAGACCGTCGTGAACAGCGACTCGCCGGTCACGAGGCGCTTGCCGGCGCCGAGCAGCTTGCCGAACAAGCCGGCGCTCGCGCCGCTTTGCGAACCGTCGCCGAACACCGTGTCCATCGCGATGCCGGCGTCCATGAACATCATGCTGCCGGCCTCGCCGACCGCGGCCTCGCCGGGGTCGAGTTCGACCTCGACGAACTGCATCTCGGAACCCTTGATCTCGTAGTCGACCACGTCCATTGCCATCGGTGAAACTCCTTTCGATTCAGACTGCAGATCGGCTGAACCCGGCGCGTCGGGCACGTGCGCGCGGCCGGGAAAGCCGCGATTATCGCGGCGCCCGCGGGCCGAGCCGCGGCGAGCTCAGCGCGCCAGTTCGAGCACCCGCCAGCCCGCCGCATCGGCGTGGCGCCGCAGCGATGCATCGGGGTCGACGACGACCGCTTCGCCGACCGCCCCGAGCAGTGGCAGGTCGTTGCTCGAGTCGCTGTAGAACACGGCCTCGGCGAGCAGCGCGGCCGGCAGCGCCTGCGCAGCCAGCCAGCCGTGCAGGCGCGTGACCTTGCCTTCGCGCATGTTCAGCACGCCGGCGGTCCGGCCCGTGCAGCGGCCGTCGAGCAGCTCGACCTCGGTCGCGAGCAGGTCGGCGATGCCCAGGTGCCGCGCGGTCAGCTCGGTCAGCACGCGGTTCGTCGCGGTGGTCAGCACCAGGCGGTCGCCGCGCGCGCGATGCGATGCGATCAGCGCGTGCGCCGACGCCGGGATCAGCGGCGCAATCACCTCGGCGAGGAAGCGCTCGCAGACGCCGCGCCACTCGGCCGGCGTGCGGCCGGCGAGCGTGGCGACATAGAACTCGCAGAAGTCCTGTGCGCTGACGCTGGCCGCGTGATAGCGCCGCGCCATCTCGGCATTGCGCGGCCCGAACTCGGCACGGTCGAGCAGACCCTGGTCCATCAGGAACTCGCACCACAGCTCGTCGCTGTCGCCGGACAGCAGCGTGTGGTCGAGGTCGAACAGCGCGAGCCGGGTCATTGGTGCCCTCCGCTGGCCGGGTACGGCCAGCGACTCCCCGAGGGAGTGTTCGCTTGCTTGGGGCGGCCCGGCGCGGCGCTCACGTCAAGGTCGGCGCAAGTGCCAGGCGCGGGGCCGTGTGAAGGTCTGGATGCCGAGTGTCGACAAGGTCAGGCCGACGCCGGAATCGCCGTGGCCCGACCACGGCAGCCGCGGGCTGACGCGGTCGCAGCAGTTCCAGTAGACGCTGCCGGCGTTGACCTTCGCGAGGATCGTCTGCGCGCGCGCTTCGTCGCGCGTGAACACGCCGGCCGTCAGGCCGTAGCGTGTGTCGTTCATCAGCGCCAGCGCCTGCGCGTCATCGGCAACCCTCTGGATGCCGATGATCGGGCCGAAGCTTTCCTCGCGCATCAGCGCCATCGTGTGGTCGACATCGCTGAACACGGTCGGCTCGAACCAGTTGCCCGGGCGGTCGGCGAGGCGCCGGCCGCCGACCAGCAGCTGCGCGCCCTTCGCGGTCGCGTCGGCCACCTGGGCGTCGAGCACATCGAGCTGCGGCGCACGCGCGATCGCACCGATGTAGGTGTCCTCGCTGGCCGGATCGCCGAGCCTGAAACCCTTCACGGCCGCGACGAAGGCCGCGACGAATGCATCGTGGATGCGCTCGTGCACGTAGATGCGCTCGACCGAGCAGCAGCTCTGGCCGGCGTTGTACATCGCGCCGTCGGCCAGCGACTCGGCGGCCGCCTGCACGTCAGCGTCGTCGGCGACATAGGTCGGGTCCTTGCCGCCGAGCTCGAGTTGCAGCTTGATGAAGCGCGCGCCGACCGCCTCGGCAATGCGCTTGCCGGTCGCGTGCGAACCGGTGAAGAACACGCCGTCGATCGGCTGCGCGAGCAGCGCCGCACCGACCGCGCCGCCGCCGACCAGCGCGACGAACACGTCCGGCGGGACGCCCGATTCGTGCAGCAGCCGCGCGATGTGCAGGCCCGTCAGCGTCGCGAACTCAGACGGCTTGTAGAGCACCGCGTTGCCGGCCAGCAGCGCCGGCACGAACACGTTGCCGCCGACGAAGTACGGGTAGTTCCAGGCCGAGATGTTGACGATCACGCCGAGCGGATCGAAGCTGATCACCTCGCGCGTGCCGCCGTCGTCGGCGACCTGTTGTGCGCCGAGCGTCGCCTCGGCCTGCGCGAGGAAGAAGTCGATGCGGCCGAGCAGCCCGTTGATCTCGTTGCGCGACTGGCGGATCGGCTTGCCGACCTCGGCCGTCAGCGTGACCGCCAGCGGCTCGACCTCGGCGGCGACCGCGACCCGAAAGCGCTGCAGGATCTCGAGCCGCTCGGCCAGCGGCCGTGCGAACCACGCCGGCTGCGCGGCCCGCGCCGCGGCCGTGCGTTCGGCGACGATCTGCGGCGTGGCTTCGGGGACTTCGGCGAGCAGCGCGCCGGTGGCAGGGTTGTGGATCTTCATCATGTCTTGCGTTTCTTGAGCGGGCGGCCCCACGAGGCGCGGGCGGCGCGTGCGGTGGCGAGAAAGTCGGTGAGGATGGCGCTGCCATCGAGCTGGCTCGTATCCAGCGATTTCAGCGCCAGGAACTCGGGGTGCCACTGCATCCCGAACACGTAGCTCGGGCCGCGCCAGCGGATCGCCTCGATGATGCCGTCGGGCGCGCCGAGCGCCTCGACGACCAGGTCGCGACCCAGGTCCTTCACCGCCTGGTGATGGATCGAGTTGATCTTCGCCTGCTTCACCCCCGGGTACATCTGCGCGAGGCGCGTGCCCTCAACAAGGTTCACGTCGTGCAGCGCGCGCTCGTACAGGTCGGCGTCGCGGTGCGAGATGGCCTGCGACACCTGCGTCGGAATGTCCTGGAACAGCGTGCCGCCGAGCGCCACGTTGATCAGCTGGCAGCCGCGGCAGATGCCGATGACCGGCTTGCCCGCGGCGACGAAGGCGTTGAACAGATCGATCTCATAGCGGTCGCGTACGCGGTCGCCGGACCATTCTGGCGTCAGCGGCGTCTCGCCGTAGCTCTCGGGCGCCACGTCGGCACCGCCCTGCAGCACCAGGCCGTCGAGGTGCTCGGCGTACGACGACAGGCTCATCTCGCTGCGCTGGATCAGGCCTTCGCTCTCGATCGCCGGGATCATCACCGCGAGCACCTCCTTCGCGAGCACCCAATGAGCCACCGACTGTTCGAGGTAATGCAGCGTCTTGGTGTAGACGCCGCCGAGGTCGAGCACCGGACCCACCGGGTGGTGAATGCGCGCAGAGATGCCGATGATCAGCGGGCGGGCCATGTCAAAAGGCTTCCGTGAAGAAGCGCTCGAAGTCGGCGGGGGCGCAGGCGCGCGGGTTCGTCGCATGGCAGCCATCCGCGGTCGCGATCTCGACGAGCCGCGCGAAATGCTCGCGCTTCACGCCGACCGCCGCCAGCCCGGGCGCGATGCCGATCTGCTGCTTCAGATGCGCGAGCCACGGCACGAACGCCGCGCCCGAGGCCGCACCGACGACATGCGCCAGTTCCGCGAACTTCTGCGGCACCGCCTGCATGTTGAACGCCATCACCGGCTCGATCATCAGCGCGTTCGCGAGGCCGTGGTGCAGGTCGCAGACGGTGCCCAGCGCGTGCGCGCACGAGTGCACCGCGCCGAGGTCTTTCTGGAACGCGATCGCGCCCATCATCGAGCTCATCATCATGTCGGCGCGCGCCTGAACGTTGCCGGGCTCGCGCACCGCCGCCAGCAACGCACGCGCACCGATGCGCGTGCCTTCGAGCGCGATGCCGTCGCACAGCGGGTGGTAGGCGGGCGACAGGTAGCTCTCGATGTTGTGCGTCAGCGCGTCCATGCCGGTAGCGGCCGTCACCGCGGGCGGCAGGCCGAGCGTCAGCTCGGGGTCGGCGAAGACCACTTTCGCGAGGATCGCCGGTGCGAAGATCACGCGCTTCACGTGCGTCGCTTCCTCGCTGATCACGCTGCTGCGCCCGACCTCGCTGCCGGTGCCCGAGGTCGTCGGCAGCGCGACGAAATACGGCAGTGCCGCCGCGTCGATGCTGCGCACCTGCGGATGATCCCAGACGTACTCCATCACGTCGCCCAGGTGCGTCGCGAGCAGGCCGACGACCTTGGCGACATCGAGTGCCGCGCCGCCGCCGACGCCGACCACGCAGTCGGCATCAAACGCCTTGTACGCCGCCGCGCCGTTCATCACCTGGCTGCCGGTCGGGTTGCCAAACACGCCGCCGTAGACCGCGACCGCCAGACCCGCCGATTCGAGCCCGGCCTTCAGCTCGGCGATCAGCGGCAGCGCCGCCAGGCCCTTGTCGGTGACGATCAGCGGGCGCTTCAACCCCTGCTCGCGCAGATGCGGGCCGACGAGAGCGCGCGCGCCGGCGCCGAAATGGATTGTGGTCGGAAACGAAAAGCGGGTGATGCTCATGGTGCGGTCTTGGCGTGGTCGGATTGGATGCGGGCCCAGCGCAATTCTGACGAATCGCTCGGCCACTGGACGACGCTGACGCGCTTGTTCATCGCCCAGGTCAGCGTGCGGCGGTAGAGAGGGATGAACGGCAGATCGTCGTTCACGATGCGCAGCGCGACGCCGACCATCGCGCGGCGCCGCGTCAGGTCGGGTTCGACGCGCATGTGGTCGATCAGCTCGTCGAGCTTCGGATTGCTGTAGCGCCCGGCGTTGAAGGTGCCGCCGCCGGACTTGTCCCAGCTGCGGAACAGCCCGTTCAGCGAAGCCCAGGCGTCGGGGTTCGGCGTCCAGCCGAATTCGAGGAAGCTCGCGCTCGCGGTGCTCAGCTTCGGGAAGAACTGGTTCGTCGGCGAGCTGCGCAGTGTGGCGCGGATGCCGACCTGCGTCAGCATCGCCGTCATCGCCTGGCAGACCGCCTCGCGCCACGGCACGTTGACGCAGTCGAGCGTCACCGAGAAGCCGTTCGGGTAGCCGGCCTCGGCGAGCAGCGCCTTGGCCTTCACGGGGTCGAAGGGCAAGCGCTTGTCGAGCTCGGGTGGCGAACCGTCGACCTTCGGCGACAGGAACGCGCCGGTCGGCACGCCCTGCCCGCGCAGCACCTTCTGCGTGATCAGATCGACGTTCAACGCCTGGTAGACGGCGCGCCGCACGCGCAGGTCCTTGAAGGGATTGCGGCCCTTCACGTCGCTGCCCTCGAGTTCGTCGCGCGCCTGATCGAAGGTCAGGTACTGCTGGCCGAGGTCGGTGACCTGCAGCAGCCTGATCGCCGGCTCGCGCTTCAGGCGCTCGATGTCCTGCACCGGCGGGTCGAGCACCAGGTCGATCTCGCCGGAGACGAGCGCCGCCAGCCGCGTGGCGTCGGAGCGGATCGCGACCCAGCTGATCTCGTCGAGGTTGCCGGAACGCTTGTCGCTCCCGCCCCACCAGCGCGGATTGCGCTTGAGCACCGTTCGCACGTCGGGCTCGAAGCGATCGACGCTGAACGGGCCGGTGCCGTTCGCGTTGCGCACCGCGAAGGTCTCCTGCTTGCCGTTGAAGTCTTGCGCCCTCTCGACCTTGTGCGCGATGCACCAGGCCTTGCTCATCATCGCGAGCGCCTGCAGCTTCTCGGGCAGCACGGCGTCGGGCGCTTCGAGCGCGAACTCGACCGTCAGGTCGTCGATCTTGTGCGCCGCCTTCACGCCCTTGAGCTGAAACGAGCGCTGCGAGGTCGGCCCCATCGCGCGCTCGATCGAGAACACCACATCGTCGGCCGTGAACGGCGTGCCGTCGTGGAACAGCACGCCGGGCCGCAGCTTGAAGCGCCAGGCGGTCGGCCCGGCCGGTTGCCACGACAGCGCGAGCGAGGGCTCGAGCCGGAACTGCGCGTCGCGGTTCACCAGCGACTCGTAGACCTGCGTGAAGACACGCGTGTGGTACAGCAGCGCGAGCGCGTGCGGGTCCATCGTCTGCGGGTCGAAGGCGCTGGCGATGCGCAGGCTCGCGGCACCCGCGAGCTGGCTCGCGAGGATCAGCAGCGCGAGCAGGCACTTCTTCATGTCAGCATTCCACTTCAGATGACCTCGAAGTAGCGCTTCAATTCCCAGTCGGTGACGCCGTCGAGCCACTGGCGCCACTCCCACTCGCGCGTCGCGGCGAAGTGATCGACGAAGTCATCGCCGAACCAGTCGCGCGCCACCTTCGATTGCTTGAAGATGCGTGTCGTCTCGATCAGCGTGCGCGGCGCGCGCGGGATGTCTTCGGCGCCGGCGTTCGTGCCGGTGATCGGCGGCTGCGTCAGCTTCAGGCCTTTCTCGACACCGTGCAGCCCGGCCGCGACGACCGCGGCCATCGCGAGGTACGGGTTCACGTCGGCACCGGGGCAGCGCGTCTCGAGCCGTGTCGCCTTCGGGCTGCCGGCGATCACGCGGAAGCTCGCGGTGCGGTTGTCCATGCCCCAGGTCGGCTTGACCGGCGCCCAGAAGCCGTCGACGAGCCGCTTGTAGCTGTTGATGGTCGGCCAGAACATCGGCGCCATCTCCATCAGGAAACCGACCTGCCCGGCGAGGTAGCTCTCGAACAGCTTGCTCATCTTGCGCGGGCTCTTCGCGTCGAAGAACAGGTTGTTCTTGCCATCGGACAGGCTCTGGTGGATGTGCCCCGAGCAGCCCGGATACTGCTGGCTCCATTTCGCCATGAAGCTCGGCATCACGCCGAAGCGCGCGCCGATCTCCTTCGCGCCGGTCTTGAACAGGATCGCGCGGTCGGCCTGCTCGAGCGCCTCGCCGAACGCGATCGCGACCTCGTAGACGCCGGGCCCGGTCTCGGTGTGCAGGCCCTCGATCGGCACGCCGAACAGCGGCATCTCGTCCATCAGCGCCTTGAAATACTCGCGCTTGTGGTTCATGCGCAGCAGCGAATAGCCGAACATGCCCGGCGTGATCGGCTCCGGGCCGACGCCGCGCTTGCCGGCCCAGCTCTGCGGCGTCTCGTTGAAGTTGAACCACTCGAACTCCATGCCGGTCATCGCCTGCACGCCGAGCTTCTCGGCACGCTTGAGCACGCGCTTCAACGTCTGGCGCGGGCAGATCGGCGACGGGCTGCCGTCGGGCCGCACGAACTCGCCGAGGAAGAACGGCACGCCGTCGTCCCAGGGCACGCTGCGATGCGTGTCGAGGTCGAGCCGCGCGAGCGCGTCGGGAAAGCCGTGCTGCCAGCCGGTCAGCGTCGCGTTGTCGTAGCAGTTGTCGTTCGCGTCCCAGCCGAACACGACATCGCAAAAGCCGAAGCCGCCGTTCGGGTGCGGCTGCGCGGCGCCGAGGAACTTGTCGATGTGCAGGTACTTGCCGCGCAGGATGCCATCGATGTCGCTGACCGCGACCTTGACCTTGCCGGTGCCCGATTCGCGCACCGCCGTCAGTGCCGGGTGTTCGTTCGCCGTCTTCGATTGCTTCGTCGCCACGTCGTCTCCCGTTGTTCGTTCAGCGTGCCCAGCCGAGCGCGCGCATCGCATCATCCACCGCATCGACGGCCTGGCGCATCTCGTTGACCCCGATGGCGCCGATGCAGCCGACGCGGAAGGTCTCGACCTGCGTCAGCTTGCCCGGGTACAGGATGAAGCCGCGCTGCTTCGCCTCGGCATAGAAGGCCTTGAAGTCGTAGCCCGGCACCGCCGGCGCATGGAAGGTCACGATGATCGGCGCCTGCAGCGCGGGCGCCAGGAACGGCTTGAAGCCGAGCCCGGTCATGCCGTCGATCAAGGTGCGGGCATTGTCGGTGTAGCGCGCGAGCCGGGCCGGCTGGCCGCCTTCTTCGACGAACTGTGCGATCGCCTCGCAGAGTGCGGCGACCACGTGCGTCGGCGGCGTGAAGCGCCACTGACCGGTCTTCTCCATGTAGGCGTGCTGGTCGAACAGGTCCATCGCGAGCGAGTGCGAGCGGCCCTCGCAACCGGCCAGCACCGCGTTGCGGATGAACACGAAGCCCATGCCCGGCACGCCTTCGAGGCACTTGCCGCTGGCCGCGACCAGCGCGTCGAAGGTGAGCGCGCGCGCGTCGATCGGGAGCGCCGCGAACGAGCTCATCGCGTCGATGATCAGCCCCTTGCCGTGGCGCTTGCAGACGTCGCTGATCGCCTGCAGCGGGTTCAGCACGCCGGTGCCGGTCTCGCAGTGGATGAAGCCGACGTGCGTGATGCTCGGGTCGGCGGCGAGCTTCGCGTCGAGCGCCTCGGCGGACACGGCCTCGTCTTCCGGGTGCGACATGATCGTCGTGCGCCGCCCCATCAGGGTCGCGAGCCGGCCCAGGCGCTTGCAGTACGCGCCGTTGTCGAGCACCAGCAGGTGGCCGCCCTGCGCCGGCGGCGGCACGAGCGTCGCGACCGCGGCCTCGACCGAGAACGTGCCGCTGCCCTGCAGCGGCACGACGACGTGCGAGTCCTGGCCGTCGATGATCGCCAGCAGCTGGCGCCGCAGCCCGGCGGTCATCGCGACGAAGTCGGCGTCCCACGAGCCCCAGTCGCGCAGCATCGCGAGCTTGGTGCGCAGCGTCGTCGTCAACGGGCCGGGGGTCAGCAGGATGGCGTCGCGGTCCACGGTGTCGGTCTCCTTGTGTTGTCGTGATCTATCGCCCGCCGCGCCAGGCCTGCGTGCTGCGGTTGATCCACCACCCGAGTGCGATGAACAGCAGCGTGACGAGCGTCGAGCCGGCCGTGATCAGCACCGCGCAGGCCGCGGCGGCGCCGGCCTCGCCGGCCTCGTCGAGGTTCAGGATCGCGATCGCCGCGACCTTGGTGCTTGGCGAATAGAGGAACACGACCGCCGAGATCGTCGTCATCGCGTTGATGAAGAAGTAGCGCGCGATGTCGAGCAGGGTCGGCGTGCAGATCGGCAGGGTCACGCGCCAGAAGGTCTTGAAGAACGGCACCTTCAGCGACGCCGAGACCGATTCGAACTCGGCGTCGAGCGCCTTCAGCGCGGTCACGGCCGTCAGGTGGCCGGTCGTGTAGAAGTGGACGATCGTGCACAGCACCAGCAGCGGCAGCGTCTGGTACAGGCCGTTCAACGGGTTGCCGGGCAGGTTGAAGAAGAAGATGTAGCCCAGGCCGAGCACCAGGCCCGGCACCGCCATCGGCAGCATCGCGAGCAGGCGCACGACGGGTCGCAGCGCGTCCATGCCGCGCGTCTTCTCGAGCATGTAGGCGCCGATGAAGACCAGGATCGTGCCGAAGAACGCGGTGCCGGCCGCGAGCATCAGGCTGTTGACGAAGGCGTCGCCGACCTCGGCGTCGACCAGCCCCATCGTGTAGTGCTTCCACGTCGGCGCGAGGTTGTAGGGCCAGAAGCTCGCGAACGACGCGAACACCGCCATGCCCAGCATCGCGAGCATCAGCGCGCCGATCAGCAGCGCATACGCCAGCATCAGCGCATCGAAGGCGCGCGCCGGCTTCGGCCGGTACGGCACCGCGCGGGCCGACAGCATCGCAGTCTGTTTGCGGCTCACGAGCCAGTCGACGACGAAGGTCAGCACCGCCGGCAGCAGCAACAGCAGGCCGACGACGGCGCCGCGCTGGAAGTCCTGCTGGCCGATCACGAGCTTGAAGACATCGGTCGCGAGCATGTTGAAGTTGCCGCCGATCACCTTCGGGATGCCGAAGTCGGTCATCACCAGCGTGAACGACACGAGCGCCGCCGAGATCAGCCCGTACTTCGCGCCCGGCAGCGTGATCGTGAGGAACTTGCGGCGCGTGCTCGTGCCGAGCGCGTCGGCGGCCTCGTAGAGCCGCTGGTCGGCGAGCGACAGCGCGGTGATCAGGATCATCAGCACGTGCGGGAACACCGCGAAGCATTCGGCCATCACGATGCCCGGCGCGCCGTAGATGTTCTCGAAGCCGAACGCGCGCACGACGCCGAGCAGCACGCCCTGGTTGCCGAACCAGTAGATCAGCGAGAGCGCCGACAGCAGCGACGGCGCGAGCAGCGGCACCAGCGCGATCGTGCGCAGGCTGCCCTTCAGCGGCATGCAGCTGCGCGACAGCGCGTAGGCGAAACCGAAGGCCAGCGGCAACGCGATCAGCGTGACCGCCATCGAGACCCCGACGCTGTGCCACAGCGAGGTCAGCAGCGAGGGGGTCGCCAGGTAGCTCGTGAAATTGACGAGGCCGGCGAACGCGCCGTCGGCGTTCTGCAGCGACTTGACGAGGATGCTGGCGAGCGGCAGCGCGAGGAACACGACCAGCGCCAGCACGAGCAGCAGCATCAGCGCATGCGCAATGCGGTCGGTCCAGTGCGCGCGCTGGCGCAGCGCGACGGTGGGCAGCGGCAGCACGGCCGACATGAGGTCAGGGTAAAGGTGGGACGAACGCGCGCAGCCGATCGGCGCGCAGCGCGAAGCGCAGCGTCGCGCCTTCGCGCACGTCGAGGTCGTGCATCTGGTTCAGCGAGAACTGCAGGTGCATGTTCTGTTCCGGCAGGCCCTCGACTTCGATCTCGGCCAGGCAGTTGCCGCCGAGAAAATCGACGCGCCGCACGGTGCCGACGCACTGGTGCGGGTGATCGGCGCCGAGGCCCTCGACCACGCGGTCCTCCGGCCGCAGGTACAGCGTCAGGGCCGCACCCGGCGCCAGCTCGGCGCCCCAGCGCGGCAGCCAGGGCAGGCGCAGATGCCCGCAGCGCAGCGTGCCGTCGCCCGCGGCGACCGCTTTGATCCGGTTCACCTTGCCGATGAAGTCGGCGACGAACACGGTCGCCGGCTCGCTGTAGACCTGCAGCGGGGTGCCGACCTGCTCGATCGCACCCTGGTTCATCACGACGACGCGGTCGGCGACCGACAGCGCTTCTTCCTGGTCGTGCGTGACCATGATCGTCGTGACGCCGAGCTTGTTCTGCAGCGAGCGGATCTCATGACGCAGCCGCACGCGCTCGATCGCGTCGAGCGCCGACAGCGGCTCGTCGAGCAGCAGCAGCCCCGGCTTGGTGGCGAGCGCACGCGCCAGCGCGATGCGCTGCTGCTGCCCGCCCGACAGCTGCGCGGGGTACTTGACGCCGCTGCCCGGCAGGCCGACGAGCTTCAGCAGTTCATCGACGCGCCGCGCGATCTCGGCGCGCGGCTGCTTGCGGTTCACGAGACCGTAGGCGACGTTGTCGCTCACCGTCAGGTTCGGGAACAGCGCGTAGGACTGGAACACGATGCCGTAGTCGCGCTGCGCCGGCGGCAGCACCGAGATGTCGCGCCCGCCCTGGCGGATGCTGCCGGCGGTCTGCGTCTCGAGCCCCGCGATGATGCGCAGCAGCGTCGTCTTGCCGCAGCCCGAGGGGCCGAGGAAACAGACGAACTCGCCCTTCTCGATCGAGAGATCGATGTCACGCAGCGCCTGGAACGAACCGAAGTTCTTCCGGATGCCTTCCAGGCGCAGGTAGTCGGCCATCGAGACTGCCTACTTCTTCGGCTCCGACTTGGCGTCGTAGCGCTTGTTCCACTCGGCCAGCACGCGCTCGCGATTCGCCGCGGTGGTCGCGAAGTCCATCTTGACCAGGCGCTGCTCGTAGTCGGCCGGCACGTTCTTCAGCGGCTCGGCGACACCGGGGATCGCGGTGATCGCGAAGTTCTTGCCGTAGAGCTTCATCGCGTCCTTGCTCGAGGCCCAGTCGGCGAGCTTCTTCGCGGCGGCCAGCTTCTTCGTGCCGGTATGGATCGCGAAGGCTTCCAGGTCCCAGCCCAGCCCTTCCTTCGGGAACACCAGGTCGATCGGGGCGCCCTTGGCCTTGTTGGTGTTGCCGCGGTATTCGAACGAGATGCCCATCACGTACTCGCCGGTCGCGGCCATGTTGCAGGGTTTCGAGCCGGAGTGGGTGTACTGCGCGATGTTCTCGTGCAGCGCATCCATGTACTTCCAGCCGCCGCCCTTGCCGTTGTCGTCGCCCCAGAGGGTCAGCCAGGCCGAGACGTCGAAGAAGCCGGTGCCCGACGAAGCCGGGTTCGGCATCACGATCTGGCCCTTGTAGATCGGCTTGGTCAGGTCTTTCCAGCTCTCGGGCTTCGGCAGGTTCTTCTTCTGCGCCTCGACGGTGTTGAAGCAGACCGTCGCACCCCAGACGTCCATGCCGAACCAGGCCGGCGGGTTCTTCTTGTCGCGGTACTGGCTCATGATGCCGTCGAGGTTCAGCGGCGCGTACGGGATCAGCATGCCCTGCTTGTCGAGCAGCGCGAGGCTCGAGGCGGCCACCCCCATCACGACGTCCGCCTGCGGGTTCGCCTTCTCGGCGAGCAGTTTTGCGGTGATCACGCCGGTCGAGTCGCGCACCCACTTGATCTCGATGTCGGGGTTGACCTTCGTGAAGCCGGACTCGTAGGCCTTCAGCTGGTCGGTCTCGAGCGCGGTGTAGACGGTCAGCTGCGTCTTCTGCGCAAAGGCCGCGGTGCCGACGAGCAGGGCCAGCGCAGCGAGCACCGGTTTGATGGAACCCAGATTCATGCGGATCTCCTGACGAAGAGGAAGTGTGAAGCGAGCGGGTCGGTGCAAGCCGCGTGCCGGGTGCGCGACAAGCCGCACAGCACGTTGCCGTGCGGCCAGTCTAGGGGTCGGGTCAAACGGTCGTCAACTGTTTCTTGAAAATTGTTGACAATCAACATGGCCTGTCATCTACTCGTCACCCATGAGCACTACGGTTGTGCCGCACCCGACGATCACGCTGCTGCAGACGAGCTCGCTGACGAGCGTGGTGCAGGGCGAACTCGAACGCATGATCCTGTCGGGCGAACTCGCGCCCGGCGCGAAGCTGACCGAGATGGCGCTCGCGGCGCGCCTCGGCGTTTCGCGCGGCCCGTTGCGCGAGGCCTTCCGGATGCTCGAGGAAGCCGGCCTGGTGCGCACCGAAAAGAACCGCGGCGTGTTCGTGCGCGACATCCCGATCGAAGAAGCCGTCGAGATCTTCGATCTGCGCGCCGCGATGGACGAGCTCGTCGGCCGGCGTCTCGCCGAGCACATCCTGCCGGCGCAGCTGAAGGAGATTCGCGGCCTGGTCGACCAGATGGAGCAGGCGGTGAAGGCGAAGGACGCGTACCACTACCACCTGCTCAACCTGCGCTTCCACGACCGCCTCGTCGAGCTCGCCGGCAACAGCAAGCTGACCGCGATCTACCGCAAGCTGATCAAGGAGCTGAGCCTGTTCCGCCGCCTGAACCTTGCCGACGGCTGGTTGATGCCGATCTCGGCCAACGAGCACCGCCAGATCGTCAAGGCGATCGCCTCCGGCAACCCCGAGGCCGCGGGCAAGGCGATGTTCGACCACGTGATCGAGAGCAAGGAACGCACCGTCAGGAATCACCAGCAGCAGGCGCACCCCGCCGCCGCGGCCGCGCGCCCCACGCCGCGCGCACTCGAGAAGGCACCCCCATGATGATCCACGTCAACGACCGGGGCTATGCGACGCCGAAGCAGCCGACCGTCGTCGTCTGCGTCGACGGCTGCGAGCCCGAGTACATCGCGCAGGCCGTCGCGCATGGCCGCATGCCCTGGCTGAAGCGCGTGCTCGCCGAGGGCACGGTGCTGGTCGCCGACTGCGTGATCCCGAGCTTCACGAACCCGAACAACCTGTCGATCGTGACCGGCGCCCCGCCGTCGGTCCACGGCATCTGCGGCAATTACCTGTTCGATGTCGCGAGCGGCACCGAGGTCATGATGAACGACCCGAAGTGGCTGCGCGCGCCGACGCTGCTGGCGACGCTGGCCGAGGCCGGTCACTCGGTCGCGGTCGTCACCGCGAAGGACAAGCTGCGCCAGCTGCTCGGGCACAAGATGCGCGGCATCTGCTTCTCCGCCGAGAAGGCCGACCAGGCCACGCTGGCCGAGAACGGCATCGACGGCGTCCTCGAACTCGTCGGCATGGCGCTGCCCTCGGTCTACAGCGCCGAGCTCTCCGAGTTCGTGTTCGCGGCCGGCGTCAAGCTGATGCAGCGCCGCCCCGGTCACGGCGGCCGGCCCGACGTGATGTACCTGTCGACCACCGACTACGTGCAGCACAAGCACGCGCCGGGCACCGAGGGTGCCGATGCGTTCTACGCGATGATGGACAAGTACCTCGGCCAGCTCGACGCGCTCGGCTGCGTGATCGCGCTGACCGCCGACCACGGCATGAACGCGAAGACGCGGATGGACGCACAGCCCGACGTGATCTACCTGCAGGACGTGCTCGACGACTGGCTGGGCGTCGCGCAGGCGCGAGTGATCCTGCCGATCACCGACCCCTACGTCGTGCACCACGGCGCACTGGGGTCGTTCGCGACCGTCTACCTGCCGAGCGATCTCGATCAGGCCGCGCTGGCGCAGCGGCTCGCAGCGCTGCGCGGCGTCGAGACGGTGCTGAGCCGCGCTGCGGCCGCCGAGCGCTTCGAGCTGCCGGCCGACCGCATCGGCGACATCGTCGTCGTCTCCGAGCGCAGCACCGTGATCGGGACCCAAGCAGCGCGTCACGACCTGAGCGCGCTCGACGCGCCGCTGCGCTCGCACGGCGGCGTCTCGGAGCAGCGCGTGCCGCTGATCCTGAACCGCAGGATCGACGGGCTGGTCCCGAACCGCCGCTGGCGCAACTTCGATGCCTTCGACCTGGCACTGAACCACGCGCAATGACCATGAACCAAGCCGCGCCGCATCAGGGCATGACGAACTGGGGCATGCGACTCGCCGGCGAGAAGGTCGGAACCGACCGCGGCGGCGAGCGCTGCATCCCGGTCTTCAACCCGTTCACGAACGAGTGCATCGCCAGCGTTCCGAAGGCCACGCTCGCGGAGGTCCAGCAGGCCTTCGCGATCGCGCACGCCTACAAACCTCGCCTGACCCGCTTCGAGCGCGCCAGCATCCTGAACAAGACGGCGGGGCTGGTGTGCGCGCGCAGCGCGCAGATCGCGGCGCTGATCAGCGCCGAGAGCGGCCTCTGCCTGAAGGATGCGAGCTACGAGACCGGCCGCGTCGCCGACGTGCTGGTCTTCGGCGCCAACGAGTGCCTGAAGGACGACGGTCAGATCTTCTCGTGCGACCTGACGCCGCACGGCAAGCGCCGCCGCGTCTACACGCAGCGCGATCCGCTGCTTGGCGTGATCACCGCGATCACGCCGTTCAACCACCCGATGAACCAGGTCGCGCACAAGATCGTGCCGAGCATCGCGACCAACAACCGGATGGTGCTGAAGCCCTCCGAGAAGGTGCCGCTGTCCGCCCTGCTCTTTGCCGACCTGCTGTACGAGGCCGGGCTGCCGCCCGAGATGCTGTCGGTCGTGACAGGTGCGCCGAGCGAGATCGCCGACGAGCTGATCACGAACCCGCTCGTCGGCCTCGTCACGTTCACCGGCGGCGTCTCGATCGGCAAGTACATCGCGGCCAAGGCCGGCTACAAGCGCATGGTGCTCGAGCTCGGCGGCAACGACCCGATCATCGTGATGGAAGACGCCGATCTCGACGAGGCGTCGACGCTGGCGGTGCAAGGCTCGTACAAGAATTCGGGCCAGCGCTGCACGGCCATCAAGCGGCTGCTGGTGCACCAGGCGGTCGCGGCGAAGTTCACCGAGCTGGTCGTCGAGAAGACCCGCGCCTGGACCTTCGGCGACCCCGCCGACGCCACGCTCGAAATGGGCACCGTGATCGACGCAGAAGCCGCCCGGCTCTTCGAGGCGCGCGTGAACGAGGCGGTCGCGCAGGGCGCGCGCCTGCTCGTCGGCAACCGGCGCGAGGGTGCGCTGTACTCGCCCACGGTGCTCGACCGCGTGCGACCCGAGATGACGGTCGCGCTGCAGGAGACCTTCGGCCCGGTCTCGCCGATCATCACCTTCGGCAGCATCGACGAGGCGATCGCGATCTCGAACGGCACCGCCTACGGCCTGTCGTCCGCGGTCTGCACGAACCGGCTCGACCACATCACCCGCTTCGTTGCCGAGCTGCAGGTCGGCAGCGTCAACGTGCGCGAGGTGCCGGGCTACCGCCTCGAGCTGACCCCGTTCGGCGGCATCAAGGATTCCGGCCTGGGCTATAAGGAAGGCGTGCAGGAGGCGATGAAAAGCTTCACGAACGTCAAGACTTATTCGCTGCCCTGGGCCTGACGCGCCCGACGCAGGCGAACCCGGAACGACAAGAAGGGCACACCCGACTCGATGGTCCATCTGCTGAACCTGCTCGCCGCGATCGCGCTGCTCGTCTGGGGCACGAACATCGTGCGCGCCGGCGTGATCCGGATCTTCGGCGAGAACCTGCGCAAGGTGCTCGCGCTCAGCCTGAGCAACCGCTTCAGGGCGGTGCTCGCCGGCATCGCCGTGACCGGCATGGTGCAGTCGAGCAACGCGACCGCGGTGATCATCTCGTCGTTCGTCGGCAGCGGGCTGGTCGGCATGGCCGCGGGGCTCGCGGTGATGCTCGGCGCCGAGGTCGGTACCAGCCTGATGACGGTGGTGTTCTCGTTCGACCTGTCGTGGCTGTCGCCGCTGCTGATCTTCAGCGGCGTCGTCGCGTACCTCTCGAACGAGAAGAGCACGGCCGGGCGCATCGGCCAGGTCGCGATCGGCTTCGGGCTGATCACGCTCGGGCTGCAGCTGATCGTCGCGGCGACGCAGCCGCTGATCGCCTCGCCGGCGATCCGCGGGCTGATCGTCGCGCTGCCGAACGACGTGTTCCTCGACATCATCGTCGGCGCGCTGCTGACGATGGCCTGCTACTCCAGCCTCGCGTTCGTGTTGCTGACCGCGACGCTCGCGGCCTCGGGCATCCTGCCGGTCACCGTCGCGCTCGGGCTGGTGCTCGGCGCGAACCTCGGCAGCGGCGCACTGGCGCTGCTGACGAGCTCGGGCCCGCCGATCGTGCGGCTGCGCCTGCCGCTGGGCAGCCTGCTGTTCAAGGGGGTCGGCGCCGCGGTCGCGATCCCGCTGCTGCCGCAGATCCACGTGCTGCTGCAGAACCACATCCCGACCGTGCACGCGCAGGTGATCGCGTTCCACCTGGGCTTCAACGTGATCCGCGCGGTGCTGTTCATCGGCTTGACCGGCCCGATGGCGCGCTTCGTCGAGCAGCTGCTGCCGGCCCGGCCCACACCGGCCGGCTCGACCCGCCCGCGTCACCTCGACCCGTCGGCGCTGGCGACGCCGTCGCTCGCGATCAGCTGCGCCGCGCGCGAGGCGCTGCACCAGGCCGACGTCGTCGAGACGATGCTGAACGGCATCCTGCCGGTCTTGCGCGACAACGACCTCGTGCTGGCCGAGCAGCTGCGCAACATGGACGACACGGTCGACGAGCTCTACTCGGCGATCAAGTTCTACCTGACGCAGATCTCGCGCGAGGCGCTGTCGGAGGGCGAAGGCCGGCGCTGGACCGACATCGTCTCGTTCACGATCAACATGGAGCAGATCGGCGACATCATCGAGCGCGTGATCCAGGACATCGAGGACAAGAAGATCCGCAAGGCGCGCCGCTTCTCCGACGCCGGCATGGCCGAGATCGTGCACCTGCACGAGCGCCTGACCGCGAACCTGCGCCTGGGCATGAGCGTGTTCCTCGAAGGCAACGTGCGCGACGCGAAGAAGCTCCTCGAGGAGAAGGCGCGCTTTCGCGATCTCGAACACGAATACGCCGCCAGCCACATCGCGCGGCTGCAGGACAACACCGCGCAGAGCATCGAGACCAGCTCGCTGCACATCGACCTGATCAGCGACCTGAAGCGCATCAACTCGCACATCTGCTCGATCGCCTACCCGATCCTCGAGTCGGCCGGCGCGTTGACGAAGACGCGCATCCGCAGCTCGCAGCACGGTGCGCTCGGCGGACCGGAAATCCCCAAGCCCTGAAACGGCGTCGCCCGACATGCTCAGCCTGACCGACATCGAACTGCTCTTCGCCCGCGGCGGCGCCAGCCAGTACAGCGGCGAGCCGGTCACGCAACTCGAGCATGCGCTGCAGACCGCGCATCTGGCCGAGCAATCGGGCGCCGACGACGCGCTGGTCACCGCCTGCCTGCTGCACGACCTCGGGCACCTGCTGAACGATCAAGGTGAAACGCCGTCGCTGCGCGGCGTCGACGACACGCACCAGTACTTCGCGCTGCCGTTTCTGCGCGGCCTGTTCCCGGAGGCGGTGCTGGCCGCGATCAAGCTGCATGTCGACGCGAAGCGCTACCTGTGCCAGGCGAACCCCGGCTACCACGCGAAGCTGTCGATTGATTCGAAGCGCAGCCTCGCGCTGCAGGGCGGCGTGTTCAGCGCCGAGCAGGCCGCCGGCTTCCTGAACCAGAGCGGCGCGCGCGATGCGGTGATGCTGCGCCAGTGGGACGACCTGGCGAAGCAGGCCGACCTGGACACGCCGTCGCTCGCGCATTTCCTGGGGCGTGCCGAACGCTGCGCGTTGCCGACGTCGGGCCGCACGTCCGCATGACCCTGACATGGCCGATCGTGCTGGTCGTGCTGTGCGCCGCGATGCTGCATGCCTCGTGGAACGCGATGATCAAGTCGGGCGGCGACAAGGCCGTCGACACCGCGCTCCTGACGATCGCCGGCGCGCTGATCGCGCTGCCGCTGCTGATCGGGATCGGCCCGCCCGACCGCGGCGCCTGGCCTTACCTGGTGGCCTCGCTGATCATCCATGTCGGCTACTACATCGCGCTCGTCGAGGCCTACCGCCATGGTGAGCTCGGCCTGACCTACCCGATCATGCGCGGCTTCGCGCCGCTGCTGGTCGCGCTCGGCAGCGGCGTGTTCATCGGCGAGGCGCCGTCGGCGGCGGCGTGGCTGGGGATCATCGGCATCGCGGTCGGCGTCGGGCTGGTCGGCCTGGCGCACCCGGGCGAAGCGCTGCACCATCGCCGCGCGCTGCTGTTCGCGTTCGTCAACGCCGGGCTGATCGCGATCTACACGACGGTCGACGGCGTCGGCGTGCGTGCGAACGGCGGCGCCGCGCGCTACGTGCTGCTGCTTTTCGTGCTCGACGGCTTCCTGTACCCGGGGCTGGTCTGGTGGCGGCGCGACGCAGCCGAGCGCACCGCGCTGGTCGCGTACGTGCGCCAGCGCTGGCCGGTCGCGATGCTCGGCGGCGGTGCGTCGATCGGCGCCTACGGCATCGCGTTGTGGGCCATGACGCGCGCGCCGGTCGCATCGGTCGCCGCGCTGCGCGAGACCTCGGTGCTGTTCGCGGCGCTGCTCGGCACCGTGCTGCTGAAGGAGCGCTTCGGCCTGCAGCGCGCGATCGGCACCTGCGTGATCGTCGCCGGCGTGATGGCGCTGCGATTCGGATGACGGTGCCGCGCGGCCTCTCGCGGCGCCGCGTGCTCGCGTTCGCAGGCGCGGCGCCACTCGGTGCTGCATGGCCGGCGCGGGCGGCGCGGGCGGCGCGGGCGGCGCGGGCGGCGCGGTCCGACTGGCCGCTGTGGCAGGCGTTCCGTTCCCGCTTCGTGCAAGCCGATGGCCGCGTCATCGACGACCAGCAGGCGACGCGCTACACGAGCTCCGAGGGCCAGGCCTACGCGCTCTTCTTCAGCCTGGTCGCGAACGACCGCGCGCGCTTCGACACGCTGCTCGCGTGGACCGAACGCCATCTCGCCGGTGGCGCGCTCGCGAACCGCTTGCCCGGCTGGCGCTGGGGCCGCCGCGACGACGGCGAATGGACGCTGATCGACGCCAACCCCGCCGCCGACGCCGACCTCTGGCTCGCCTACGCCTTGCTCGAGGCGGCGCGGCTGTGGGCCGAGCCGTCGTACGGCCGCGCCGCGCAGGCCGTGCTTGCGCTGATCCGCCGCGACGAACTGGTGCGCCTGCCCGGCTTCGGCTGGATGGTGCTGCCCGCGCCGGCCGGCTTTCAGCCCGGCCCGGCGGCGTGGCGACTCAATCCCAGCTACTTGGCCGTGCACCAGCTGCGCTGTTTCGCGCGCCACGATCCCGAGGGTCCGTGGGACGAGATCGCCACGAACACCGTCGCGATGCTGAGTGCCGCGGCACCGCAAGGCTTCGCGCCCGACTGGGTCGGCTACGACACCGAGTCGCGTTGGCATGCCGATGCCGCGAGCCCGCCGGAGGGCAGCTACGACGCGATCCGAACCTACCTCTGGGCCGGCCTGCTGCACCCCGCCGATCCGTTGCGCCCGGCCCTGCTGCGCAGCCTGCGCGGCATGCGCGACTGGCTCGCCGGCGGGCACGCGCTGCCACCCGAGCGCGTGCGCACCGACCGCGGCGTCGGCGCCGGCACCGGGCCGAGCGGCTTCTCCGCGGCACTGCTGCCGTACCTGCACGCGCTCGGCGAGCGACACCTCGCCGAGCAGCAGGCGGCGCGGCTGCGCGCCGCGGCCAGCGATGCCGGCGGCCTGCTGCCGAGCTACTTCGACGGCGCGCTCACGCTGTTCGGCACCGGCGCGATCGAGGGCCGTTTCCGCTTCGACCGGCATGGCGCAATGCGGGTGCCGTGGGCCCGCAACTGATCGCCCTTAGAGCAGCTTCGACGCCGAGATGCCGATGTAGCTGCTCTGCTTGCCGTCGCGTGCGCGCGCACGGCCGGCGTTCATCTCGACCCAGCCGCCCTCGCCCGCTCGCGTGCCGACGAACACGCCGCGCTGCACGCTGCGGTAGTCCGGTCCCGACGACAACACGCCTTCGATGCCGGTGCGCCAGTGCGCGGCCGGGTCCAGCCCGACCCTCGTGTGCCAGAACAACGCGCGGGTGCCGAAGCTGTACGAGGCCAGCGTGTCGGCATTGACCAGCGATGTGAAGTCGTAGCGCGCCGCGACCTGCGGCGTCAGCGTGAACCGCGTGCCGGTGGGCGTGTCGCTGGGCACATCGGGCCGCAGCTGCGTCCGACGCACGCCGACGCTGAGCGACGCGTCGGCGCTCAGCGCGCCGGCGCGCCAGGCCTGCCCGACGCCGACCTCGATGCCCGGCGCGCTGGCGCGCACCTCCACCGGCGCGCCGCCCTGCACGGTGTCGTAGCGGTACCTCAGCCAGCTCGCGACCACCTTGCCGAACCAACCCTGCCCGACGCCGCCGCCCCACATCGGCTCGATCCCGCCGGCGTACAGGTAGCTGTTCTCGGACGAGGCCTGCGCACCGCCGAACAGCAGCCAGGTCGGCTCGTCGGCGTGGACCGCGCCGGCCGACGCGAGGCCCGCGCAGCACCCGAGAAGCCAGCCAGCGAACCTCATGACGCGACCCCATCCTCGCGCCGGCTGCCCTGCACCGGCAGGTTGCGCCGGCGGTAGCTGGCGAGCACGGCGCGCGTCAGCAGCACCAGCAGCGTCATCCCGGCGAGCAGGATCGCGAGCGCCCACCAGGGGTACTGCGACACCCACAGGCCGAGGCCACCGCGCAGCGAGTACGCGGCGAACGGCGCGTCGTCGGCGGCGTAGCTGTGCACGGTGGCGCTGCCCGGCCGCCAGAGCGCGAAATCGCCGCGCAGCTGGGCCCACTGTCCGTAGTCGACCACGTCGTGCAGGCCGGCCTGCAGGGCCGCGGGTGTCGCCGCGGTGAAGACCGTGAAGCGCCGGTCGCCGCGCGCTGCGGTCGCGGCGATGCCGTAGGGCAGCGGGGCCTGGCCGACCGTCACCGTCGCGCCGACAGTGGAAGGCGCCGCCGCGGCGCCGTCGATCGCCTCGCGCAGCCGCCGCATCGTGTCGCCGCCTTCGAGCACCGGCACCTCGATCGACTGCACCAGCGGCACCGGCAGCGTCAGGCGCCCTGCTTCGCCGAGCCCGACGGCCTGGCGCACGGTCTGCGGCAGCCGGTCGAGCGCGCCGACCCAGATCGGGTTCGTCGCGTCCGCATCCTCGCCGACGACGAGGCGCGAACGCAGCAGCGGCGCGCGCGAAGTCTGGCCCAGCTTGGCCACCAGCGTCAGCCCGGCGCCGACGGTGGCGTCGTCGCCATCGGTGAGCTGCACGGCCGTGCCGGCGCCGAGGTCGACGGCCGGATCGTGCTGCGCGTCGGCCATCGGCATCGCCAGGTCGGGACGCCGCAGCGGGCTGCCGCCGAAGGTCTGCAAGGTGCTGTCGTCGTACAGCGTGAGCGCGAGGTTGCCGGGGAAGAAGGGCTTGCAGTCGCCGCCGTTGGTCTGCGGGATCAGCATCGGCTGCAGCTCGAGCGTGTTCCAGCCGGTGCGCAGCGCGCCGGTCGGCAGGCTGACCGCGTAGTTGTCATAGACGCCGCCGGCGGCCTGGTCGAGCGGGATCGATCCGTGCAGCGTGCCGTTGACCAGCACGTTCATCACCGACTGCGCCGACATGCCGCCGCCGTAGGCCATGTGCATGCGGACCTGCGCACGCCCCTGCCAGCCCGCGTTCCAGAAGCGCAGCGCGGCGCCGCCCGGCGCGGTGCCGCTGAAGGTGGTCGTCGCGTAGCCCCGCGCACTCAGCGGGAACGCATCGGTCGACGGCTTCAGCGACGCCGCGATGCCGGCACTGGCGGCCGGCGGCATCTTCAGGTCGGCGATCGAGACCCAGTCCCGGTCCGGCCACGGCATGCGCCGCATTGCGAATGCGCTCGCGACGATCGGCAGATCGGCCTCCTTCGGCGCTGCGAGCACGACGACGGCGCGCGTCGGATCGCCGGGCAGCGGCCGGATCGCGACGACCCCGCCGGCACCCGCGGGGATCGACAGACCCGCGAGGTAGGACCCGAGCTGGTCGACCGTGCCGAGCACGACCGCGACCCGCGCGCCGGCCGGCAGCGTGCCGCCGAGCGCCGCCAGCGACGGCGGGAACCGGCCGCTCGTCAGGCGCACCGGCACGTAGTCGAAACGCTGGCCGATGCCCTGCGCGACCAGGCCCATGGCCGAGAGCACCGGTCCGCGCGGCGCGGCGGAGCTCAGCACGCCGACCGTGGGCGTCGCGTCGATGCCGGCCTTGTCGAACAGGCCGTCGAGGCGATCGAGCCGGGGCACGACGGGCCGCGGCGACATCGCGAGCACGAAGCGCGAGGCGCTCAGGTCGAGATCGGTCCAGAGCTGCGTGGCCATCGGGTATTCGCAGCGGTCGGTGTAGTGCTGGGCGACCGTCACCTTCACGTCGTTGAAGCCCTCGTGCAGCAGCTCGGCGGGGATCGCGATGTCGCGCCGGAAATCCTGCTGCCGCCCGCCGAGCCGGAACTGCTGGACCACACGGCCGTTCACCGCGAGTTCGAGCTGCGAGGTGTCGGCCAGCCCGATCGACGCGGTGCCGGCAAGTTCGAGGTGCACGTCGTCGGGTTGCCAGAGGGCCGGGATCGGCAGCGCCCACTGCGTGCTGGCCGCGACGCTCGACAAGCGCACCGGCCGGTCGTGCCCGACCAGCCGCGCGAGCGGCAGCACCACGCGCACGGCGCCCGGCGCCGCCGCACGCGCCGGCGCTGTCTGCGCGAAGGCACGTTCGACCGCGCCCGGCGCGATCAGCAGGCCGAGCAACGCGACGACGATGGCGCCGGCCCGGCGGCGTGAAGAACAAAAGGCGGGTTTCATCGTCGGGAGCGTCGCGGTCGGGAAACGGAATCAGCGGGATCAGGTTCGGAACGGCAGACGCGCCAGCACCTCCTGTACGCCTTGCCGCAGCAGGAAGGCCAAGTGGCCCATGCCGTGCGTCGAAGCATATCGAGCCAGACCCAGCAGGCCACCCAGCACGCTGCGCCCGGCATGGCGTTGCGCGTTGTTGTGCACAAGTCTGTCGCTGGAACCGAACGCGACATCGATTGCCGCACGCTCCTGGGCCGGCGTGCCGTGAACATATCGCAGCCCGAGACCGAGCCGATCTGCGCCGAGTCGCCGGCACGAGACCAGCGCGCCGGCCAGGCTGGCGCGATACGCGGGCAGTTCGACCATGACCGTCGGGCCAGCCGCGAGATCGGGCACGGCCTGGCCGGGCGCGAGCAACACCACGAGCCCGAGGCCCGCGGCCGATGCATCCACCGCGCGGCCTTCGTAGACCTGGGCGCCGATCTGCACGCGCACCGGCGTGTCGTGCTGCACGCGCGGTTCGACACGCAGTTGCCGGCGCTCGAAGGTGATGCCGAGCGCGCCGAGCAGCAGCAGCACGTCCAGCGCGGCCCAGAACAGCACGAACGAGATCGCGCCGCGGTTCCAGGGCTGGCTGTCGAGCCGCTCGATGCCGGCAACGACGCCGAGCAGCGTCAGCCCGAGCAGCCCGTAGAACGGCTTGGCCAGCGACGAGATGAACTCCCGGCTCAGCACCTCGCCCTTCGGCGTGACCTTGAACGACGGCGAGCGCGGGCGCCGCACGACCTCGATCAGCCCGACCATCACGTACACCGATTGCACGATCTCGTAGAGCTGCGACATGAACGGCCAGCGCACGCGGCCGTAGAAGAACTGTGTCGAGACCAGCGAGGCGAGCAGCGCCGGGCCGGCATACGCGAGCAGCTGCGCGGCCGTGGTGTCGCACAGGTTGATGCCGAGCAGCAGGTAGGCCGGCGGCGCGAGCAGCATCACGACGCGCGCGCCGGCAAAGCCCCAGTAGAACGCGAAGTTCGTGTACAGCACGCGCTGGATCAGCGTCAGGCCGGGCAGCGCCCACGGGTTCTTCAGCAGGAAGATCTGCAGCATGCCCTGGCCCCAGCGCACACGCTGCACGATGAAGCCCGAGTAGGTCTCGGGCTGCAGGCCGGAGACCATCGGCCGGTTGTAGTACGCCGACTTGTAGCCGAGCGCGAGCGCGTCGAGCGTGGTTTCGGCGTCTTCGGTGATCGTCTGGCCCGACACGCCGCCGAGCCGGTCGACGACGCTGCGCCGCAGCACCGCCGCCGAGCCGCAGAAGAACGAGGTGCCCCAGAAGTCGAGCCCCGGTTGCATCACGTCGTAGAACAGCTCGTTCTCGGCCGGCGAGGCCTTGAAGGTCGCGAGGTTGCGCTCGACCGGGTCGGGGCTGATGAAGTTGTGCGGCGTCTGCAGCACGAACAGCTTCGGGTCGGCGATGAAGAAGCCGACCGTGCGCTGCAGGAAATCGGCGGTCGGGATGTGGTCGCAGTCCAGGATCAGCAACAGTTCGCCGTTCGTCATCGTCAGCGCGTTGTTGATGTTGCCGGCTTTCGCGTGGAGGTTGCGTGCCCGCGTGCAGTAGCCCGCCCCGAAGTCGCGTGCCAGCGCCTTGAGTTCGGCGGCCCTTTCGCGGGCGGCGGCGGCCTTCCCGGGGTTCGCGTCGTTGCACTTCTGGTCGGTGCCGCCGTCGTCGAGCACGTACACGTGCAGCTTGTCGCTCGGGTAGTTCATCTGCGTCGCGGCGATCACCGTCGAGCGCAGGATGGCCACGTCCTCGTTGTAGGTCGGGATGTAGACGTCGACGTGCGGCAGCGCTTCGGGGTCCGCCGGCAGCGCGATCGAGCGGCGGAAGAACGGCTCGCTGTTGATGAAGAAGCCCAGCAGCATGTTGATGAAGCCGTAGCACTCGGCCAGGAACAGCGCCAGCCCGCACAGCATCGAGACGATCCCGAACTGCAGCGGCAGCGAATCGCTGACGCGCCAGTGCATGTAGCGCAGCGAGAGAAACGCGCACAGCACGATGATCAGCAGCCGCGCGAGCCGGCGCCCGCGCAGCGTGCGGGTGCGGCGGCCGAACGCATAGCAGGCGCCGAGCAGCGCCAGCACCGCGGAGGAGGTCAGCGCCTGCGCGCGCAGCTCGATCGGCACCAGCGTCAGGTAGACCAGGACGCAGGCGCACGCCAGCCACGCGAACAACTGCAGCCGGTGGCTGCGGCGCTCGTGGCGCTCTTGCGGCCCCGGTGGAAGCGGCTGCTCGGCGGACGGCGTGAAGGCGGTCGTCAAGGGATTCGAGAGGCCGGACATCAGGGCATTGGAGAGCAATTGCAGCGCACGCGACAGTCACGCGGTGGGCCGCATTGTCCACGCTGCGGCGAAACATTCGCGGCCGCGATCGGACATTCCGGCAAGATCGCACCCATGACCCTACCGAACCAGGCCCGCATCGTGATCGTCGGCGGCGGCATCGCCGGTTGCTCGACCGCCTACCACCTGAGCCTGATGGGCGAGCGCGACGTGCTGCTGCTCGAACAGGGCAAGCTGACCTGCGGCACGACCTGGCACGCCGCCGGCCTCGTCGGCCAGATGCGCCCGAACCGCAACATGACGCGCATGAGCAAGTTCGGCATCGAGCTGTACGCGAAGCTCGAGGCCGAAACCGGCCTGGCGACCGGCTGGAAGCAATGCGGCAGCGTGAACGTCGCGGCAACAAAGGAGCGCATGAAGGTGTTGCGCAAGCAGGCCTCGCTGGCGCGCAGCTTCGGCGTCGATGTCGAGGTGATCGATGCGCGGCGTGCCGGCGAGCTCTATCCCTTGCTGCGCACCGACGACCTCGAAGGCGGGCTGTGGATTCCCGGCGACGGCAAGGCGAACCCGGCCGACCTGACGATGTCGCTCGCGAAGGGCGCGCGCAACCGGGGTGTCAAGATCGTCGAGGACATCGAGGTCACCGGCGTGCTCGCCGAGCGCGGCGTGGTGACCGGCGTGCGCACCGCGAGGAACGGTGAAGTCAGCGACGTGCGCTGCGAGATCCTCGTCAACTGCGCCGGCCAGTGGGCGCGCCAGTTCGGCCGGCTCGCCGGCGTCAACGTGCCGCTCTACTCGGCCGAGCATTTCTACATCGTGACCGATCGCATCGACGGCGTGCACCCGATGCTGCCGGTGCTGCGCGACCCCGACGGCTTCATCTACTACAAGGAAGAAGTCGGCGGCCTCGTGATGGGCGGCTTCGAGCCGCAGGCCAAGCCCTGGGCGCTCGACCCGATCCCGAGCAGCTTCCAGTTCCAGCTGCTCGGCGAGGACTGGGATCAGTTCGAGATCCTGATGACGAACGCGATCCACCGCACGCCCTGCCTCGAGACCGCGCGCGTCAAGATGCTGCTGAACGGGCCCGAGAGCTTCACGCCCGACGGCAACTTCATCCTCGGCGAGGCGCCCGAGCTGCGCCACTATTTCGTCGCGGCCGGCTTCAACTCGGCCGGCATCGCGAACTCCGGCGGCGCCGGCCGGCTGATCGCCGAATGGATCATCGGCGGCGAGGCGCCGAGCGACCTGTGGGATGTCGACATCCGCCGTTTCGGCGCGTTCACCGCGAACCGCAAGGCGCTTAGCGCACGTACCGGCGAGACGCTCGGGCTGCACTACGCGATGCGCTGGCCGCGCCAGGAGCTCGAGACCGCGCGGCCGCTGCGCACCTCGCCGCTGTACGACCTGCTGGCCGACAAGGGCGCGGTCTTCGGCGCGAAGAACGGCTGGGAGCGCGCTAACTATTTCAAGCCGCCGGGCGCGCACCCGGCCGAGCCGGACCTCGGCCGGCCGGAATGGCTGGACTGGGTCATCGACGAGCAGCGCGCGACGCGCGAGGCCGTCGCGCTGTACGACCAAACCTCGTTCGGCAAGCTGCTGCTGCAGGGCCGCGATGCGCTCGCGCTGCTGCAGCGCCTGTGCGCGAACGAGATCGACATCGCGGTCGACGCGATGGCCTACACCGCGCTGCTGAACGAGCGCGGCGGCTTCGAGAGCGACCTGACGGTCATCCGCCAAGCCGCAGACCGCTTCCTGATCGTCACCGGCTCGGCGCAGCCGACACGCGACATGGACTGGATCGCCAGGCACATCGCGCCGACCGAGCACGCCTTCCTGACCGATGTCAGCGCGATGTATTCGGTGCTGTCGGTGATGGGGCCGAAGGCGCGCGAATTGCTGGCGCGCGTTGGATCACCCAACAGCGCGGAGGATCTCGCGCCGCCGGCGCTGAAGTTCTCGCACACGCGCGAGATCGATGTCGGCTTTGCGCGCGCGCGGGCAGCGCGCATGAGCTATGTCGGCGGGCCGGGCTTCGAGCTCTACGTGCCGATCGAGATGGCGCGTCACGTCTACCTCGCGCTGATGGAGGCCGGCGACGACATGGGCTTGCGCGACGCCGGCTACTACGCGCTCGATGCGCTGCGCATCGAGGCCGGCCGCCGCGCCTGGGGCGCCGAACTCGGGCCCGACGAGACGCCGTTCGAGGCCGGGCTGGCCTATGCGGTGAAGCTCGACAAGCCGAGCGACTTCATCGGCAAGGCCGCGCTGTCGAAGGCGCAACGCGAGCCGCTGCGCAAGAAGCTCGTGACGATCGTGCTCGATTCGGCCGATCACTACGCGTGGGGCGGTGAAGCGCTGCGGCTCGACGGCGTGACGGTCGGCGAACTCGCATCGGTCGGCTGGAGCCCGAAGGCGAACGCCTGCGTCGGCTTCGCCTACCTGCGCGGTGAGGCCGCGCGGCAGCCGCACGCCGGGACGCGGGTCAGCATCGACCTCTGGGGCGACACGGTCGGCGCGACCGCCTGGGACCGCTGGCCGCCGGCGGCGCGTTAGGCCGTCAGGGCCGGAGCGCCAGCCACTCGGCCAGGATCATCGCCGCCTCGAGCGTGAACGCGTCGGCGTGCAGCCGCTCGACCAGCGTCGCGCGGTCGAGGCACTCGAATCGCGCGACTTCGCCGTCCTGGTTCACCGGCGTCGAGCCCGCCGGCGCTTGGGCCTCGAACATCTCGATGTGCTCGACCATGTAGCCTTCGGCGAGCGGGCGCCGCTCGGTGAAGCGGCCGAACGGCGCGACGCGCTGCAACGCGTCGATCCGCAGGCCCGCTTCCTCCCAGGTCTCGCGCACGAGCGTCTGCGCGATCGACTCGCCGGCCGCGATCAGGCCGCCCACGGTGGTGTCCCATTGCCCCGGATCGGTCGCCTTGTTCAGCGCGCGCAGTTGCACCCAGACATCGCCGCGCGCGTCGCAGACGACGAGGTGCACCGCATGGGTCGCGATCCCCAGCGGTCGCACGACGCCACGCTCGACGCAGCCGGTCGGCGTGCCGGCCGCATCGGTGACGGCCAGCAGCTCGCCGCGCCAGCGGCCGGCATGGCCGTTCTCGCGCAGCCATTGCGCGATCGTGGCCAGCGCGGCGTTGGTCGCCTCGGCCGCACGCGGCGTGTCGGGCACCTCGATGCGCCAGGCGTCACCGGCATCGCGCAGCGGCAGGCCGGCACCGGCCAGCTGCAACGCGAGCGTGGCTTCGATCGAGCCGATGATCGACGCCGGCACGGCATCGCCGACAGCGATCGTCAGTGGCGCGCGCGGCTGCCGCGGCGGCGCGTCGAGGCGCTGCCTCAAGCGCGTCAGCCAGTCCTCGTTCATCTTCATCTCAACGCTCACATGGGTGGCAGCATCGCGAGCAGCCCCGCCTCGTCGAGCACCGGGATGCCGAGCTCGGTCGCCTTGTCGAGCTTGCTGCCGGCCTCGGCGCCGGCGACGACGAAGTGGGTCTTCTTCGAGACCGAGCCGCTGACCTTGCCGCCGGCGGCCTCGATGCGGTCTTTCGCGTCGTCGCGCGAGAGCGTCGGCAAGGTGCCCGTCAGCACGAAGGTCCGGCCGAGCAACGGCTTCGGCGTGCTGTCGGCGGTGCCGTCGTCCTCGCTCCAGGTGATGCCGCAGGCGCGCAACTGCTCGACGACCTCGCGGTTGTGCGGCTGCGCGAAGAAGGTGTGGATGCTGTGCGCGACGATCGGTCCGACGTCGCTCACTTCGAGCAGCTGCGGCTCGCTCGCGTCGAGCACGCGTTCGAGGCTGCCGAAATGCCGCGCCAGGTCCTTCGCGGTCGTCTCGCCGACATGGCGGATGCCCAGCGCGTACAGAAAGCGCGCCAGCGTCGTGTGCTTGCTCTTCTCGAGCCCGTCGACGAGGTTGCGCGCGCTCTTGTCGGCCATGCGCTCCAGCGCGGCGAGGTTCGCGACGCCGAGCTTGTAGAGCTCGGGCAGCGTGCGCACGATGCCGGCATCGACGAGCTGATCGACGATTCTGTCGCCCAGCCCCTCGATGTCCATCGCGCGCCGGCCCGCGAAGTGCAGGAACGCCTGCTTGCGCTGCGCGGCGCAGAACAGGCCGCCCGAACAGCGCCAGTCGACCTCGTCTTCCTCGCGCGTGATCTCGCTGCCGCAGACCGGGCATTGGCCGCCGAGCTTCGCGTACAGATCGAAGCGCTGCGCGTCGTGCGGTCGCCGCGCCGCGACGATGCCGACGACCTCGGGGATCACGTCGCCGGCGCGGCGCACGATCACGGTGTCGCCGATGCGCACGTCCTTGCGGTCGATCTCGTCCTGGTTGTGCAAGGTCGCGTTGCTGACGGTCGTGCCGCCGACGAACACCGGCTGCAGCTTCGCGACCGGCGTCAGCTTGCCGGTGCGACCGACCTGCACGTCGATGTCCTGCAGCACGGTCGTCTGCTCCTGGGCCGGGTACTTGTGCGCGACGGCCCAGCGCGGCTCGCGCGACTTGAAGCCCAGCGTCTGCTGCAGCGCGCGATCGTCGACCTTGTAGACGACGCCGTCGATGTCGAACGGCAGCTGGTCGCGCCGCGCCGCGATGCGCTGGTGATAGCGGATCAAGCCTTCGGCGCCCTGCTCGACCGTGCTCTCGGCGCTGACCGGCACGCCGATCCTGTGCAGCGCCGCGAGCAGGCCGCTCTGCGTGCCGGGCAGCTCCCAGCCGATCACCTCGCCGAGGCCATACGCAAAGAAGCTCAGCGGGCGCCGCGCCGCCTTGCCGGCGTCGAGCTGGCGCACGACGCCGGCGGCGGCGTTGCGCGGGTTCACGAAGGTCTTCGCGCCGCGCGCGCCGCCCTCGATCAGCTTGCGCTGGCGCTCGTTCAGGGCCTCGAAGTCGTCGCGCCGCATGAAGACCTCGCCGCGCACCTCGATCACCGCGGCGCGCTCGGCCGCGGCGCCGCGCAGGCGCTTCGGCACGGTGGCAATCATGCGCACGGTGTGTGTCACGTCCTCGCCGGTCTCGCCGTCGCCGCGGGTCGCGGCCTGGACCAGTTCGCCCAGCTCATAGCGCAGGTTGATCGCCAGGCCATCGAACTTGAGTTCGGCGTGATACGCGATCGGCGGCGCGGTGTCGTCGAGCGCCAGCGCCTTGCGCACGCGGGCATCGAACTTCTCGGCACCGGCCGGCGTCGTGTCGGTCTCGGTGTGGATCGACAGCATCGGCACCTGGTGGCGCACCGGCGTCAGGCCCTCGAGGACCGCGCCGATCACGCGCTGCGTCGGCGAATCGGGCGTCAGCAGCTCGGGATGCGCGGCCTCGATCGCCTGCAGTTCCTGGAACAGCCTGTCGTACTCGGCGTCGGGGATCTCCGGGTCGTCGAGCGTGTAGTAGCGGTGGGCGTGATGCCGAAGCTGTTCGCGCAACGATGCGGCGCGCTGGGCGGGGTCTTCTTCTTTGGGCATGCCGAAGTTTAGACAGGCCGCGGCCGCGCGACGGGAACCGTCAGCTGAACAGCCGCCGCGCCGCCGCGGTGCCCGCGGCCAGATCGCGGCCCTCGAGCGTCGCGTACAACTGTCCCAGCTCGGCGCCGATCGCGGCGAAGCTCTCGGCGCCGAGCGCCCGGCCGTGGTCGTCGACGACGCTGGCATCCATGCCCTGCGCGAGCGCCTGCGCGGCGGAGCGCCACGCGGCGAACGGCTCGGCCTTCGGGTCGGTCTGGGGCACGTCGAAGCTCAGCGTCACGTCGCGCACCGCGGCGAGGTTCGGGTCGTCGGCGAGCGCGGCCTGCGAGTCGAAGGTCAAGGTCAGCACCGGCGGTGCGCCCTCGTCGGCAGCCGGCATCACGAGCCGGCCGGGAACGACACCGGGCACGAAGCCGTGCCGGCCCGCGTGCTGCTGGATGTAGCCGACGCTCCAGGCCGCAGCGCGCGCCTGCAGATGGACCGCGAGCTGCGCATCGTGCGCGCCGGCGAAGTGATCGAGCTCGCGCGCCGCGGCCACCGCTTCGAGCATGTCGGGAAAGTCGGCCATCGCGCCGATCGCATCGGCGAAGGCCTGCACCTTCTGCACGAACTCGGAGTACTCGATCTCGTTCAGTGCCCCGGTGCGGTTCGCGAGCTGCACGCCGGCCTGGAACTCGCCGTAGCGCTGGCTGCTCGCGGGCGGCTCCCATTCGCCGGTCTCGCTGTTCAGGCCCTCGATCATGAACGGCTTGCCGCCGGCACGGCGCGTCGTCGGCAGGTGCGCGATCACCTGCGCGCCGCCGATCGGCGCTTCGATCGTCAAGGTCGCGATCGAGTCGATCAGCGCATCGAGGCGCGGTACGGTGCGGCGGTTCGCGCGGCGTTCCGGCGCCGGCGACTGCAGCTCGGCGAGCGCCGATCCTTCGATCGACGCGGACGACGGCGCGACGCCATCCATCACCGGCTCGCGCGGTTCGATGCGCTCCGGCAGAGGCTCGGCGCGCTTCGGGCCGGCCTTGCGCGCCGCCCACGCGCCGTGCGCAACCACGCCCGCGAGCACGACGCCGCCCAGTGACGCCAGCGCGATCGTCAACGTATTGCTCATGGGTGCACCCTACGCGCTGCGCGCGATCCCGCCGGGCGGGAATGAACTCCTTCGGGCGGCCGGGCGGAGTTCATGCGGCTTCAGCGAGGCTGACAGCACCTTCCATGTCGACCGTGACGATGCGCGAGACGCCCTGCTCCTGCATCGTCACGCCGATCAGCTGCTCGGCCATCTCCATCGCGATCTTGTTGTGGCTGATGAACAGGAACTGCGTGCTCTGCGCCATCTCCTTGACGAGCTTGGCGTAGCGCTCGGTGTTGGCGTCGTCGAGCGGCGCGTCGACCTCGTCGAGCAGGCAGAACGGCGCCGGGTTCAGCTGGAAGATCGCGAACACCAGCGCGATCGCCGTCAGTGCCTTCTCGCCGCCCGAGAGCAGGTGGATCGTGCTGTTCTTCTTGCCGGGCGGCTGCGCCATCACCTGCACGCCGGCGTCGAGGATCTCGTCGCCGGTCATCACGAGCTTCGCGTTGCCGCCGCCGAACAGCGTCGGGAACATCCGGCCGAAGTGCGTGTTGACCTGGTCGAAGGTGTTGGCCAGCAGGTCGCGGGTCTCGAGGTCGATCTTGTGGATCGCGTCTTCGAGCGTCGTCATCGCCTCGACCAGGTCGGCGTTCTGCGCATCGAGGAAGGTCTTGCGTTCGCGCGACGCGGTCAGCTCGTCGAGCGCGGCCAGGTTCACCGCGCCGAGCGCGTTGATCTCGCGGTTGATGCGGTCGATCTCGCCCTGCAGGCCGGTCAGCCTGACGCCGTCGCTTTCGATGCCGGCCGAGAGTGCCTCGAAGTCGACATTCGCGGCGACGAGCTGGTCGAGGTATTGCGCGCCGCCGAGCTGCGCGGCCTGCTCTTCGAGCTGCAGCTTCGTGATGCGGTCGCGCAGCGGCTGCAGGCTTTGCTCGTGCTGCATTCGCTGCTCGTCTTTGCTCCGCAGGCGCAGCGTCAGGTCGTCGTATTCGCTGCGCTTGGCGCCGAGTGCGGCCTCGCGATCGAGCTTCAGCGCGAGCGCCTCCTGCAGCCCGGCCTGCGCCGAGGCATCGGCGAGCAGCGCGAGTTCCTGCTGCAGCTGCGCGTGCGATTGCTCGTTGCCGGCGAGTTGCTGCGTCGCGGTCTCGATGCCGCGCTGCAGCTCGCCGCGGCGCGCGGCGAGCGAACGCGATGCGAACTGCGCCTCCTGCTCCTCACGCTCGAGCGCACGCAGCTGCTCGCGCGCCTCGGCGAGCTTGCGCTCGGCGCCGATGACCGCGTCGTCGAGCTCGGCATGGCGCTCCTGCGTCGTCGCGAGCTGCATGTCGAGTTCCTCGAAGCGTGCCTCGCCGGTCGCGCCGCGCTCGGCCAGTTCTTCGAGCTGCGCGTCCAGTTCCGTCAGCTCGTCGTCGAGCTGCGCGCGGCGCGTGCTGGTCGCTTCAGCGAGCTGCGACAGGCGCAGCAGCTCGACCTGCAACTGGTGCGCGCGCGTCTGCGCCTCGCCGGCCTCGCGGCGCACGCCGACCAGGCGCTGCGACGCCTCGGTGTAGGCGGCTTCGGCGCGCACCAGCGCGCTGCGCGCCTCGTCGTTGATCAGCGCCTGTGCGCGCAGCTGGCGCTCCAGGTTCTCGATCTCCTGCGCGCGCGCCAGCAGGCCGGCCTGCTCGGTGTCGGGGGCGTAGAACGCGACGGCGAACTGGCTCACTGCGTGGCCGTCGCGCGTCATGATGACTTCGCCGTGCGTCAGCTTCGCGCGCTGCGCAAGCGCGGCGTCGATGTCGGCCGCGGTGTAGACGCCTTCGAGCCAGTCGTTCAACAAGGCCTTCAGCCCGGCGTCGTTCAGGCGCAGCAGATCGCTGAGCTTGGACAGCGTCTCGTGCGTGGTCGGCGCCACGGCACCGGCAGACGGGCCCTGCCCGGCTGTCGCCGGCAGTGCGTGCGCCGTGTAGAACGCGAGCTTGGCCGGCGGCGCGTCGCCGGCGAAGGCGCGCACGGTCTCGAGCCTGCCGACCTCGAGCGCGCCCATGCGCTCGCGCAGCGCGGCTTCGAGCGCGGTTTCCCAGCCCGATTCGATGTGAATCTTCGTCCACAGGCCCTGCAGCGCATCGAGCCCGTGCTTCGCAAGCCAGGGCTTGAGCTTGCCCTCGGTCTGCACCTTCTCTTGCAGCGCGCGCAGCGCGTCGAGGCGGGCGCTCAGCTCGGCCTGCTTCGCGCTCTCGGCGTTGCTGCCTTCCTGGCAGGCACGGCGCGCCTCGTCGAGCGCCGGTACCTGCTCGGTCAGCTCGTGCAGCCGCGCATCGGCGACGCCGAAGGCCTCGTCGGCGACGCCGTGCTGCGTCTTCAGCTCGGCGAGCCGATCGGCATCGGGCGCGGCAAGCTGGCTGCGCTCGGCGGCGAGCTTGTCGCGGCGCGCGTTGAACTGGCGCTTCTGGTCGTCGAGGTTGCGGCTCTCGGCCGCGAGCACCTGGATCTGCTGCTGCACCGCGCCGACCTTGCTGCGCTGCTCGTTGCTGGCGTTCTGCGCGGCGCGCACCGCGTCTTCGAAGTTCGGCAGGTTGCCGCCCTGCTCTTCGGCCTGCGCGGCGAGCAGTTCGCCCTGCTCGTCGGCGGCGGCGATCTGCTCGCCGATGCGCTCGAGTTCGTCCTGCGCCTCGGTCTGGCGCAGCGCCCACTGTTCGCTCTGCGCCTTCAGCTCGACCAGGCGCTGCTCGACCCGCGCGCGGCCCTCGATGACGTAGCGGATGCGCTCCTCCAGCCGGCTGACCTCCAGCGCGGCTTCGGCGAGCGAGCCCTGGTGCGCGTGCAGCTCGTCGCTCGCGGCGTAGTGCGCCTGGCGGATCGTCTCGAGCTCGGCCTCGCCGTGGCGCAGCTCGGCGGTGCGCGCCTCGAGCGCGTTGATCGCCTCGGCCACCGCCTTCTTGACGCGCGCCTCTTCGCTCGCCGCATCACGATGCTTCAGGAACCACAGCTGGTGCAGCTTCAGCTCGCCGGCGTTCTGCAGCGCGCGATACTGGCTCGCGACCTCGGCCTGCTTCTCGAGCTTCTCGAGGTTGCTGGTGAGCTCGCGCAGGATGTCTTCGACGCGGGTCAGGTTCTCGCGCGTGTCCTTCAGGCGGTTCTCGGTCTCGCGGCGGCGCTCCTTGTACTTCGAGACGCCCGCGGCCTCTTCGAGGAACAGGCGCAGCTCCTCGGGCTTGCTCTCGATGATCCGGCTGATCGTGCCCTGACCGATGATCGCGTAGGCACGCGGGCCGAGGCCGGTGCCGAGGAACACGTCCTGCACGTCGCGGCGGCGCACCGGCTGGTTGTTGATGAAGTAGCTGCTGGTGCCGTCGCGGGTCAGCACGCGCTTGACCGCGATCTCGGTGAAGCGGTTCCACTGCCCGCCGGCGCGGCCGTCTTCGTTGCTGAACACGAGCTCGACGCTGGAGCGCGACGCCGGCTTGCGCAGCCCCGAGCCGTTGAAGATCACGTCCTGCATCGACTCGCCGCGCAGTTCGCTGGCCTTGCTCTCGCCGAGCACCCAGCGCACCGCGTCCATGATGTTGGACTTGCCGCAGCCGTTCGGCCCGACGACCCCGACCAACTGCCCCGGCAACTGGAAGTTCGTGGGCTCCGCAAAGGACTTGAAACCGGAGAGCTTGATCGAGTTCAGGCGCATTGGCGAATGGCGGGTCGACGCCTAAGTGCTTGATTTGTTTGAATAAAACCCGCAGACCGCGGGCCTCGAGAGAGCGCGGATGATAGCATCCGGCCCCCGGCTCAACGCTCTTCAAACGTCACCATCATGGCCAAGCCCGCCAGCCCGAAATCCACCGCCACCGAGCGCCAGAAACCTGTCAATCCGCCGAGCGTTCCGAGCAAGGACCTGCAGGTGTTCCCGAACCCGGCGCCGAAGCGCGATTACGCGATCCAGTTCCAGATTCCGGAGTTCACCTGCAACTGCCCGCTGACCGGCCAGCCCGACTTCGCGCACTTCACGATCGACATGGTGGCCGACAAGCTCTGCGTCGAGCTGAAGAGCCTGAAGATGTACATGTGGAGTTACCGCAACGAGGGCGCGTTCCACGAGAAGGTCACGAACGACATCGTCGACGACATCGTGCGCGCGACCGATCCGCGCTTCGTCCGCATCACCGCGAAGTGGTATGTGCGCGGCGGCATCTACACCAACGTCGTGGCCGAGCACCGCAAGAAGGGCTGGAAACCGCAGCCGGCGGTCGAGATGCCGCAGCATGCGAGCGCGACCGGACTGCTGTAATCGCCGCGGCGCGCACCAGGGGCGCCGGCCGCTCGCTGCCGCGATAATTCGCCGATGAATCCGCTGCTGTCGCGCCTGCACCCCTACCCGTTCGAGCGCCTGCGCGCGCTGACGAAAGACATCGTGCCGAACCCGGCATTCAAGCCGATCGGGCTGGGCATCGGCGAGCCTCGCCACGCAACGCCCGAGCTGATCAAGCAGGCGATCCGCGACAACCTGAAGGGCCTCGCGAGCTACCCGGCGACCGCCGGCGAACCCGCGCTGCGCCAGACGATCGCGGCCTGGATCGCGCGGCGCTATCGCGTCACGGTCGATCCGGCGACGCAGGTGCTGCCGGTCGGCGGCTCGCGCGAGGCGCTGTTCGCACTCGCGCAGACCGTCATCGACCCGACCCGACCGGGCGCGACCGTCGTCTGCCCGAACCCGTTCTATCAGATCTACGAAGGCGCGGCGCTGCTCGCCGGCGCGCAGGTCGCGTTCGTCAACAGCGACCCGGCGCGCAATTTCGCGGCCGACTGGGCGAGCGTCTCCGACGCAACCTGGGCGCGCACCCAACTGCTCTACGTGTGCTCGCCCGGCAACCCGACCGGCGCGGTGATGCCGCTGGCCGAGTGGAAGCGCCTGTTCGAGCTCAGCGACCGCCACGGCTTCGTGATCGCGTCGGACGAGTGCTACTCCGAGATCTACTTCCGCGACGAGCCACCGCTCGGCTCGCTCGAGGCGGCCACGCAGCTGGGGCGCGGCTTCGAGCGGCTCGTCGCGTTCACGAGCCTGTCGAAACGTTCGAATGTGCCGGGCATGCGCTCGGGCTTCGTGGCCGGCGACGCGGGGGTCCTGAAGGCGTTCCTGCTCTACCGCACCTACCACGGCAGCGCGATGGGCCCGGTCGTCCAGCAGGCCAGCATCGCGGCCTGGAACGACGAGGCGCACGTGGTCGCGAATCGCGACAAGTACCGCGCGAAGTTCGCGCAGGTCACGCCGCTGCTTGCGCAGGCGTTGCCGGTCGCGCTGCCCGACGCGGGCTTCTATCTCTGGGCCGATGTCTCGCGCATCGCGCCGGGCGGCGACGACCTGGCCTTCGCGCTCGGGCTGCTGGCTCAATACAATGTCGCGGTGCTGCCCGGCAGCCTTCTGGCACGCGAGGCGCACGGCCTGAACCCGGGCGCCGGCCGCATCCGCCTCGCCCTCGTCGCCGAGGTCGAAGAGTGCCTCGAAGCCGCGCGCCGCATCGTCTCCTTCACCAAAACGCAACCAAGCACACCATGACCTCAGCAAGCACGCAGAAGCTGCAAAGCACCATCGAACTCGCCTGGGAGAGCCGCGCGTCGATCAACGCGACGAACAGCCCCGAGATCTACCAGGCCGTCGAGGCCGTGATCGCCGAGCTGAACGCCGGCCGGCTGCGCGTGGCAGAGCGCCATGGTGTCGGCCAGTGGAGCGTCAACCAGTGGCTGAAGAAGGCGGTGCTGCTGAGCTTCCGGCTCAACGACAACAAGCTGATGCGCGCCGGCGACCTCGGCTTCTTCGACAAGGTGCAGACCAAGTTCGCGCACCTCGATGAGGACGCGATGCGTGCCACCGGCGTGCGCGTCGTGCCGCCGGCGGTCGCGCGGCGCGGCTCGTTCGTCGGAAGGAACGTGGTGCTGATGCCGAGCTACGTGAACATCGGCGCGTATGTCGACGAAGGCACGATGGTCGATACCTGGGCCACCGTCGGCTCGTGCGCGCAGATCGGCAAGAACGTGCACCTGTCGGGCGGCGTCGGCATCGGCGGCGTGCTCGAGCCGCTGCAGGCGAACCCGACGATCATCGAAGACAACTGCTTCGTCGGCGCGCGCAGCGAGGTCGTCGAGGGCGTGATCGTCGAAGAGAACTCGGTCATCTCGATGGGCGTGTTCATCAGCCAGAGCACGCCGATCTACGACCGCGCGACCGGCGAGATCACGTTCGGCCGCGTGCCGTCGGGCTCGGTGGTCGTCGCCGGCAGCCTGCCGAAGGACGGCGGCAAGTACAACCTGAACTGCGCGGTGATCGTCAAGCGCGTCGACGCGCAGACGCGCGCGAAGACCAGCGTCAACGATCTGCTGCGCAGCTGATCACGGCAAGGGCCGTTGCGCGCATGCACCGGCCGGCCTCTGGCGCTCGAAGCGTGAAATGATCGACGTTCCCCAAGCCTGAAAGGAATCTCATGAGTGGCGGAAACATGGAGCGGGTGCTGCGGCTGATGTCGGAGAAGGGTGCGTCCGACGTCTATCTGTCGGCCAGCTCGCCGATCCTGATCAAGATCAACGGCCAGTTGCTGCAGCTCAGCGACCAGCCGCTCACGCACACGCAGCCGCGCCAGCTGCTGGCCGAGCTGCTGACGCCCAGCCAGCTCGAGGAGCTCGACGACACCGGCGAACTGAACATCGGCGTCGGCATCCCCGGCGTCGGCAGCTTCCGGCTCTCGGCCTTCAAGCAGCGCGGCACGATCGCCGCGGTGTTCCGCTGCATCCCGTTCGTGATCCCGTCGCTCGAGAGCCTGAACGTGCCGACGATCCTGAACACGATGATCCTCGAGAAGCGCGGGCTGATCCTGATGGTCGGCGCGACCGGCGCCGGCAAGAGCACGACACTGGCCTCGATGCTCGAGCAGCGCAACCAGCAGCTCGCCGGCCACATCCTGACGATCGAGGATCCGATCGAGTTCCTGTTCAACAACAAGAAGTCGGTCGTGAACCAGCGCGAGGTCGGGCGCGACACGCAGTCGCTGAACATCGGCCTGAAGAACGCGTTGCGCCAGGCGCCCGACTGCATCCTGATCGGCGAGATCCGCGACCGCGAAACGATGACCGCGGCGATCTCGTACGCGCTGTCCGGGCACCTGGTGCTGTCGACGCTGCATGCGAACAACAGCTACCACGCGCTCGGCCGGATCCTGTCGTTCTACACGCCGGAGGCGCGCCCCGCGCTGCTCGCCGACCTGGCCGCGGGCCTGAAGGCAATCGTCTCGCAGCGCCTGATGCGCGCCACCGCCGGCGGCCGGATTCCGGCGGTCGAGGTGATGCTGAACACCAAGCTCGTCTCCGAGCTGATCGAAAAAGGCGACTTCTCCGGTGTCAAGGAGGCCATGGAAAAGTCGCTCGCCGAAGGCTCGCAGACCTTCGAGCAAGACCTCGCGCGCCTGATCAACACCGGCGTGATCAGCCGCGAAGAGGGCCTGGCCTTCGCCGATTCGCCGACCAACCTGATGTGGCGCCTGCAGAACGACTTGACGCCGGTCACACGCCTGGTCCCGAAGCGCGAGGAAGCCGACGACCAGGCCAGCTTCACCGAGTTCACGCTCGACGTTCGCCCCGAGCCGGCGACGACCGCGTCGGCGAGCCTGCGCCGCTTCTGAGCCGGGTCGCGCGCCTTCGCCATGTCACGCACGCTGCAGCTCGCCGAGCAGCTGATCTCGCGCCGCTCGGTCACGCCGGTCGATGCCGGCTGCCAGGCGCTGATCCGCGAACGGCTCGCAGCGCTGGGCTTCGAGTGCCATACGCTCGAGTACGGGCCCAACGACGGGCGCGTGACCAACCTCTGGGCGCTGCGCCGCGGCAGCGCGGGCACGGCCGCCAAGTTGCTCGCGTTCGCCGGCCACACCGACGTCGTGCCGACCGGGCCGCTCGCGCAATGGACCAGCGACCCGTTCGTGCCGACGCACCGCGACGGCCAGCTCTACGGGCGCGGCGCGGCCGACATGAAGACCTCGCTTGCCGCGATGATCGTCGCGACCGAGGAGTTCGTCGCGGCGGCGCCGGACCACGCCGGCTCGATCGCGTTCCTGCTGACCAGCGATGAAGAAGGCCCGGCGCTCGACGGCACGGTGCGCGTCTGCGAATGGATCGCCGCGCGCGGCGAGCGGCTCGACTACTGCATCGTCGGCGAACCGACCTCGGTCGAGCGCCTCGGCGACATGATCAAGAACGGCCGCCGCGGCACCTTGTCGGGCAAGCTGCGCGTGATCGGCGTGCAAGGCCATATCGCGTATCCGCACCTGGCGCTGAACCCGATCCATGCGCTTGCGCCGGCGCTCGCCGAGCTCGTCGCAACGCGCTGGGACGAAGGCAACGCGTACTTCCCGCCGACCAGCTGGCAGGTCTCGAACATCCACGCCGGCACCGGCGCAGGCAACGTGATCCCGGGCGATGCGGTGGTCGACTTCAACTTCCGCTTCTCGACCGAATCGACGCCGCAGGCGCTGCAGCAGCGCGTCCAGGCGCTGCTCGACCGCCACGGCCTAAAATACGAGCTTGCGTGGACGCTCGGCGGCGAACCGTTCCTGACGCCGGTCGGCGAGTTGAGCGAGGCGCTCTGCGCCGCGATCCGCGGCCAGACCGGTATCGCCGCCGAACTCTCGACGACCGGCGGCACCTCCGACGGCCGCTTCATCGCGAAGATCTGCCCCCAGGTCATCGAGTTCGGCCCGCTGAACGCGACGATCCACAAGATCGACGAACGGGTCGAGGTCGCGAGCCTCGAACCCTTGAAGAACATCTACCGCGATACGCTGATTCGACTGCTGACATGACCCTGATCGACCTCATCACCGCGCAAGCCGCCCGCCTCAAACAGGCGGGCGTTTCATTTGGGCACGGCACCGGCAACGCCTTCGACGAAGCCGCGTGGCTGGTGCTGTGGGCGCTCGGCCTGCCGCTCGACGCGCTCGAGGTGAAGGCGAAGAACGAACTCACCGCCGACGAACAGGCCAAGGCCGAAGCGCTGATCACGAAGCGCATCGAGACGCGCCAGCCGGCCGCCTACCTGACGCGCGAGGCCTGGCTGCAGAACGTGCCGTTCTACGTCGACGAGCGCACGATCGTGCCGCGCTCGTTCATCGCCGAACTGCTCGTCGACGGTGAACAGACCGGCACGCTCGACGCCTGGCTCTCCGACCAGACGCACAAGGTGCTCGACCTGTGCACCGGCAACGGCAGCCTCGCGGTGATCGCGGCGATGGCGTACCCGGAAGTCACGGTCGATGCCGCCGACGTCTCCGAAGACGCGCTCGCGGTCGCGCGCATCAACATCGACCAGCACAAGCTCGGCAAGCGCATCGCGCTGCTGCAGTCCGATCTGCTCGCGGCGGTGCGCGGCCCGTACGACCTGATCCTGTGCAACCCGCCGTACGTGAACGCGCAGAGCATGCAGACGCTGCCGGCCGAGTACCGCGCCGAACCGGCACTCGCGCTGGCCGGCGGCGACGACGGCATGGACCTGATCCGCAGAATCCTGCGCGAAGCGGCGAAGCACATGACCGTCGACGCGGTGCTGGTGCTCGAGATCGGCAACGAGCGCGCGCATTTCGAGCACGCGTTCCGCCGCCTCGAGGTTGCGTGGCTCGAAACCAGTGCCGGTGACGATCAGGTCCTGCTCGTCACGCGCGAAGCCCTCGCCAAGTACCGCTGGTCCTGAACACCTACTTTCCCGATTGCCCTCCCCATGCTCGTTCTGAACCAAGTCTCGCTGCGCCGCGGCGTCAAACTCGTTCTCGACCAGGCCAGCGTCGTGCTGCAGCCGGGCGAGAAGGTCGGCCTGGTCGGCCGCAATGGCGCGGGCAAGTCCTCGCTGTTCTCGTTGCTGACCCACCGGCTCCAGTCCGACGCCGGCGACGTCGGCATGCCGCCGCGCTGGCGCATCGGCGAGGTCGCGCAGGAGATGCCCGAGACCGACCAGGGCGCGACCGACTTCGTGCTCGAAGGCGACACGCGCCTGATGGAAGCGCAGGCCCAGCTCGTGCAGGCCGAGCTCGACGATGACGGCCACGCGATGGCCGACGCGCACCATGCGATCAGCGATGCCGGCGGCTTCGACGCCCGGCCGCGCGCGCAGGCGATGCTGCTCGGGCTGGGCTTCAAGACGGCCGAACTCGATGCGCCGGTCAACAGCTTCTCGGGCGGCTGGCGCATGCGGCTGCAGCTCGCGCGCGCGCTGATGTGCCCGGCCGACCTGATGCTGCTCGACGAGCCGACCAACCACCTCGACCTCGACGCCCTCGTCTGGCTCGAGGCCTGGCTGAAGCGCTTCAGCGGCACGATGATCGTGATCAGCCACGACCGCGAGTTCCTCGACGCGATCACCAACGTCACCTTGCACCTCGATGCGACCAAGCTGACCCGCTACACCGGCAACTACACCGCGTTCGAAGAGATGCGCGCCGAGCGCCTGCTGCAGGCCGCCGCGAACTTCCAGAAGCAGCAGGAGCGCATGGCGCACCTGCAGAAGTTCATCGACCGCTTCAAGGCCAAGGCGAGCAAGGCCAAGCAGGCGCAAAGCCGCGTGAAGGCGCTGGCGCGCATGGAGAAGCTCGGCCCGGTGCTGACCAGCGCCGACTTCCAGTTCGAGTTCCGCGAGCCGCTGAATCTGCCGAACCCGATGCTCGCGTTCTCTCAGGTCGCGTGCGGATACCGTTCCGAGACGGGCCACGAGGCGCGCATCGTCGACAACATCAACCGGTCGGTGCTCGCCGGCCAGCGCATCGGCATCCTCGGCGCGAACGGCCAGGGCAAGTCGACACTGGTCAAGACGATCGTCGGCGACCTGCCGCGGCTGGCCGGCGACATCACCGAGGGCAAGGGCCTGTCGATCGGCTACTTCGCGCAACAGGAGCTCGACGTGCTCTCGCTCGACGACGGCGCGCTGATGCACATGGTCCGCCTCGCGCGCGACAAGGGCCCGGCCGGCCGCGAACAGGAGCTGCGCGACTTCCTCGGCTCGTTCCGCTTCGTCGGCGAGATGGTCACGCAGCCGGTCGGCACCTTGTCGGGCGGCGAGAAGGCGCGGCTCGTGCTCGCGATGCTGGTCTGGCAGCGCCCCAACCTGCTGCTGATGGACGAGCCGACCAACCACCTCGACCTGACGACGCGCGAGGCGCTGTCGATGGCGCTGAACGAGTTCGAGGGCACCGTGATGCTGGTCAGCCACGACCGCGCGCTGCTGCGCGAGGTCTGCGACGAGTTCTGGCTCGTCACCGACGGCGCCGTCAAGCCCTTCGACGGCGACCTCGACGACTACCAGAAGTGGTTGCTCGAACAATCGCGCGAAGCCTCGCGCGAGCAGTCGAAGGGCGACAAGGCCAAGCGCAAGCGCGGCGCGGCGGCGCCTGCCGCGGCGGCACCCGCGACGCCTGCGATGCCACCGGCCCCGGCGTCGAGCGCCGGCGATCGCAAGGTCGGCGCCGCGGTGCGCCAGCAGCGCAGCGACGAGCTGAAGCCGCTGCGCAAGGAGCTGACCGGCATCGACAACCGCCTCGGCGTGCTGATGAGCGACCGCGACAGCGTCGAAGCGGCGCTGGCCGCACCGGGCCTCGCGCCGGCGCAACGGGCCGAGCAAGGCAAGCGCCTGAAGCAGATCGTCGACGAGATCGAGACGCTCGAGGCCCGCTGGCTCGAGCTCGGAACCCGGCTCGACGCATTGAGCGCCCAGCCGGCCGGCTGATCGCGAGCCACGCCCCGACCTCGGCCGTCGAGTCGTGCATTCGGCGTCGCCGTCCGGCATTTCAATTGCACACAATCAAATTGCCAGCGATGTAATATACTGGCGGCATGTCGAGCACCAGAACCAGCGTCCTGAAGTCCGATCCGCGCGAGCTGCAGCGCCTGGATCGCCAGCTCTGCTTCGCGCTCTACTCGAGCTCGCTGGTGATGACCAAGCTGTACAAGCCGGTGCTCGGCGCGCTCGGTCTGACCTATCCGCAATACCTCGTGCTGCTCGTGCTGTGGGAGACCGACGCGATCGGCGTCGGCGAACTCGGCGAGCGCCTGTACCTCGACTCCGGCACGCTGACGCCCCTGCTCAAGCGCATGGAGGCGGCCGGCCTGCTGGCCCGCGCGCGCGCCGTCGGCGACGAGCGCCGCGTGATCGTCACGCTCACGGCGGCCGGCCGCGCGCTGCGCCGCCGCGCCGAGAGCGTGCCGGTGCAGGTCGCCTGCGCGACCGGCTGCAAGCTCAGCGAGCTCTCCGAACTGACCGCGCAACTGCAAGCGCTGCGCGCCAACATCGCCGGCCAACTGGCGCCGGCGGCCGCCTGATTTCCCCCACCACCGCTCCACGAAGGAACGCACCATGAAGCTCGACAAAGTTCTCTACACCGCCCACGCCACCTCGACCGGCGGCCGCGAAGGCACGTCCAAGTCGTCCGACGGCGTGCTCGACCTGAAGCTCACGACGCCGAAGGAAATGGGCGGCAGCGGCGCCGTCGGCACCAACCCCGAGCAGTTGTTCGCGGCCGGCTATTCGGCCTGCTTCATCGGCGCGATGAAGTACGTCGCGATGACACAGAAGATCACGCTGCCGGCCGACACGTCGATCAAGGCCGATGTCGGCATCGGCCCGATCCCGGCCGGCTTCGGCATCCAGGTTGCACTGAACGTCACGATCCCGGGCATGGAGCGCGCCGCCGCCGAAAAGATCGTCGAAGCCGCGCACCAGGTGTGCCCGTACTCGAACGCGACGCGCGGCAACATCGAGGTGCTGCTGACGGTCGCCTGAGCATTGGCGGATCGGCCCAAAAGAGGGCGCATCCGGCGCTTTCTCGATCGCTCACGGCAGCGCGGAAGGGCGTACGCTGGGTTCCGGCCATCGAGGTGGCCGCCGCAATCCCGCTCGTCCTCTGCGCTGCCTGCCGTGACCCCGTTTCCGACCCTGATCACCGACGCCCCCGAAGACCCTGGACGCTGGCAGTGGCCCGCGCCGCCCTTCGCATGGCGGCATCGGCCGGCGCCAGCGCACGATGTGGCGCAGCCGTGCTGCATCGAGAGCCGGGCCGGCACGGCGGTCGACGGCGAGATGCTCGGCTTCGACCCGGCCGGGCGCACGCTGACCTTCCGCAGCTCGAGCGCCGGACCGGCGGTCGAGCTGCCATTCGCCCGCATTCGCCGCCTCACGTTGAAATCAACGCTGGAGCCGGTCGTGCAGATCGGCCCGGTGCCGGTCGAACGGCTGCCGGCCGCCGCGCATGAGCGCGACTATCGCCTGCAGCTGAATGCCGGCGCGGCGGTCGTCAGCGGGCGCACCACCGGCCGCGTCGAAGCGCCCGAGGGCCTGTACCTGTTCACACCGGTCGATGAGGAAGCGGCGCTGCAGCGCGTGTTCGTACCGCGCACGGCGTACACGCTCGCCGAGTTCGGCGCGTCCGCCGAAGAGGTGGCCGCCCGCATGTGGATCGCGAGCCCGACCGAGCTGCTCGCGGCGATCGAGCGCCAGCAGCGCATGCCGATCCGCCCGCTCGGCCAGTCGATGCTGGAGCTCGGGCTGCTGACGCCGGCCCAGCTCGAACGCGCACTGGCGCGCCAGACCCGCGATGTCCCGCTCGGCGAGTCGCTGGTGGCCAGCGGCCTGATTTCGCGCGGCAGCCTGCAGACCGCGCTGGCCCACAAGATGGGCTATCCGCTGGTCGACCTGACGCGCTTTCCGATCGATCCGAAGGCGATCGCGAAACTGCCGCAGGGCATCGCTGCCAAGTTCCGCCTGGTGCCGCTGATGCTCGACGGCACGCGGCTGATCGTCGCAGTCGACAAGCCGTCGCGAATCGTCAAGCTCAAGGCCGATCACACCGCCGGGCTCAGCGTGGTGCCGGTGCTGGCGTCGCGCATGCAGATCCTGCTGGCGCAGGATCGCCAGAAGCACGACGTCTGGTCCGGCCACGTCGCCGATCGCATCGGCTTCTTCTCAACGACCGTCTGAACTGCCCGGGTCGAGCACCGCCGTGACGGCCCACGGATCGAGCCGTTCGCCCGGCAAGGTATCGGCGAATGCGCCGCCGCTCGCCGGCCCGCCGTGGCGCGTCGCCCTCGGCACCGTCGACGTGACGGCGTGGCGCTGGGCCAGCACGTCGCCGGCCGTCACCGGCCGCGTCTCGCCGAACAACGAGGGCTTGAAGGCGGCCTCGCGCTCGCGATCGTCGCTGGCCCACAGCAGCAGCGCGCGCGCCGACATCGGCTTGGCGAACAGGTAGCCCTGCAGTTCGTCGCAGCCGAGCTGGATCAGCACGTCGCGCTGGCGTTCCGTCTCGACGCCCTCGGCGACGACCTTCAGGCCGAGCGCATGCGCGAGGTGGATCACCGCATCGACGACGGCGCGCGCGTCGGCGCTGGTCTCGATGTCCATCACGAAGCTGCGGTCGATCTTCAGTTCCTCGGCCGGCAGCTTGCGCAGGTAGCTCAGGCTCGAATAGCCGGTGCCGAAGTCGTCGATCGACAAGTGCACGCCGGCGTCGCCGAGGCGCTTGAACGTGGTCTGGGTCGCGCGCGTGTCCTCCATCGCGACCGACTCGGTGATCTCGCAGGTCAGCAGCGACGGGTCGATGCGATGCCGCGCCAGCGCGGTCGTGATGCGCTCGACCAGATCGTCCTGGCGCATCTGGAACGCCGACAGGTTGATCGCCACGCGCATGCGCAGCCCCTTGTCGCGCCACGCGCGCGACTGGCGGCAGGCATCTTCGATGACCCAGTTGCCGAGCGTGCCGATCAGGCCAAAACGCTCGGCCACGGGAATGAACGTGGCCGGGCCGACCATGCCCTTGGTCGGGTGCTTCCAGCGCAGCAGCGCCTCGGCGGCGGTGACCTTGCCGCTGTGGGCGTCGACCTTGGGCTGGTAGAACAGCTCGAGCTCGTTCTTCTCCAGCGCCAGGCGCAGGTCGCGCTGCAGGTCGAGCTGCTCGTGCGCATCGGCCTCCATGCTCGGCTCGAAGAAGCAGTAGCAGGCGCCGCCGGAGCGCTTGGCGGCGTACATCGCCGCGTCGGCGCGCGCGATCAGCTTCGGCTGCGCGCCGCCATCCGGGTAGAACACGATGCCGATCGAACACGACACCGCGACCTCGCGGCTGCCGATCGAGTACGGCTCGCTGAGCGTGGCGAGCATGCGCGCGGCGACCTGCGCGGCGCTCTGCTCGTCGGCATCGCCTTCGAGCAGCATCAGGAACTCGTCACCGCCGACGCGCGCCATCGTGTCGGCCGAGCGCGACAGGCGCCGCAGCCGATCGCCCACCTGGCGCAGCACCGCGTCACCGCTGCTGTGGCCGAACGAGTCGTTGATCGGCTTGAAGCCGTCGAGGTCGATGAACAGCACGGCCAGGCGCGCCTTCGCCTGATCGGCCCGGCCGACCGCGGCGAGCAGCTTGTCTTCGAACACGAGCCGATTCGGCAGGCCGGTGAGCGCGTCGTGGTACGCGATCTTCTGCAAGTCGGAGTTGGCCTGGCGCAGCGAGCGCTCGAGCCCGTCGGTGCGATCGACCAGGTGGCGCTGGACGCGTGACATGAAGCGCGTCACCGCGAGCGACAGCACGGTGGCGACGCCGGCGAGCAAGGCCGCATGCGCGGTCGGCAGGCCGATGATGTTGTCGGGCGCGCCGGACGACACCTCGTCGCCGATCGAGAGCCACAGCAAGCCCGCGATTGCCAGCCCGGCGCCGGCCGAGGCCGTCTGCACGAAGCGCGCGGGCAGCTGCAGCAGGCCTTCGCTCGCGAGGATGTAGGCCACCAGCAGGCCGCTGGTGCCGGCCGTGATCGCCGAGAGCAGCCAGGACTGCGCCCACAGCGCCGCCCACGGGTTCACCGGCTGCAGCGAGACCAGCAGCAGGCCGAACGAAGCGCTCGTTCCCAGCGCGACCCCGGCGCTGATGCGCAGCCAGCCGCGCCAGCCGGCGAGCGTGACCGCGGCGGACGCATAGAGCCCGAAGGCCGTGCCCATGCTCACCAGCCAGGACGCGAGCAGCAAGGCGCCGTCGTGCGACAGGTCGAGCTCGCCGTGGCGCGCCAGCAGCGTCAGCAACAGCGCGGCCGACAGGCTGGTGCCCCACGATGCGGCGCCGCCGAGCAGCCAGCCCCACGGACTGGCATGACGATGCGCGCGCGTGCGCCGGACCATGTCCAGCGCCACGTGCGGCAAATAGAGACAGAGCAACAAGGCGGCCGCGAACAACGCGACGCGGACGGGCAAGGCCTCCATCAGGTTCCCTTTCGAGCAGGATCGCCGAACAGCGGCGACTCGGGCCCGGCACGGCGGCATCTCGTCCGCCGTGCCGGGGCACTCGGGGGATATCGGCCGCGAGGCGGCACAACTTGATGCCGGAAGTAGTGAAAGCCCTAGCCCGTGGGGCTCAAGTCTCGCCGCGGACGGCCGATAGGCCGAAGACCATGCAAGACTTCACAACCTCCTGGCTGGTGCTGGCGGCGCTCGGCGCGGCCGTGGCGACCGGGGTCTGCCGCTGGCGCTACGGCCGCCAGCGACGCCGGCTCGAGCACCGCCTCGGCAAGCTGCAGAGCGACCGCGATGCGCTGCAGGAGCAGGTCAAGCAGGCCCGTCAGCAGGTCGCGCAGCTGCAGAAGGATCTGTCGACCTGGCGCATGGCCTCGACGACGGCGGCCTCCGCGAAGGCTGCCAGCGCGCCGCCGGCCGCGGCGCGGCTGAGCGTCAAGCTAGCGCCGGAGATCGCGGCGGGGCTGGTGTTCGAAGCGCCCCAGACCACTGCGCACGGCTTCGCCGACACGCAGCCGTTCGATTCCGACGACGCCACGCCGCGTCGACCCTAAACCGCGCCCGTCACCAGGCGCAACAGCAACTCGACCCGCGCCTTCGCGGGCGTGAGGTCGTCGGCCGACGCGAGCGCGGTGTCGCCGGCGTCCAGCAGGCGACCGTTGCCGCAGCGGGTGCTGCGAAGCACCTGCACGCCGCCGTCGCGCTGGGCTTCGAGCAGCGCCGTCTCGAGTTCATGGTGCACGCTGCCGTTGCCGGTCGCGGCCACGACAAGACCCCGGACGCCTGCCGCGCACAGCGCCCGCACGACCGCGGCGTTCGCGCCGGCATGGCTGGTCACGATCGCGACGAAGGGCCACCGATCGGCATCGGGCAAGGCCTCGACGCCGATCGCGGCGCCGCTGTCCGGCCACGCGCGGAACAGGCGCAACCGGCCCTCCTCGACGATGCCGATCACGCCGGCGTCGCCGGCGCTGAACGCGTCAATCCGGTACGGATGCACCTTGCGCACGTCGCGCGCGCCGAACAGTTGTCCACCCAGCAACGCGACGACGCCGCGCGCGCCCGCGATGCGTGCGACGACGACCGCGTCGAGCAGGTTCTGCGGGCCGTCGGACTGCAGCGCGGTGGCCGGCCGCATCGCCGCCGTTAGCACGACCGGCTTGGCCGGCGCCAGCACGCGCTGCAGGAACCACGCGGTCTCTTCGAGCGTGTCGGTGCCGTGGGTGACGACGAGGCCGGCCACCTCGGGCCGGGCCAGGTGCAGCGCGCAGCGCAGCGCGAGCGCGCGCCAGGTCGCGTGGTCCATGTCCTTGCTGTCGAGTTGCGCGACCTGCTCGACCTCGAGTGCGACGCCGGCGAGCGCCGGCACGCCGCGAACGAGGTCGGCGACCGCGCGTTGCGCGGCCACATAGCCGACGTTGTCGGAGGGATCCGCCGAGGCGCCCGCGATCGTCCCGCCGGTGCCGAGCACGACGACCTTCGATACATGGTTTTGCATTTTTCTGGAAGCTGGATGAAAATACAGGTGCTGGATGAATTTCCAGTGAGGCGGGTGCGGTGCGAAGGCACAGCGCTACCCAAGCCGCCATCATCAAGGAAATCCCGTGTACGAACCGCCCAAGCTCACCGACCGGCAACAGCAGATTCTCGATCTGGTGCAAAGCGCGATCGAGCGCACCGGCGCCCCGCCCACGCGCGCCGAGATCGCCAGCGAGCTCGGCTTCAAGTCGGCGAACGCCGCCGAAGAGCACCTGCAGGCGCTCGCACGCAAGGGCGTGATCGAGCTGGTCGGCGGCACCTCGCGCGGCATCCGGCTGCGCTCCGAGACGCTGCGCCAGCTGAACCTGCAGCGCGGCAAGCAGTTCAGCCTGCCGCTGCCGAGCCTCGCGCAGCTGACCCTGCCGCTGATCGGCCGGGTCGCGGCCGGCAGCCCGATCCTGGCGCAGGAGCACATCGACCAGACCTACCTGATGGAGGCCAGCATGTTCCCGCGCCGGCCCGACTACCTGCTGAAAGTGCGCGGCATGAGCATGCGCGACGCCGGCATCATCGACGGCGACCTGCTCGCGGTGCAGCGCACCAAAGACGCGAAGAACGGGCAGATCGTCGTCGCGCGGCTCGGTGACGAGGTCACCGTGAAGCGCTTTCGGCGCACCCGCAACAGCATCGAGCTGATTCCCGAGAACCCCGACTTCCAGACCATCGTCGTGCCCACCAGCGGCGCCGACGCCGGCGAACTGCAGTTCGAACTCGAGGGCCTGGCCGTCGGCCTGATCCGCAACAACATGATGATGTGACGGCGACAACCATGGCCGCAATCAAGTCACCCAAGGCCGCCAACGCCGCCGAATGCACTGCCCTCGAGCAGCTGCCGAACATCGGCCCGTCGCTGGCCGCCGACCTGCGCCTGATCGGCATCGAGCGCCCTTCCGACCTGCGCGGCAAGGATGCGTTCGTGCTCTACCAGAAGCTCTGCGCCGCAACCGACCAGCGCCACGATCCCTGCGTGCTCGACACCTTCATGGCCGCGGTCGATTTCATGCGCGGCGCGCCGGCCGCGCCCTGGTGGCACTACACGCCGCAGCGCAAGGCGCTGTTCGGCCAGGTCTGATCAGGACCTGGGCGCGCCCAGGTAATCCATCTTGCCGAGATCGACGCCGTTGTGGCGCAGCAGCGCGTACGCGGTCGTCACGTGGAAAAAGAAGTTCGGCAGCGCGTAGTGCTTCAGGTAGGCCTCGCCCTTCATCGTGATCGGGCCGGTGCGGCGCGGGATCGTGATCTCCTTGTCTTCGCTGCCGTCGACCTTCGCGGCCGGCACCGAGTTGATGTACTCGATCGTCGCGCTCACGCGCTCGCGCAGGTCGGCCAGGCTCGCCTCGGCGTCGTCGAACTTCGGCGCGTCCACGCCGCCGAGCCGCGCGATCGCGAATTTTGCGGTGTCGCAGGCGATCTGGACCTGGGTCGTGAACGCCAGCATGTCGGGTGCGAGACGCGTGCCGAGGTAGACGCTCGGTTCGAACTTCTTCGCCTGCGCGTGCGCCTCGGCCTTGTCGAGCCAGACGCTCAGGTTCTTGAGCATCGTGATGAAGATCGGCGCGCTGGCCGAGTGCATGGTGATCGACATGGTTCTTGTCTCCGGGTCATTGGGTATGCGAGCCGGCATGCTACAGGCTCGCGCTTCGGCGTGCACAATGAAGGTCGAGCCTGCGGGCAATCGCCAGGCACCCGCCGGGCAACAGCGAGCGACCCCGATCCCCGTGAACATCATCATCCTCGACGACTACCAGGACGCCGTGCGCAAACTCAAGTGCGCCAGCGTGATGGAGGCACTGAACGCGAAGGTCTTCACCAACACCGTCAAGGGCATCGGCCAGCTGTCGGTGCGCCTGCGCGATGCCGATGTGCTGGTGCTGATCCGCGAGCGCACGCAGTTCCCGAAGCAGCTGCTCGAGAAGCTGCCGAAGCTCAAGCTGATCTCGCAGACCGGCAAGGCCGGCCCGCACATCGATGTCGAGACCTGCACGCGCATGGGCATCGCGGTCGCCGAGGGTGTCGGCTCGCCGGTCGCGCCGGCCGAGCTGACCTGGGCACTGATCATGGCCTCGATGCGGCGGCTGCCGCAGTACATCGGCAACCTGAAGCACGGTGCATGGCAGCAGTCGGGGTTGAAGGCAGCGTCGATGCCGGCGAACTTCGGCCTCGGCATGGTCCTGCGCGGCCGCACGCTGGGCATCTGGGGCTACGGCAAGATCGGCCAGATGGTCGCCGGCTACGGCAAGGCCTTCGGCATGCACATCACGGTCTGGGGCAGCGAGTCGGCGCGGGCACGGGCCGAGGCCGACGGCCACGCCGCGGCAGCGAGCTGCGAAGCGTTCTTCGAGACCTGCGACGTGATCACGCTGCACCTGCGGCTGCACGACAGCACGCGCGGCGTCGTCAAGCTCGACGCGCTGTCGCGCATGAAGCCGACCGCGCTGCTCGTCAACACCTCGCGTGCCGAGCTGATCGAGGAAGGCGCGCTGGTCTCGGCGCTGAACCGCGGCCGGCCGGGCATGGCCGCGGTCGACGTGTTCGAGAGCGAACCCATCCTGCAGGGCCACCCGCTGCTGCGGCTCGAGAACGCGGTCTGCACGCCGCACATCGGTTACGTCGAGCAGGACAGCTACGAGCTGTACTTCCAGGCCGCGTTCGAGAACGTCGTGAATTTCATCAACGGCACGCCGACGAACATCCTGAATCCCGAGGCCTTGCGAGTGCTCAGATGACCGAGGCAGCGCCGCTGCGCGGCGGCATCCGCTGGGCCCTGATGTTCGGCAATTTCGTGATCGGCTGCGGCGTGATGTCGGCGGCCGGCACGCTGAACGACATGGCGCGCTCGCTGAACGTCTCGGTCGCGCTGGCCGGCCAGCTGATCGCGATCGCCGCGGCGACGATGGCCTTCGGCGCGCCGCTGCTCGCCGGCTGGGTCGCGGGGTTCGACCGGCGGCGCCTGCTCGCGATCGCGCTGCTCTGGTACGGCGCCGGCCATGCGATCAGCGCGCTGATGCCGAGCTATGCGGCACTCTGGCCGGTGCGCGCGCTGACGATGCTCGCCGCCGCGGTGTTCACGCCGCAGGCCGCCGCCGCGATCGGCTTCATGGCCGCACCGCACGAGCGCGGCCGCGCGATCACCTTCATCTTTCTCGGCTGGTCGATCGCCTCGGTGCTGGGGCTGCCGATGTCGGCCTGGATCGGCGAGACGCATGGCTGGGGCGTCGCGTTCGACGTGGTCGCCGCGCTCGCGCTCGTCGCCGCGGTCTGGGTGTTCGCGGTGATGCCGGACGGCGTGCGCCCGGCCGCGCTCTCGCTGCGGGCCTGGAAGGATGTGCTGACGAACCCGGTGCTGATGGCGATGGTGCTCGTCACGGCCCTGTCGGGCGCCGGCCAGTTCACGCTGTTCTCGTACTTCGCGCCGTACTACCGGCACACGCTCGGCGCGAGCACCGAGCAGATCACGCTGCTGCTGATGTGGTTCGGCGTGTTCGGCCTGATCGGCAATGTCGTGCTGACGCGCGTGATCGACCGCGTCGGACCGAACGTCGCGGTCGCGGTCACCCTGTCGATGATCGCGCTGTCGATGCTGGTCTGGCCGCTGGTCTCCACGCTCGTCGGCATGGCCGTGATCCTGATCCCCTGGGCGCTCGGCTGCTTCGCGTCGAACTCGACCCAGCAGGCGCGCTTGAGCATCGCCGCGCCGGCGTTCGCGCCGGCGCTGATGGCGCTGAACACCTCGGCGATCTACCTCGGCCAGGCCGCCGGCGCCTCGAGCGGCGGCTGGCTGATCGCACACGGCGGCTACGCGCCGTTGAACTGGTTCGGTCTCGCGTGGCTGCTGGCCGCGATCGCGCTGAGCCTCTGGGCCGGCCGGCGCAAGGCGGTGTTCGCCTGATGGTCGCCGCTGACGAGGCACTTGCTGCGCCGGGCTCGCTGGGCGAGTTGTTCTTCGCCTTCAATCGTCTCGCGTTGCAGGGCTTCGGCGGCGTGCTGCCGGTGGCGCAGCGCGAGTTGGTCGAGCGCAACCGCTGGCTCACGAAAGACCAGTTCGTCGAGATGCTGGCGATCAGCCAGGTGCTGCCGGGCCCGAACGTCGTGAACCTCGCGCTGATGTTCGGCGACCGCGCGTTCGGACTGCGCGGCGCGCTCGCCGCGCTCGGCGGGATGCTGCTCGCGCCGATGTTCGTCGTGCTCGCGCTGACGGCGCTGTATGCGCGTTTCGTCGAGTACCCGATGGTCACCGGCGCGCTGCGTGGCATGGGCGCGGTCGCGGCCGGCCTGGTGCTGTCGACCGGCTTCAGGCTGCTCGGCACGCTGAAGCGCAACGTGATGGGCCTGCCGATCTGCCTCGGCTTCGGCGCACTGACGCTGATCGCGACGGCGTGGCTGCGCCTGCCGCTGGTCTGGGTCATCCTCGGCCTCGGTTCGCTGGCGATCGCGGTGGCCTGGCACCGGTTGCGGCTGCGCACATGAACCACGACGCCTCCGACCTGTTCGGCCTGTTCACGCACTTCCTGATCCTGAGCCTGCTCGCGGTCGGCGGCGCGATCACGACCGTGCCCGACATGCACCGCTACATCGTCGCCGAGCACCACTGGCTGACCGATGCGCAGTTCACCGCGTCGATCGCGATTGCGCAGGCGGCGCCGGGGCCGAACGTGCTGTTCGTCGCGGTGCTCGGCTGGAACGTCGCCGGCCCGCTCGGCACGCTCGCGACGATGACCGGCATCCTGCTGCCTTCGACCGCGCTCTCGCTGTGGGCAACGCGCTGGGGCGCGCAGCGGCGCGAGACCCGTTTCGTGCGTGCCTTCACCGCCGGCCTGACGCCGCTGACGCTCGGCCTGCTGCTCGCGACCGGATGGGTGCTCGCCGAGCCGTACCTGCGCGATCCGGCGCAGCGCTGGGGCGCCCTCGCGCTGATCGTCGTCAGCATCGCGGTGATGCTGCGCACGAAGCTGAGCCCGATGTGGCTGGTCGCGCTCGGCTGCATCGCCGGCGCGCTCGGCTGGGTCTAGGTCTAGACCAGCGCGCGCTCGACGACCTCGGGCAGCGCGTGCAACTCCTCGACCACCGAGGCCGGCACGTCAGACCAATCGCTCGCCACCGCCTCGCGGTGCGCCGCCGCGACGAGCACATCGGCGCCACCGTCGACCGACGCACTGACCATCAGGCTCAGTGGCATCGCGGGCCGCGAGTCGGGCTGGTTCATCACGACCAGCGTGCCGCCGATCGATGCCGCAAGCACCAGCACCGGCGGCGAACCGGGAACCTTCGCGAGCACCGACAGGCCACGATCGCGTGCCGCCGATTCGATGCGCTGCAGCGTTTCGCTGACGTCGTAGCGGCTGTGACGCAGCAGCCGCATCGCGTGGCTGCGCTCGGTCTCCGACCAGGTTCGCAGCGGGATCATCGCGGCCATCACGACGGCGAGGCTGCCGGTCATCCAGAGGCGGAACGGCCGCGCGTCGATGGCCGGCGCGATCACGCCGGAGGACTCCTGACGCCAGCGCTGCACCAGGGGTTGGACTATGCTTTTCATGGTGCTAGGGTAGGAGCGCCACGTGACAGCGGCAAGACATATAGAGTCAAGTTTGGTAAACCGATGACGGGGTGCGCAGGACCGCGTTCGAGATGAAAAGCGTACGTCACCTGTACACCCTCACGGGCCGCGGCGGCGCCTGGCGCGCGGCCTTGCGCAGCCCGCCGGCGGCGTGCCGCGCGGTCACCGCGGCAGACGCCGACGCGCTCGCCGGGCTGCTCTACGAAGCCTATCTCGGCACGATCGACGACGAGGGCGAAACGCTCGCGCAGGCCCGGATCGAGATGCGCGGCTTCTTCGCCGGCAAGTACGGCGCGCCGCTGCTCGATGCCTGCGTGACCATCGAGCGTGACGGCCGCTCGATCGCCGCGGCGCTGATGTGCGACTGGAACGAGCGCCACCAGGTCGTCGCCGGCCCGCTCGTCGCGTACGTGATCGTGCACCCGAGCGCGCGCGGCCAGGGCCACGGCATCGCGGTGATGAACGCGGCGCTGACGCGGCTCGCCGAGGCACGCTGGGGCCGTGTCTACGCGGTGATCACCGAAGGCAACACGCCCTCCGAGACGCTGTTCGGCAAGCTCGGCTTCACGCGCTTGTAGCGCTCGTCACTTGGTCCCGAAGATCTTGTCGCCGGCGTCGCCGAGCCCGGGGATGATGTAGCCGATCTCGTTCAGGTGGCTGTCGATCGAGGCCGTCCAGCAACGCACGTCGGGGTGCGCCTTCGCGAGTGCCTCCACACCTTCGGGCGCGGCGACGAGCACGAGCGCACGGATGTCCTTGCAACCGCGCTTCTTCAGCAGGTCGACGGTCGCGATCATCGAGCCGGCGGTCGCGAGCATCGGATCGATGATCAGCGCGGTGCGCTCGTCGAGCTTGCCGACGAACTTCTCGAAGTAGTTCTCGGGCTGCAAGGTCTCGTGGTTGCGCGACAGCCCGACGACGCTGACCTTCGCGCTCGGGATCATGTCGAGCACGCCGTCGAGCATGCCCAGCCCGGCGCGCAGGATCGGCACGACCGTGACCTTCTTGCCGCTGATCCGCTGGATCTCGGCCGGGCCGCTCCAGCACTCGATCGTCGTGGTCTCGAGCGGGAAGTCGGCCGTGGCCTCGTAGGCGAGCAGCCGGGCGAGCTCGTTCGTCAGCTCGCGGAACTTCTTCGTCGAGATGTCGTTCTCGCGCAGCAGGCCGACCTTGTGCTTGACCAGCGGGTGCTTGACGTCGATGACTGGCATGGGGAACTCCGTTGGGGCTTAGACGCTCTTCGGCGCGCGCTGGCGCACCGCTTCGTACAGGCACACGCCGCTGGCGACCGAGACGTTCAGGCTCTCGACCGCGCCGGCCATCGGCAGGCGCACGAGCTCGTCGCAGGTCTTGCCCGTGAGCTGGCGCATGCCGCTGCCCTCCGCGCCGAGCACCAGCGCGACCGGGCCGGTCAGGTCGAGCTCGTAGAGCGAACGCGGCGCATCGTCCGAGGTGCCGACGATGCGGATGTCGCGCTCCTTCAGCTCGTTCAGCGTGCGCGCCAGGTTCGTCACCATGAAGTACGGCACGGTGTCGGCGGCGCCGCTCGCGACCTTCGCGACCGTCGCGTTGATGCCGACCGCGTGGTCCTTCGGCGCGATCACCGCGTGCGCGCCGGCGCCGTCGGCGACGCGCAGGCAGGCGCCGAGGTTATGCGGGTCGGTGATGCCGTCGAGCACGAGCAGCAGCGGCGGGCCCTCGACGGCGTCGAGCGTGTCGTCGAGTGAATGGCTGAGCGCGATCGCCTCGACGCGCGCCGCGACGCCCTGGTGGCGGTGCGAGCCGCTCAGCTTCTGCAGGCGATCGTCGTCGCTGTCGATCAGCTTCGCGCCGGCATCGCGTGCACGCTCGACGAACTGGCGCATGCGCTGGTCGCGCCGCGTGGTGTCGACATGAACCTCGAGCACCGACTTCGGTGCCGATTTGAGGCGGACCGTCACCGCGTGAAAACCGAACAGGACCTGCGTACCTTTTGTCATGCGCCGATGTTACGCGCGCGTCGGTCGGGTACGATCCCGCCGCCCTCACCCCGACGCGCCGGAGACCCCCATGCAAATGATCTGCCTCGACCTCGAAGGCGTGCTCGTGCCCGAGATCTGGATCGAGTTCTCGAAGCGCAGCGGCATCAAGGAGCTCGCCCGCACGACCCGCGACGAGCCCGACTACGACAAGCTGATGAACTTTCGCATCGGCCTGCTCGCGCAGCACCGGCTGAAGCTGGCCGACATCCAGGACGTGATCGCCGGCATGGGCCCGATGGAAGGCGCGAAGGACTTTCTCGACGAGCTGCGCAGCCGCTACCAGGTGCTGGTGCTCTCCGATACCTTCTACGAGTTCGCGCAGCCGCTGATGAAGCAGCTCGCGTGGCCGACCTTGCTGTGCCACAAGCTCGAGGTCGATGCCGAAGGCTTCGTGCGCCGCCACGTGCTGCGCCAGCCGGACCAGAAGCGCCACGCGGTGAACGCGCTGCGCGGGCTGAACTTCCAGGTCATCGCGGCCGGCGATTCGTACAACGACACCGGCATGCTGGGCGCGGCGCATGCCGGCTTCTTCATCCACCCGCCGGAGGCGATCGTCGCGCAGTTCCCGCAGTTCCCGGTGACGCGCAGCTATGCGCAGCTGAAGGCGGCGATCGACGGCGCCGCCGAGCGCTTGCGCGCCTGATCACGCCTTGCGCAACGCGACCAGCGCGCTCAGCAGGCCGATCAGCACCGGCTGGTGCAGCATGTAGAAGCTCAGGCTCCAGCGGCCGAGCACCGCCAGCGGCGCGAGCGGCGCGGGCAACGCGCTGGTGAGCCAGGCCCGGCGCCGCGCCAGCACCCATTGACCGGCGGCCAGGCCCCACCACGCCACGCCGAGCCAGGGCAGCAGCGGCACGTAGTCTTCGGTGATCGGCTTGTGCGTGACCAGGCCGATCCAGTCGGTCCAGCGCGTGTCGAAGAACGAGTGCTGGACGAGCTGCGGCAGCAGCACCGCCGCGAGCCCGAGCGGCCACAGCCAGCGCCCTGCCCCTGCACTCAGCCGCATCACGATCAGCAGCACCGCGATGCAATGCAGCACACCGAAGCTGATGAAGCTGCGCGGGAACATCCACATCGAACCAAGCGTGACCAGCAGCGCACACCCCGCGACCTGCGCCCAGCGCCGCCAGAAGCGCGGCCGGGCCTGGTGCTGATCGAGCGCGATCGCCTGGCCGACCCCGGCGCAGAACAAGAACAGGCTGACGATCGCGCTGCGCTGCAGCGTCCAGAACGGGTCGGCGTAGAAGTTCTGCCGCGTGAACCCGAAGTGGTTCAGGTCGAACGAGAAATGGAAGACCGCCATCCAGACGATCGCGAGCGCGCGCAGCGCGTCGAGGCGATCGAAGCGCTGGCGCGGCGTGCGGAGTTCGGGCAAGGCGGTGGCGATCATCGCGGCGGACGATAGCGCAAGCGCGGTTCGGGCCGCGTGCGCCGCGTGGCCTGTGCCACGAGCACGGCGCCGACCTGATCGGTCAATTCCGCGATGACCCGCGAGGTCATCGCGACCGGCGCAAGCCTGCGCTATCGTGCCGGCGATGAACCTGTCCACCCCTGCGCCGGTCGGCGCGCAGCTGCGCGAATGGCGCCAGCGCCGGCATCTGAGCCAGCTCGACCTGTCGGTCGACGCCGAGGTCTCGACCCGCCACCTGAGCTTCGTCGAGACCGGCCGCGCGATGCCCAGCCGCGAGATGGTGCTGCGCCTGGCAGACCGCCTCGACGTGCCCCTGCGCGAGCGCAACCGCCTGCTCACCGCCGCGGGCTTCGCACCGATGTACGCCGAGCGCGCGCTCGACGATCCGGCACTTGGCGCAGCCCGCTCGGCCGTCGAGCAGATCCTGAAGGCGCACGAACCCTATCCGGCCCTCGCGGTCGATCGCCACTGGAACCTGCTGTTCCACAACACGGCGGCCGCGGCGCTGCTGCAGCTCGGCATTGCGCCCGAGCTGCTGCGGCCCCCAGTCAACGTGCTGCGCGTGAGCCTGCACCCGCAGGGACTCGCGCCGCGCATCGTCAACCTGGCGCAATGGCGCGCGCACCTGTTCGAGCGGATGCACCACCAGATCGGCATCACCGCCGACGCGACGCTCGCCCGCCTCGCCGAGGAACTCGCCGGCTATCCGGCCCCGTCCCACGACGGCGCCGCGGCCTTCACGCCCAACCCGTCGATCGTCGTGCCACTCGTGCTCGACACGCCGCTCGGGCAGCTCTCGCTGATCAGCACGATGACGGTGTTCGGCACGCCGGTCGAGATCACGCTGTCGGAACTCGCGCTCGAGACCTTCTTTCCGGCCGATGCGGCGACGGCCGACGCACTGCGGCGGGCGGCCGATGCGCGGGCAACGGCCGGCGGCTGATCACTTCAGCCAGACCCGCGCATTCGCGAACATCCGCGTCCACGGGCTGAGCGCAGCGCGCTCGCCGGGGGTCCAGCTCATCTGCAGGTTGCGGAACACGCGCTCGGCGTGCGGCATCAGCGCCGTGAAGCGGCCATCGGGCGTCGTGACCGCGGTCAGACCGTCGGGGCTGCCGTTCGGGTTGAACGGGTACAGCTCGGTCGGGGCGCCGTGGTTGTCGACGAAGCGCAGCGCGCGCCGGACGGCCTTCGCGTCGCCGCGCTGCGAGAAGTCGGCAAAGCCCTCGCCGTGCGCAACCGCGACCGGGAGGCGGCTGCCGGCCATCCCGCTGAAGAAGATCGACGGGCTGTCCAGCACCTCGACCAGGCTCAGCCGGGCCTCGAACTGCTCGCTGCGGTTGCGCGTGAACTTCGGCCATGCGCTCGCACCGGGAATGATCGCCGACAGCGCCGCCATCATCTGGCAGCCGTTGCAGACACCGAGCGCAAAGGTGTCGTCGCGATTGAAGAACGCGGCGAACTGCTCGGCGAGCACCGGGTTGAACATCACCGAGCGGGCCCAGCCCTCGCCGGCGCCGAGCGTGTCGCCGTAGCTGAAGCCGCCACAGGCGACGAAGCCCTGGAACTGATCGAGCCGCGCACGGCCGGCCTGCAGGTCGCTCATGTGCACGTCGTAGGTCTCGAAGCCGGCGCGGTCCATCGCGTAGCTCATCTCGAGGTGGCTGTTGACGCCCTGCTCACGGAGGATCGCGAGCTTCGGCCGGGTCTTGCCGATGAACGGCGCCGCCACGTCGACACTCGGGTCGAAGCTCAGCGTCAGGTGCAGGCCCGGGTCCTCGGCCCCGCCTGCGGCCGCGTGCTCGGCGTCGGCGCAGGCCGGGTTGTCGCGCAGCCTGGCGATGCGCCAGCTGACGTCGTCCCAGGCCTGGTGCAGTTCGCGCAGCGGTGCCGCGAACACCGCCTTCGCGTCGCGCCAGACCTCGACCACGCCGCGCGTGTTCGGCTTGCCGACGAAGTGGCTGTGCTGGCTCAGGCCGAACTCGCGCAGCGTCTGCATGACATCAACGCGCGCCTCGGTCGGCACCTGGATCAGCGCGCCGAGTTCTTCGCTGAAGAGCGCGCGCAAGGTCAGCTCTTCGCGCCGCGCGCCGACCTGCGTCGCCCAGTTCTTCGAGTCGCCGTATTCGGCGCGGCTGTCGCTGATGCCGTCGCCTTCGGTGACGAGCATGTCGACGTTCAGGCTCACCCCCATGTGGCCCGCGAAGGCCATCTCGCAGGCCGCCGCCCAGAGGCCGCCGTCGCTGCGGTCGTGGTACGCGAGCAGCCGGCCCTGTTCGCGCAGCCGGTTGATCGCGGCGACCAGCGCCTTCAGCTGCGCCGGCTCGTCGAGATCGGGGATGCCGTCTTTCGCGCGGCTGCCGAACTGGCCGAGCACCTGCGCGAGCATCGAGCCGGCGAGGCGGTTTCTGCCGTTGCCGAGGTCGATCAGGATCAGCGTCGTGTCGCCGGGCTGCAGCTGCGGCGTCAGCACCGGCCGCGCGTCGTCGAGCGTCGCGAATGCGGTGACGATCAGGCTCACTGGCGCGGTGACCTGCTTGGTTTCGCCGCCCTCTTGCCAGCGCGTGCGCATCGACAGCGAATCCTTGCCGACCGGCACGCCGATGCCGAGCGCCGGGCACAACGCCATGCCGACCGCGGTCACGGTGTCGTACAGCGCCGCATCCTCGCCCGGCTCGCCGCAGGCCGCCATCCAGTTGCAGCTGAGCTTGACGCGCGACAGTTCGATCGGCGCCGCGAGCAGGTTCGTGATCGCCTCGCCGACCGCCATCCGGCCGGAGGCAGGCGCGTCGAGCGCCGCGAGCGGCGTGCGTTCGCCCAGGCTCATCGCTTCGCCGCGAAAGCCGCTGAAGTCGGCCAGCGTGACCGCGCAATCGGCGACCGGTACCTGCCACGGCCCGACCATCGGATCGCGGCTGTTCAGGCCGCCGACCGTGCGGTCGCCAATCGTGATCAGGAAGCGCTTGCTCGCGACGGTGGGGTGCCGCAGCACGTCGAACGCGACCTTCGCGAGCGCGACGTCGGTGAGGTCCAGAGCGGGCGCGTCGCGCATCACGCGCTGCACCTCGCGCAGCATCTTCGGCGGCTTGCCGAGCAGCACCTCCATCGGCATCGCGATCGACTGTTCGCCGCCGGGGCCGTCTTCCAGCACGAGCTCCTTCTCGGCGGTCGCGACGCCGACGACCGCGAACGGGCAGCGCTCGCGCTCGCACATCGCGCGGAACATCGGCAGCGCCTCGGGCGACACCGCCATCACGTAGCGCTCCTGGCTCTCGTTGCACCAGATCTCTTTCGGCGCGAGGCCGCTTTCCTCGAGCGGCACCTGGCGCAGGTCGAAGCGCGCACCGCGGCCGGCGCCGTCGACGAGCTCGGGGAACGCGTTGCTGATGCCGCCGGCGCCGACGTCGTGGATCGCGAGGATCGGGTTGCTCTCGCCGAGCGCCCAGCAGTGGTTGATGACCTCCTGCGCGCGGCGTTCGATCTCGGGGTTGCCGCGCTGCACCGAGTCGAAGTCGAGCGCTGCGGCGTTCGCGCCGGCCGCCATCGAGCTCGCGGCGCCGCCGCCCATGCCGATGCGCATGCCGGGGCCGCCGAGCTGGATCAGCAGCGTGCCGGCCGGGAACGCGATCTTGCGGGTCTGCGAGGCCGCGATCGAGCCCAGCCCGCCGGCGATCATGATCGGCTTGTGATAGCCGCGCCGCAGCGCATCGGCCCCGCTGCCGACGGTCTGCTCGAAGACGCGGAAGTAGCCGCCGAGGTTCGGGCGCCCGAACTCGTTGTTGAACGCGGCGCCGCCGAGCGGGCCGTCGATCATGATCGACAACGCGCTGGCGATGTGCTCGGGCTTGCCGCAGGGCGCCTGCTCCCAGGGCTCGTTCGTGCCGGGCAGATGCAGGTTCGAGACGCTGAAGCCGGTGATGCCGGCCTTCGGCTTCGAACCGCGGCCGGTCGCGCCTTCGTCGCGGATCTCGCCGCCGGCGCCGGTCGATGCACCCGGGAACGGCGAGATCGCGGTCGGGTGGTTGTGCGTCTCGACCTTCATCAGCACATGGACCGCCTCGGTCCGCGCCGCATACGCCGGCGCGTTCGTGTAGCCCTGCGGCAGCCAGCGCTCGATCGTGCCGCCCTCCATCACCGACGCGTTGTCGCTGTACGCGATGACGGTGTGCTGCGGGTTCTGCGCCTCGGTGTGGCGGATCATCTGGAACATCGAGTGTTCCTGCGGCACGCCGTCGATCACGAACTGCGCGTTGAAGATCTTGTGCCGGCAATGCTCGCTGTTGGCCTGCGCGAACATCATCAGCTCGACGTCGCTCGGGTTGCGCGTCAGTCCGTCGAAGGCGTCGACGAGGTAGTCGATCTCGTCGTCCGACAGCGCCAGGCCGAAGTCGGTGTTCGCGCGGACCAGCGCCTCGCGCCCGCGGCCCAGCACGTCGACGTGCTGCATCGGGATCGCCGGCTGCTCGTCGAACAGGTGCACCGCGTCTTCGCGCGCGAGCAGCACGCTTTCGGTCATGCGGTCGTGCAGCAGCGCCGCGGCGGCCTGCCGCTCGTCGGCGCTCAGCGCTTTCGCGCCGCCGAGCAGGCCGCTCTTCAGGCTCAACCGGTACTCGGTGACGCGCTCGACGCGGCGCACGCCCAGACCGCAGTTGTGCGCGATGTCGGTCGCCTTCGAAGCCCACGGCGAGACGGTGCCGAGGCGCGGCGCGACGACGATCAGCGTGCCGTCGGCGATCCCCGCGTAGGCGTCGCCATAGCGCAGCAGGCTGGTCAGCTTGTCGTGCTCGGCGCGCGCCAGTTCTGCGTCGCTCCAGACCCAGTGCACATGGCGCGCCGCGACCCCGGTGATGCGCGGGCTGACCGCCTGCAGGCGCGCCAGCAGCGACTGGGCGCGAAAATCGGACAGCGCATTGCCGCCCTCGAAGTGGGTCAGGTGCTTGGGGGTGGAGGTCACGCGGCGCAATCCGAGGAGGTGGGCGGGGTGGAAGCATGGCCGGAGCGGCCTGAGGGTCGTCCGGAGCAAGCCCATGATTTTACGGCCTCGGTGAGATAATCCCGCCCCATGACGATCACGATCAAGACCGCTGCCGACGTCGAAGGGATGCGCATCGCCGGCCGCCTCGCCTCCGAAGTGCTGGACCTGCTGACGCTGCATGTGAAGCCGGGTGTCTCCACCGAAGAACTCGACCGCCTCGCACACGAGCACATCGTGAACGTGCAGCAGGCAATCCCCGCGCCGCTGAACTATGCGCCGCCCGGCTACACGCCGTACCCGAAGTCGATCTGCACCTCGATCAACCACCAGGTCTGCCACGGCATTCCGAACGACCGGCCGCTGAAGAACGGCGACATCGTCAACATCGACGTGACCGTCATCAAGGACGGCTGGCACGGCGACACGAGCCGCATGTTCATCGTCGGCGAAGGTTCGATCGCCGCGAAGCGCCTGTGCCAGATGACGTATGAAGCGATGTGGAAGGGCATCGTCAAGGTCCGGCCCGGCGCTCACCTCGGCGACATCGGCCACACGATCCAGACCTTCGCCGAGAACAACGGCTTCTCGGTGGTGCGCGAGTTCTGCGGCCACGGCATCGGCCAGAAGTTCCACGAGGAACCGCAGGTACTGCACTACGGCCGCCCGGGCACGCTCGAAGAGCTGGTGCCGGGGATGATGTTCACGATCGAACCGATGATCAACGCCGGCAAGCGAGAAATTCGCGAGATGGGCGACGGCTGGACCATCGTCACGAAAGACCGCTCGCTGTCGGCGCAGTGGGAACACACGATCCTCGTGACCGAAACCGGCTACGAGGTGATGACCTTGTCGGCCGGCAGCCCGCCGCCGCCGGCATTCGTGACCGCCCCGCCCGCCGCTGTCACGACCTGACCGATCTAGCGATGGCTGCCGTCCTGGACCCGCCGACTGCGGTGGCACCCAGCCTGCCCGACCTGCGCGCGCGCTTTCGCGACGGCAAGGCGGCGCTGCTCCAGCGCTTTCGCGATTCGCGCCCGACGGCGCCGGCCGCGGCCAGCCTGCTGCGCGCGCTGAGCCGGCATGTCGACGAGACGCTGCTGACGCTGTGGCAACGCGCCGCGATGCCGCCCGGCACCGCGCTGCTCGCGGTCGGCGGCTATGGCCGCGGCGAGCTGTTTCCGCATTCGGATGTCGACGTGCTGGTGCTGTTGCCGCCGACGGCGACCGGCGCTGCGCTGAAGACCTCGATCGAGGCCTTCATCACCGCGTGCTGGGACATCGGCCTGGAGATCGGCTCGAGCGTGCGCAGCGTCGGCGAATGCATCGCGATCGCGAAGAGCGACGTGACGGTGCAGACCGCGCTGCTCGAGTCGCGCTACCTGTGCGGCTCGCGGCGCGTGTTCGCGAGCTTTCGCCATGCGAACACGCAGGCGATGGATCCGAAGGCTTTTCTGCGCGCGAAGACGCTCGAGATGGTGCAGCGCCATCGCAAGTTCGAGGACACGCCGTACGCGCTCGAGCCGAACTGCAAGGAAAGCCCGGGCGGTCTGCGCGACCTGCAGGTCGTGATCTGGGTCGCGCGCGCCGCGGGCCTCGGCAAGACCTGGTCCGCGCTGGCCGCGAGCGGGCTGATCACGCCGTTCGAGGTCAAGCAGCTGAACCGCAACGAAGGCCTGCTGAAGCTGATCCGCGCGCGCCTGCACATGATCGCCGGACGGCGCGAAGACCGGCTCGTGTTCGACCTGCAGACCGCCATCGCCGAGAGCTTCGGCTACCGCGGCACGCACGGCCAGCGCGCCTCCGAGGTGCTGATGAAGCGCTACTACTGGGCAGCCAAGGCGGTGACGCAGCTGAACCAGATCCTGATGCTGAACATCGAGGAACGCATCGAGGGTTCGCAGAACGCGCCGATGCGCCCGATCAACGACAAGTTCCTCGAGCGCGGCGGCATGCTCGAGGTCGCCTCGGACGACCTGTACCAGCGCGATCCGCACGCGATCCTCGAGACCTTCCTGGTGTACCAGCAGACGATCGGGCCGAAGGGCTTGTCGGCCCGCACGCTGCGCGCGCTCTACAACGCACGCGACCTGATGGACGCGAAGTTCCGCCACGACCCGGTGAACCGCGCGACCTTCATGAAGATCCTGAAGGAGCCCGAGGGCCAGACGCACGCGTTCCGGCTGATGAACCAGACCAGTGTGCTCGGGCGCTACCTGTGGGTGTTCCGGCGCATCGTCGGGCAGATGCAGCACGACCTGTTCCACGTCTACACGGTCGACCAGCACATCATCATGGTGCTGCGCAACGTGCGGCGCTTCTTCATCCCCGAGCACGCGCACGAGTACCCGTTCTGCTCGCAGCTCGCGTCGAGTTTCGACCGGCCGTGGGTGCTGTACATCGCCGCGCTGTTCCACGATGTCGCGAAGGGCCGCGGCGGCGATCACTCCGAACTCGGCGGCGTCGAGGCGCGCCGCTTCTGCCGCGACCACGGGGTTGCCGGCGACGACGCGGCGCTGATCGAGTTCCTGGTCGAGTCGCACCTGACGATGTCGCGCATCGCGCAAAAGGAAGACCTCTCCGACCCCGACGTGATCGAGAACTTCGCGAAGCTGGTGCGCGACGAACGTACGCTCACTGCGCTGTACCTGCTGACGGTGGCCGACATCCGCGGCACCAGCCCGAAGGTCTGGAACGCCTGGAAAGGCAAGCTGCTCGAAGACCTGTACCGGCTGGCCCTGCGCGCGCTCGGCGGCGCGCGCCCGAACATGGACGCCGAGGTCGAGGCGCGCAAGCTCGAGGCGCGCCAGATGCTGAACCTCGCGTCGTTGCCGCCCGGCGTGCAGCACGCGCTGTGGAACACGCTCGACCTGAGCTATTTCGCGCGCCACGATGCCGGCGACATCGCCTGGCACACGCGCTCGCTGATCGACCGTGTCGACACGCCGAAGCCGGTCGTGCAGGCGCGTGTGTCACCGCTCGGAGAAGGCCTGCAGGTGCTGGTCTACGCGCCCGACCAGCAGGATCTGTTCGCGCGCATCTGCGGCTACTTCGACGGCGCCGGCTTCAACATCCTGGACGCCAAGGTCCACACCACCCGCAGCGGCTACGCACTCGACACCTTCCAGGTCAACAGCACCAGCTACGAGACCCATTACCGCGACCTGATCCTCTTTGTCGAGAACCAGCTCGCGCTGGCGCTTGCCGAGACCGGCCCGCTGCCCGAGCCGGGGCGCGGCCGGGTCTCGCGGCGCGTCAAGTCGTTCCCGATCTCGCCGCGCGTGACCTTGCGGCCCGACGAGCGCGCGCAGCGCTGGCTGCTCGGTGTCTCGGCGAGCGACCGCTCGGGCCTGCTGTTCTCGATCGCACGCGTGCTCGCACGCCACCACATCAACCTGCAGCTCGCGAAGATCACGACGCTGGGCGAGCGGGTCGAAGACACCTTCCTGATCGACGGCCCCGGGCTGCAGCAGAACCGCATCCAGCTGCAGATCGAGACCGAGCTGCTGGACGCGCTCGCACCATGATTCCGCGCCCATGCTGCTGACGATCAGCGCCGCCGACGCGCTCGCGCGGCTGGACGAGTTCAACGCGCTGGTCGATGCCCGCTCCGAGAGCGAGTTCGCGCTCGACCGGCTGCCCGGTGCGGTCAACTGGCCTTCGCTGACCGACGCCGAGCGCATCGTCGTCGGCACCGAGTACGTGCAGGTCTCGCCGTTTCTCGCGAAGAAGCGCGGCGCGGCGCTGGTCGCGCGCAACATCGCCGGCCACATCGAGCGCGAGGTGCTCGACAAGCCGAAAGACTGGCGCCCGCTCGTCTACTGCTGGCGCGGCGGCACGCGCAGCGGTTCGCTCGCGCTCGTGCTCGATCAGATCGGCTTTCGCGTGCACCAGCTCGAAGGCGGCTACCAGGCGTACCGGCGCGCGGTGATCGCCGCGCTCGACGAGCTGCCGGCGCGCTTTCAGTACCGCGTGATCTGCGGCAGCACCGGTTCGGGCAAGAGCCGTTTGCTGCAGGTGCTGCAGGCGCAGGGCGCGCAGGTGCTCGATCTCGAAGCGCTCGCGAACCATCGCGGCTCGGTGCTCGGGCTGATGCCGGGCAGCCCCCAGCCGGGGCAGAAGCAGTTCGAGTCGCGCGTCTGGGACACGCTGCGCCGCTTCGACCCGGCACGCCCGGTCTACGTCGAAAGCGAGAGCAAGAAGGTCGGCGACCTGCGCGTGCCGCTCGCACTGATCGAGCGCATGCGCGCCGCACCGTGCATCCGCCTCGATCTGCCTCTGGAGGCGCGCGTCGCACTGCTGCTCGAGGACTATGGCCACTTCGTCACCGACACCGCGGCGTTCTGCGAGCGGCTCGATGCGCTGCGCGCGTCACGCGGCAACGAGATCGTCAACGCCTGGCAGGAGGCCGCGCGCAGCGGCCACACCCCGGACGTCGTGCGCGAACTGCTGCTGCAGCACTACGACCCGATCTACGCGCAGTCGATGAAGCGCAACTTCGGCGGCGCCTCGGCGCCGCAGGCGCAGATCGGGTGGGACGGCAGCGCCGCCGCGCTGCAGGCCGCGGCCGCCGCCGCGCTGCAGGCCGGCTGATGCAGCGGCGATAGAATCGCCACTTCACCCGTCATCGGGGAGTAGCCGCCCTGCCCCACAGGGGCTTGCGTCAACACACTTGGCCCGCGCGGCCATGGCGCAAGCAGCTGATCCAGCCTGGCAAGACCTTTGACCGCGTGGCCCCGGCACGACCGGCGGGGCCGCGAGGTCATCCGTCTGCAGCACCGGTCCTGGAGATCACCCTTTGGAAGCCTTCCTCGTCTCGACCGGCGTCGTCGCGCTCGGTGAAATGGGCGACAAGACGCAGCTGCTCGCGATGCTCCTCGCGGTGCGGTTCCGCAAGCCCCTCCCGATCGTTCTCGGCATCCTCGTCGCGACGCTGTTCAACCATGCGAGCGCCGGGCTGGTCGGCGCCTGGGTCGCCGGCGCGCTCGGGCCGGACCGGTTGCGCTGGGTCATCGGCGTGTCGTTCATCGCGATGGCGGGCTGGATGCTCGTCCCGGACAAGATCGACGCAGACGACGCCCTGCCCGCTCGCTTCGGCGTGTTCGGCACGACGCTGATCGCGTTCTTCCTCGCCGAGATGGGCGACAAGACGCAGATCGCGACGGTCGCACTCGCGGCGCGCTACCCCGATCTCGTCGCGGTCGTCGCCGGCACGACGCTGGGCATGCTGATCGCCGATGTGCCGGCGGTGTTCGTCGGCGACCGGCTCGCCAAGAAGATCCCGATGCGATGGGTCCACGGCATGGCGGCCGCGATCTTCGCGCTGTTGGGCATCGCGACCTTGTCGAACGTCGGCAAGCTCTTCTGACGATGGCCGGTCAACGCCCGCCACGCTCGACATCGGCGATCGCGCGGTGCGTCGCCGCGATCGCATCGTCGACACGGTGCACCGCCCGGTCGCGCAGGCCGCGCGCCTGCGGGTCGTCCTCTTCGTGCCGGAGATCCTCGCGAGCCTTGTTCAGAAGGCCCTCGGCACGGTGCAGGCGCCCGCGATTGTCGAGCCCGGTATCGACCGGCGGCTGCTTGTTGACGTCCTCGCCCTCACGGGCCGCTGCTTGCTTGATCTCGCCGATGGCATCGTCGATGTGCGCGATCGCCGCCTTCTCCTCGGCGTTCACGCGTGCATCGCCGGGCCGGTGCTCGATCAGCCAGCGGGCCGAGCGCAGGTCGGTCAGCGCATGGAGGTAGGAGGCGTGCTTGCCGGGATCGGCCGCAAACGCGCCGAATGGGATCAGCGCGGCGAGCAGCAGCGGCAGCAGACGCGGCTTCGTGCTTTTCATCTTCATGGGTTGCTCCTTCACGTCGTTTCGCTTGCGTCCCACCAGAACGGACGAGCGACGCCGTCAGCGTACCCATCGAGCCGAGTTGCCGTGTAAGTTTTCTTGACCGCTGTCACCCCATGTGCAGCCCGCCGTTGACCGAGAAATCGGCTCCGGTCGCGAAGCCGGATTCGTCGGATGCGACCCACGACACCATCGAGGCGATGTCGTTCGGCGTGCCCAGCCGCTTCACCGGGATGCCGGCGATGATCTTGTCGAGCACGTCCTGGCGGATCGCCTTGACCATGTCGGTCGCGATGTAGCCGGGGCTCACGGTGTTGACCGTCACGCCCTTGCTCGCGACCTCCTGCGCCAGCGCCATCGTGAAGCCGTGCATGCCGGCCTTCGCGGCCGAGTAGTTGGTCTGGCCGAACTGGCCCTTCTCGCCGTTGACCGAACTGATGTTGACGATGCGGCCCCAGTTGCGCTCGACCATGTCGTCGATGACCTGCTTGGTCACGTTGAACAGGCTCGTCAGATTCGTTTCGATCACCGCGTCCCAGTCGGCGCGGCTCATTTTGCGGAACATGCCGTCGCGCGTGATGCCGGCGTTGTTGACGAGCACGTCGATCGGGCCGTGCTCCGCCTTGACCTTCTGGAATGCCGCGACGGTCGAATCCCAGTCACCGACGTTTCCGACCGATGCATGGAAGGTGTAGCCGAGCACTGCCTGCTCGGCCAGCCACTTGGCGTGGTCGCGGCTCGGGCCACAGCCGGCGATCACCTTGAATCCGTCGCGGTGCAGGCGCTGGCACATCGTCGTGCCGATGCCGCCCATGCCGCCGGTGATGTATGCGATTTTCTGAGTCATGCTGGTTGTCCCTGTGGTTCTCGATCTCAATAGGGCCCGCCGCCCGCGGGAGCGTTGCTCCGCGAGCGGCGTTCGGGCGCATCGCGCCTTCTGATGTGAAGCGGCGCCGCGGCGCCGCCGGTTCGCGCCGGGTCAGCGCTCGACGCAGAGTGCAACGCCCATGCCACCCCCGATGCACAGCGAGGCGATGCCGCGCTTGCTGTCGCGGCGCTGCATTTCGTGCAGCAGCGTCACCAGGATGCGGCAGCCGGATGCACCGATCGGGTGACCGATCGCGATCGCGCCCCCGTTGACGTTCACCTTGCTGGTGTCCCAGCCCATCTCGTTGTTGACGGCGCAAGCTTGCGCGGCGAAGGCCTCGTTGATCTCCAGCAGATCGAGATCCTGGGCCTTCCAGCCGGCGCGGGCGAGCGCCTTCGTCGAGGCCGGCACCGGGCCCATCCCCATGATGCTCGGGTCGAGCGCGACGGTGGCATAGCTGGCGATGCGCGCCAGCGGCTTCAACCCGAGCTGTTCGGCCTTCTTGGCCGTCATCAGCACGACGCCGGCGGCGCCGTCGTTCAGGCCCGAGGCATTGCCGGCGGTCACGGTGCCGGCCTTGTCGAACGCAGGGCGCAGCCCGGCGAGCGCGTCGGCGTTGGTCTTCTTGTTGATGTACTCGTCGGCCGAGAAGACGATYGGCTCGCCCTTCTTCTGCGCGATGCTGAACGGCACGATCTCGTCCTTGAACTTGCCGGCCTCCTGCGCCGCCGCGGCCTTCTGCTGCGAGGCCAGCGCGAGCGCGTCCTGCTTCTCGCGCGTGATGTCGTAYTTCTTCGCGACGTTCTCGGCGGTGATGCCCATGTGGTACTTGTTGTAGACGTCGAACAGGCCGTCGACGATCATCGAGTCGACCAGCTTCCAGTCGCCCATGCGCATGCCGTCGCGCGAGCCCGGCAGCACGTGCGGCGCCATGCTCATGCTCTCCTGGCCGCCGGCGATGACGATCTCGGAATCGCCGTCGCGGATCGCCTGCGCGCCGAGCATCACGGCCTTCAGCCCCGAGCCGCAGACGGCGTTGATCGTCAGCGCCGGCACGCTCTGCGGCAGCCCGGCCTTGATCACGGTCTGGCGCGCCGGGTTCTGGCCCGAGCCGGCGGTCAGCACCTGGCCCAGGATCAGTTCGTTGATCTGGTCGGGGCTGAGGTTCGCGCGGCGCAGCAGGTCGGCGACGACGGCCGCGCCGAGCTCGGGCGCCGGCGTCTTGGCCAGCGTGCCGCCGAACTTGCCAACAGCAGTGCGGGCGGCGGCGACGATCACGATATCGGTGGTCATGGGATTCTCC